>NZ_JBHXVG010000025.1:0-127440 GCF_042672405.1 Streptomyces sp. NPDC127197 | reverse complement strand
TCCACGTCTGGACGGCGGTCCCGTCGGCGGTGCCGGCACCGTTGACGTCCATGCACTTGCCGGCGATGCCGGACTGCACGCGGGCGGGGGCGGGGGCGGGGTTCTTCAGCCACCCGGCGCTGTCCGCGGACTGGACACCACGGTGGAAGGCGTCGGCCATCTTCTGGTAGCCCGAGTCGTTGGGATGCAGGGGGTCGGCCAGGTCGGCCGTGGTCAGACTGCTCATGTCGACGAACGCGACGCGTTTGCCCGCGGCCTGCGCGTCGCTGACGATTTGCCGGGTGGCCTGGTTGTACGTGCCCCGGAACCGCTCCTCCGAGCTGCTGGTGGACACGACCAGGGAGGCGACGAGGACGGTGGCGTCGGGGACGTCGGCGGTGATCTGGTTGACCAGCGACCTCAGCCGGGCGATGGCGCTGTCGACCTCGGAGGCTCCTTGGAGGTCGTTGGTACCGATGTGCAGCGTCACCACGTTGGGCCGGTAGCGGGTCAGCGAGGCGTCGGCGAGCGCGGCGATCTGGTCGATGCGGTACCCGGAGTGGCCTTCGTTGTCCGGATCGGACATCGAGCGGCCTGCAGAAGTTATCCACCTCCGTATCGAGCAATGCCACTTGCCGAGGACCGGGTGGGGGATGCTCAACCTCTCGGGCGGGGTCGTCACGTCTGGCAAGGAGTGGACTGACGACGGGAAGGTGCACGAGGTGCATTCGCTCAAGCGCCGTGCGGCAACCGCGACGCGTCCTGTCCCGATCCCGCCGCAGTTCGTACGCATGTTGCGGGCTCATCTTGACCGCTTCGGCGTGGCACCTGACGGCCGAGTGTTCCGTAACGAAGCTGGCAACTACGTGGACGCTGCGGCGTACGGTACGACGTGGGCGTGGGCGTGGGCGTGGGCGTGGGCGCGGGCGCGGGAACGCGCTCTGACTCGGACGGAGCGCACATCGGGCCTGGCCAAACGGCCGTACGACCTCCGGCATGCCGGGATCTCGTTCTGGCTCTACTCCGGTGTGGATCCAGCCGAATGCGCTCGCCGCGCCGGCCAGAGCATCGAGGTTCTCTTCCGTCACTACGCCAAGTTCCTCGGCGGGGTGCGAGAACAGGCGAACCGCCTCATCGAGCAGTCCATGCAGGAGTGGGGGCGCGTCAGCCAGGGCGCGGCATCTGAGGGCTGATTCAAGGATTCTGGTCCGTGACTGGTCCGGAAGTACTGGTCAGGGACGGTATAGCCGTGGGAGGAATTGGGAGTTAGTGTGCAAACCGAGCCCAGCCGTGAATCGGCGGGGCGACAGGCGCCTGACGGGTAAAAGGCCAGGTCAGGCGCCCTTTTTCGTGCGTCTAGAAGAATCCCAGCTTCTTCGGCGAGTAGCTCACCAGCAGATTCTTCGTCTGCTGATAGTGGTCGAGCATCATCTTGTGCGTCTCCCGGCCGATCCCGGACTGCTTGTACCCGCCGAACGCGGCGTGCGCGGGGTAGGCGTGGTAGCAGTTGGTCCAGACGCGGCCTGCCTGGATGGCCCGGCCCGCGCGGTAGGCCGTGTTGATGTCGCGGGTCCACACGCCCGCCCCGAGGCCGTACGACGTGTCGTTGGCGATCTTGATCGCATCGTCGAAGTCGTCGAACGAGGCCACCGACACGACGGGCCCGAAGATCTCCTCCTGGAAGACCCGCATGCGGTTGTCGCCTTCGAAGATGGTCGGCTGCACGTAGTAGCCGCCCTTCAAGTCGCCGTCGTACTCGGCGCGTTCACCGCCCGTGAGCACCCGGGCGCCTTCCTGCCTGCCGATGTCGATGTAGGAGAGGATCTTCGCCAGCTGGTCACCGGACGCCTGGGCGCCGATCATCGTGTCGGTGTCGAGCGGGTGCCCGGGCTTGATCAGCTCGGTGCGGGCGACCGCCGCGGCCAGGAAGTCCGGGTAGTTGCCGCGCTGGATCAAGCCGCGGGAGGGGCATGTGCACACCTCGCCCTGGTTCAGCGCGAACATCGTGAACCCTTCGAGGGCCTTGTCGCGCAGCTCGTCGTCCTTCTCCCACACGTCGTCGAAGAAGATGTTCGGCGACTTGCCGCCCAGCTCCAGCGTGACCGGCTTCAGGTTCTCCGCCGCGTACTGCATGATCAGCCGTCCCGTGGACGTCTCGCCGGTGAAGGCGACCTTCGCCACCCGGGGGCTGGACGCGAGCGGCTTTCCGGCCTCGGGGCCGAAGCCGTTGACGATGTTCAGCACGCCCGGTGGGAGCAGGTCGGCGACCAGGCTCAGCCAGTAGTGGATGGAGACCGGGGTCTGCTCGGCGGGCTTGAGGACGACCGCGTTGCCTGCGGCGAGGGCGGGCGCGAGCTTCCACGCCGCCATCAGAATGGGGAAGTTCCACGGGATGATCTGGGCGACCACGCCCAGCGGCTCGTGGAAGTGGTAGGCGACCGTGTCGTCGTCGACCTCGCTGAGCGAGCCCTCCTGAGCGCGCACGGCGCCGGCGAAGTAGCGGAAGTGGTCGATGGCCAGCGGGATGTCGGCCGCGAGGGTCTCCCGTACGGGCTTGCCGTTCTCCCAGCTCTCCGCGACTGCCAGCGGCTCCAGGTGGGCCTCCATGCGGTCGGCGATCTTCAGCAGGATGTCGGATCGCTCGGTCGCCGACAGACGGCCCCAGCCGGGCGCGGCCGCATGCGCCGCGTCGAGCGCCGCCTCGACGTCCTCCGCGGTGCCGCGCGCCACCTCGGTGAACGGTTGCCCGTTCACCGGACTCGGGTTCTCGAAGTACTGACCCTTGACCGGGGGTACGTACTCCCCGCCGATGAAGTGGTCGTAGCGCGACTGGTAGGAGACGATCGCGCCCTCGCTTCCGGGCGCCGCGTAACGGGTCATGCTGGACTGGCCTCCTTCAGCAGCGCTGCCCGCCGTTGGGCAGCTCTGCGCCGGAGGCTAGGAGAGCGGACGTTGCATCCACGTTGCGGCTGTGCTGCGTGGAGTGTTACTCACGACCGGCACCCGGGGTGCAGATCCGCGAAGAGGGACCCGGGGCTGTTCGCCGGTTTCTAGGAGTTTTCCCAGCCGTTGGGCGCTGCCAGCTCCGATTCAAGTGCGGACACGCGGGCCCGGACCGCCGCAGTCGGGCGGGCCGTGGCCAGCGCCCGCCACACGTCGAGGTCGTCCTCGCCCCAGGGCGCGTGGGCCCAGTTGGCCAGCAGGTCGGGATCGCGGCGGGCGATCAGTGCCGCGCGCAGGCCGTCGGCGAGACGTCGCCTGTGCCGTACCACCGCCGGCGCCTGAGAGGCGGGGAGGAGCGGACCTGCATAGGCCGTCAGGGCGTAGGTGACCGCGCCGGCCGCCAGCTGACGTTCGACGACGGCGACGTCCGATTCGAGGGGTGTCGTGAGCCGGTACGGGCGTGACGCCAGCAGTTCGGGGCCGAGCACCTGACGTAGCCGGGCGAGTTCGGCGCGCAGCGTCACCGGCGTCACGGACTCGTCCTCGTACAGGGCACAGAGCAGCTCCTGGCCGGTCAGGCCTTCCGGGTGGCGGGAGAGCAGGACGAGGATCTCGCTGTGCCGACGGCTGAGCCGGATCCTCCGGCCGCCTGTCGTCAACAGCGCCTCGTCGCGGCCCAGTACGGCCAGTTCTGGCCCGCGGGCGCCTGGCCGTTCCGGGGCGAGCAGCGCCAGCTGGGACTCCGCCGCTCGTGCCACGGCCTGGACGAAGCCCAGGCTGTGCGGGTGCGCGAGGCCGTCCCCGCCGGTGATGTCCACGGCGCCGAGCACTCGCCCCGTGCGCGGGTCGTGCACGGGGGCGGCCGCGCAGGTCCACGGCTGCACGCGCCGGGTGAAGTGCTCGGCTGCGAACACCTGTACCGGGCGGTTCATGGCGACCGCCGTGCCCGGCGCGTTCGTTCCGACGGCGCTCTCCGCCCACCGCGCACCCGGCACGAAGTTCATCTGCCCCGCCTGTCTCCGGGTCGATTCATGGCCCTCGACCCACAGCAGCCTGCCGTGTACGTCGCACACCGCGAGGAGATGCCGACCGTCGGAGGCGAATGTTCCCATGAGCTCCCGGAACAGCGGCATCACGCGTGCCAGAGGATGCTCGGCCCGGTAGGCACCGAGGTCACTGTCCGTCAGTTCGATGCTCGCGGTGTCGTCCGGCCTGACGCCGGCCCGCACCGAGCGACGCCATGAGTCGGCCACTACGCCACGCACCGGCCGCGGGACCGTGCCGACCTCGGTGAAAGTCTCGTGGGCCCGTTGCAGGATGCGGACGCGCTCGGCAGGGTCGGCCCCTGGTTCCAGGGCCACCCACGGATGATCGGTCAACGTGGCCTCCCACGGGACGATGGGCTGGGGACATCGTCGCTCGGAGGGTGGGTGCCGACAACCGTTTCGACCGTGGTCTCCGAAGGGCCGTGTGGTCCGGACCGGCCACGTCGGCGCGGTGAGTCCGTCGACGTCCCGACTGAGGCCGTCTGGCGTACGAACCCGTGTCGCACGCCGGGACTCTCCGTCACGTGGTGCGACAGTCTGCATATGATCTCATCGCGAAACGCTGAACTGATCAACGCTCGCAACTGCCGCCGCCCCAGGGCGGGTACCGCACTCGTCGTTGTGACGGCCGCCGTTTTACTGGGCATCACAACCAGAGCGGAGGCCGTGCCGTCCATTCGGTCCGGGGCCGACTGGGACGCCATCGCCGCTTGCGAGTCCGGGGGCAACTGGAAGGCGAACACCGGAAACGGCCATTACGGCGGCCTGCAGTTCAGGCAGTCGAGTTGGGTTGCGGCCGGCGGTCTGAAGTACGCCCCGCGTGCCGACCTGGCCACTCGCAAAGAGCAGATCATTGTGGCCAAACGCCTGGCGGCCCTGCAGGGAATGTCGGCGTGGACCTGCGCGTATGCCGGGTGACGACGCTGTCAGGCGGGACGAGCCGTGCCCTCCGCGGCGACCGCAGGCGGGCGTGTGTCCCGGTCGGCGGTCGCCTCCTTCGCCCATGTCTCCAGTCGGCCCGTGAACTCGGCTGCCCGCTCGGTCCAGTCGAGCTCGGCCAGCGCCGCTGCGCGGCCGCGTTCGGCGGTGCCCAGGCGCAGCTGCGCGTCCGCGCGCAGCCGCCGTACCGCGTCCGCGGTTGCCGCCGGGTTCTCGTACGGGACGAGGAGGCCGCAGCGGTGCTGCAGCACCAGGCCGGCCGCCAGGGGAATCGGTGTGGTCACGACGGGGACGCCGTGGGCCATGTACTCGACGACCTTGGTGGGCCGTGAGTGACGGTAGTTGGGCTGGTCGTGCAGGAGGGACAGGCCGGCCAGGGCGCCGGAGAGCAGGGCGAGGGCACGGTCGTTGGGCAGGTAGCCGTGCCAGCGCAGGACGCCGTCGCGGTCGGCCTCGGTGAGCGCGCCTTGCACGTCGTGGTCGGCCGCCCCCGTCACCTCGACCCGTACGTCCGGCCCGAGCAGCCTGGCCGTCTCGATGAGGTCGAGCGCGCCGCGTGCCCGGGACAGATGCCCCAGATAGACGACCCGGTCCGTGCCGGGCGGCTCCGGCGGCTCGGGCGGTACGGTCGCGAGGTTCGGTACGACGGGATGCGGCCGGCGGAAACGCGCCTGGTAGGCGTCCTCGGCGAGCAGCAGCCGCACGTGCCGCTCGGCCAGACGCTCCGCCGCCCGTACCGCCACCTTCAGCGGCGGTCGCAGGGCCGCCGGAACCCAGCGCTTCATCGCCAGTGCCGCCGCCGTGTCCTCGTGCACGTCCCACACGGTCACCGGGGCCCGGCCGCCGCGCCGCCACCGGCGCAGTGTGCCGGGCAGGGCGAGCAGCAGTTCCGGGTCGTGCAGCAGCACCACGTCCGCCTCCGGTCCGCGCTCGGCCAGCAGGGCACGCGCCGCGCGCAGCGCCGCCCGGCGGTCGCGTCCGGCGGCTCGGGGGAGGTCCACGCCCTCGACATCCGGGCGTGGTTCCACCCCGCGGGCGGTGAACGGCGCGGCGTACACGACCCGGTGGCCGCGCTCCGTCAGGGCGGCGATCTCCCGGTGCAGTATCCGCGCATCCTCGGGATGGTGGACGACGGTGACCACGAGTATCCGCATCAGAGCAGCACCTTTCGGCTCCGCGCTCGGACAGGGCCCGCTACAGCACCTCGACCCCGGGCCGGAATATCCGCCCCCGGGTGTCGAACAGCAGGCGGGCCGCGTCGGAGAGGGCGGGCAGGTCGTAGGAGGAGTGGTCCTGGAGCAGGATGGTCAGGTCGTGGTCGCGCAGGGCGGCCATCAGGTCGTCGACGCGGGGGACGGGCACGTCGTCGACGCTCCACTCGCGGACATGGGGGTCGTGGAACGAGACCTCGGCCTTCCGCTGCCGCAACAGCCGGGCCACCGGCACGGCCGGGGTCTCCCGCTGGTCGGCGACGTCGGGCTTGTAGGTGACCCCGAGCAGCAGCACGCGGGAGCCGTGCAGGGGCCGGCCGGCGGTGTTGAGGAGGTCCTGGGCGCGGCGTACGACGTACTCCGGCATCCGCCGGTTGATCTCCTGGGCCAGTTCGACGAACCGGAACTCGTAGCCGAGCGAGGAACGCACCTTGTACGACAGGTAGTTCGGGTCGATGGGAATGCAGTGTCCGCCGACTCCGGCGCCCGGCCGGAACGCCTGGAAGCCGAACGGCTTGGTGCTCGCGCAGCGGATCGCGTCCCACAGGTCGACGCCCAGCTCATGGCTGATGACGGCGAGTTCGTTGACGAGGGCGATGTTCACGTGCCGGTAGGTGTTCTCCAGCAGCTTGGCCATCTCGGCCTCGCGGGTGCCCTTCGCCTGGACGACCGTGTCGACGAGCTTGCCGTAGAAGGCGGCCGCGCGCGCCGCGCACGACGGGGTGCAGCCGCCGACCACCTTGGGTGTGTCGCGCAGCCCGTGCCCGGTGGTGCCGGGGTCGATGCGCTCCGGCGAGAAGGCGAGGGCGAAGTCCGCTCCGGCCCGCAGCCCGGACGCCCCTTCCAGCAGCGGTCGTACGACTTCTTCGGTGGTGCCCGGATAGGTGGTGGACTCCAGGACGACGAGCTGTCCGGGCCGCAGCCGGCCCGCCACCGCGTGGACGGCGGCCGTGACGGCGCTGAGATCGGGCCCGCCGTCCCCGTTGAGCGGGGTCGGCACGCAGATCACCACGGTCTGGGCGCGGGCCAGGCAGCCGTCGTCGGTGGACGCGGTGAAGCCAGCCGCCAGCATCCGGCGGACGTCGTCGTCGGACACGTCGTCGATGTGGGAGCGTCCGGCGTTGAGCCCCGCCACCACGCGGGGGTCCCGGTCGAGACCCACGACTCTCAGGCCGACCGTCGCCGCCTCCCGCGCGAGCGGCAGCCCGACGTAGCCGAGCCCGATCACCGCGAGTTCGACGGTGCCGGCCTGGTGAACTTCCCCGAGCTGTTCGCTCTCGTCCCCGAGCGGTTCGGTCTGGTCGCCCTGCATAGGGATTCTCCTCGCCCCGCGGTGGACACGGATCTGAGGTTGTGGACGGTCCGGGCTCGTGCCTCAGAGGCAGCCGAGGGCGCGGTACGCCTCGCGGGTCGTCGAGGCGACCCGCGTCCAGGTGCGGTCGCGCGCGACGATCTCGCGTGCGGCCGCTCCCCATTCGGACCGCTTTCGACTGTAAAGGAGGATTTCGATTACTTCTGCCCAAGCCTGTGGAGATCCATCCGGAATGAGCTGTCCCGTGACTCCCGGCTTGACCAGCTCTCTGAGTGCCGGGAGATCACTGGCGGCCACCGGCAGGCCGCTCGCCATCGCCTCGACCGGCTTGAGCGGCGTCACCAGCCGGCAGACGCGCTCATCGGTGCGCGGCACCGCGAACACGTCCAGCACCGCATGGAAATCCCGCACTCGGGCATGCGGCACCCGACCGGTGAACAGGGCCGTCCCGTCGGCAAGACCGAGCCGGCCGGCCAGCCGCTGCAGCGCCGCGCGCTCCGGCCCGTCACCCACGATCAGCAGCCGCAGCGGCACGCCGCGACGCCTCAGCTCGGCACCCGCATGGAGCAATGTGCCGATTCCCTCGTGTGGAGTAAGACTGCTGACCGTGCCGACGACGAGATCGTCCGGCGCGATGCCGAGCCGGGCCCGCAGCGGCGCCCCGTCCGGCAGCGGGGCCAGGAACTCCTCGTCCACCGCATTCGGCACGATCAGGACCCGCTCCTCGGGCACCCCGCGCGCCACGATCTCCGCCTTCATCGCCGCGCCCAGCGTCAGCACCATGTCCGCCTCGCGCATGCAGTGCGTCTCCAGGTCGCGCCGGGCCCGGTACGTCGGGTCGTCACAGGTCCGCCCCGGGGCCTGCGTCAGCCAGGTGTCCTCCAGGAAGCCGCGCACCTCGTAGACCACCGGCAGCCCGTAGGCCTCGCGCAGGGCCAGCGCCACCCGCCCGTTGCCGTGGTCGGTGGCCGGGTGCAGCACGGCGGGCCTGAGCCGCTCCACCAGCCGGCCCGCCAGCTCGGCGTTGCGGGCCAGCACCGCGGCCTGCCCGTACGGCAGCCATGGCGGCAGCAGCCGGTGCTGCGGCACGCCGCCCACCGTCTGCAGCGGGCCGACGTCCAGCACCCCCTGCGCCACCGGGAAGCCGATGCGCGTCACGACGTGCGGATCGAGTCCGGCCGCCCGCTGCGCCTCGGCGATCTTCTGGGTGCGCACGGTGTAGCCGGCGTGCTTGAACGGCAACCCGTTGGTCACCAGATGAAGCACCCGACCCGGCACGGGCCGGACCGTACGGGCGGGCGGGGCGGGCACCCGCCCCCCGGACGGAGCAGCGGTCGGCCCGGCCGTCCGGGCGCGGGTCGCGAGCCGCCGTTCGAGCGGCAGTACCCGGCGCCGCACGGGCGGCGGCAGCAGCCGTACCCCGAGCAGCGCCGCCCGGACGGGGTCGTGGCGCAGTTCGCCCCACGCCACGGATGCGGCCAGACTGAGTGCACGGGGGATATGGCACGACATGCCGCCACATTAGGCGGAAAGAGCGGAGAACGTACGACATGAACGGCCGCGTACTCCACGTCGTCGGCACCCGACCGAACTTCGTCAAGGCCGCGCCGGTCGTCGCCGCGCTGCGCACGGCGGGCTGCGACCAGGTCCTCGTGCACACCGGTCAGCACTACGACGAACGGATGTCGGACATCTTCTTCCGGCAACTCGGTCTGCCCGAACCGGACACCGATCTCGGCGTCGGCTCCGGTAGCCACGCCCGGCAGACGGCCGACCTGCTCATCGCCCTGGAGGGCGAGCTGTCCGCGCGGGATCCCGCCCTCGTGATGGTGTACGGAGACGTCAACTCGACGCTCGCCGCCGCCCTCGTCGCCGCCAAGCTGGGGATGCCCGTCGCCCATGTGGAGGCCGGCCTGCGCAGCTTCGACATGGCTATGCCGGAGGAGATCAACCGGCGTCTGGTCGACCAGCTGGCCGAGCTGCTGTTCGTCACCAGCCCCGAGGCGGTCGGCCATCTCGCCCGGGAGGGCACCGACCCCGGTCGCGTCCATCTCGTCGGCAACCCCATGATCGACACCCTGCTCAGCCATCTGGACCACTTCGATCCGGCCGCCGCCCGTGCCGCGTGCGGGCTGCCCGAGACCTACGGCGTGGTCACGCTGCACCGTCCCGCCAACGTCGACGACCCCGAGGCGGCCAAGGCGGCCGCCCGCGCCCTGACCGAGGCGGCCCGGCTCGTCGACCTCGCCGTGCCACTGCACCCGCGGGGCCGGGCGGCACTCGGCGCCGCGGGCCTCGACGGCGCACCGGGCGTCCACATCCTCGAACCGCTCGGCTACGTCGAGTTCATGAGCCTGGTGCGTGGAGCCGCCGCTGTGATCACCGACTCGGGCGGCGTACAGGAGGAGACCACCGTCCTGGGCGTGCCCTGCCTGACCCTGCGCACCACGACGGAGCGCCCGGTCACGCTGACCCATGGCACCAACCGGCTCGTCGGACACCGCGAGCTGGTGCCCGCCCTGCGCAAGGTGCTGGACGGCGGGCAGCCGGCACCCGAAGAGGGCCCCCCGCTCTGGGACGGACGGGCGGGCGCCCGGATCGCCGCCGTCGTCACCCGCTGGCTGGACCACCATGTCTGACCGCACGCGCACCTACTGGGACAGCCGCCACCGCGCGCACGACGACCTCGCATCCGGCGGGCACATCGGTCTGGACCGCGCGGGCAACGAGATCTTCTACGCGCTGCGGCTCGGCACCCTGCTCCCCCTGATCGGCGACCTGGCCGACGAGTCGGCCCCGCTGTTCGTGCTCGACGCGGGCTGCGGCAAGGGACACTTCGCCCGCGCCCTGGCCCGGTGCGGACACCGCGTCGACGCCTTCGACGCGAGCGAGGAGGCCGTCGCGCACGCCCGCGCCGAGGGCGGCGGTCCGCGCTACGCCGTCGCCGCCCTGGACGAGTGGCGCAGCCCCTGGCCGTACGACGTCGTGCTCTGCGTCGACGTCCTCTTCCATGTCCTCGACGACCAGGAGTGGGCGGCGGGCCTGCGCAACCTCGCCTCCCTGGTGAGGATCACCGGACGGCTGATCCTCACCGACGAGGACACCGGGACACGCAGACCCCGCGGCGACTACATCCTGCACCGCCCGACCGCCGAGTACGCCGACGAGCTCGAACGCCTCGGCCTGCGACACACCCTGTTCACCCCGTACGGCTTCCGCGAGAACGAGGTCGGCTTCCACGTCTTCACAAGGACCCGCTGATGCGCCTGACCGATCTGCTCCACCCCCACCTCGACGGCGTCACCACCGTCGTGGACGCGACCGACGGCGGGCTCAACCTGGAGCCCTACCTCCACCTCCCCGATGGTGTCGCCCTGCACCATGGCGAACGGACCGTGGGGGAGGGGGAGTTGGTACTTCTGTCCTACGGCCCCGATCCCGAGCTGCACGGCACCGAGGCCGACTGTCTCGCCGTACTGCAACGCATGCGCCCCGGCGGCCGCGGCCTGATCGTCTTCGGCCACCGAGGGCCCGAACTGCCCTACCACCGGATCCTCGAGGCTCTGGTGGCCCACCACTGCCAGGTGCTGCGCGCCGCACCGCTGGACTACGTGCACCTGCACGCGGGTGCGGTGTTCGCCCGCACCGACGAACTCCTGCCGCCGTACGACTGGTTCGGCCGTCCCGTCCCGTCGGAGGGCTTCGCCACCGCGCTGCGGATCGCCGACGAGTACGTCCTCGCCGACCTGGTCTCACGGTCGCTGCGGGCCCGGATGCTGGACCTGGAACACACCCTCGAGGAGGCGGAAGGCGCCCGGGGTCCTGCCCACCAGGACGGGCTCGCCGAGCGGCTCGCCGCCGCCGTACGGGAGAAGGAGCAACTGGCGGCCACGCTGCGCGGCGCCCGGGAACGCATCGGCGTGCTCGAGGCACGCGTGGCCATGCTGGAGGGCTCGACCTCGCTGCGGGTGGGCAGGGCGCTGGTGTCGGCGGCGCGGTCGCCCCGGCGCGGGGCGGCACGGCTGCCACGGGAGTTGTACGGCCTGTGGCGGGGGCGGGCCCGCACACGTCCCGCGCCCCCGCACACCGCGCCGGAGGCGGCGCGGGAGGCGGCACCGGACGGGAGGCTCCACCTCGCCCACCGCGCGTTCGCCTCCACACCCCGCGACCGGTTGGTGATCGCGGGCGTGCTCACCGACTCCACCGCCGCCGGCTTCGCGGCGGACGCCGTGGTCAACCGGGTGCTCCCGCACGACGGGCGGCTGATCGTGCAGCGCACCGACCCGGACGCCCTGGTAGTCCAGCTCAGCGCCTGCACGGGCGACGGGCCCTGGTCGCTCACGGGCACCGGACTCGCCCCCGACCTGGACCGCAAGCTGGCCGAACTGCTCACCGAAGCGAGGGCGTCGGGCCGCTCCTGCGTGCTGTGGCGCGACGGACCGGCATCGGCGGCCCCCGGACTCGCGCGGCTCGCCTGGGACGCCGTCCTCGACACCGACACCGGTGTGCGGCTCGCGAGCCTGGACCCGGCCGCGGACGGCAGACAGCGACTGCGCGAGGTGTTCCGGACGGACAGCACCCGCGTCCGCCTGTCGGAGCTGGCCCGACGGATCGGCGCCCCCGATCCGCTGGACGAACGCCGCATCTGCGTGCTGGCCGCCCCCCGGGACCGGGCCGACATCGCCCGGCTCGTCGCCCAGGTGCTCGGCCAGATGCACCGGCCGGCCGAGGTCGTCGTCCCCGATCCCACCGGACTCGACGAACTCACCGCCGCCGGCGTGACCGTACGCACCGGCGAGCCCCTCGCACCGTGGGTGGCCGACTGGACGGACCCGGCCGAGGACCGCCCCGGCACGCTGCTGCTCGACCTGATGTGCGCGCAGGAGTACTCCGGCGCCGACGCCGTGGGCAGCACACTCGCCGCCGACGACTACACCTTCGTACCCGAACTGCACCCTCTGCTGGTGCGCCGGTCACTGCTGACATCCGGTGTGCCGCCCGAGCTGTGGGCGCGACAGGGGCACCGCCTGTTCGCCTGGTGCGGGAAGGAGCCATCGTGAGCCGGACGCTGAACGCCATCGTCTACGGCGATGTCGACCTCAATCTCATCGACGGCTCCGCGGTGTGGGCCCAGTCGACGGTGCAGGCGCTGTCGCGGGCGGGCTGTGGGACCAGGCTCGTCCTCAAGGCGCCCGTGCGCACCGAGCGGTTGATCGATCCGCTGGCCGGGCTGCCCGGGGTCACGGTGGTCCGTCCGTACGAGGAACGGCTGCTGCCCGGGCAGGCCGACCGGCCGCTGTCCCCCGTGCAGGCCTCGCAGGTGCTCGCCCGGCTCGACGAGGACGAGCCCTGTGACCTGCTGGTGCTGCGTGGCCGCAGACTGGTCGCGCGGGTGGTCGCGGACGGCCGTTTCGGGGGGCGGATCTGGGCCTATCTGACCGACATTCCGCAGTCGGCCGCCGAGATGACCGAGGAGGCCCGCGCGGAGCTCGCCCGTATCGCCGACGCCTCCCAGCGACTGCTGTGCCAGACCGAGGAGTTGCGCTGTCTGCTGGAGACCTGGGTGCCCGAGGCCTGCGGCAAGTGCGTGCTCAGCCCGCCCGCGGTGCCCGAGCCCGGCTTCCCGGTGCCGGAGCACGAGCGACCGCACGACCCCTTCCGGCTCGTCTACACCGGCAAGTTCGCACCCCTGTGGAACACCCTGCCCATGACCCGGCTGCCGTCCCTGCTCGCCGAACGGAGCATCCGGGCGGAGCTGCACACCGTCGGGGACAAGATCCACGACGACCGGACCCACCCGGACTTCCGCGCCGCCATGGCCCGCGCACTGGACGGCACGCCGGGCGTCGAACACCACGGAGGGCAGCCGCGCGAGGAGGCCATGCGCATCGCCGCCGACTGCGACCTCGGCCTCGGCTGGCGCGAGCCCGTCCTCGATGCGAGCCTCGAACTGTCCACCAAGGTCCTGGAGTTCGGCGCACTCGGACTGCCCGTCGTCCTCAACCGCACGCCCGCCCACGAGGCGCTGCTCGGCGACGACTATCCGCTGTACGTGCCCGGGCGGGCCGGACTCGACGACACGGTGGAGGCGATCGCCCGTGCCGTGCGCGAGCCGGAGGTCAGGCGTTCTGCCGCCGCCCGCTGCCGGGACGTGGCCGCCCGGTACACACTCCAGGCCGCGGCGGATCGCTGGCGCGCCCAGCTCGACCAGGCCTTCCCCGCGGCACCGCCCGCCGTGGCCGCCCGGCCGCGGCCGCTGCGGGTCGGCGTCGCGGGCCACGACCTGAAGTTCCTCACCCGGCTCCTCGACCACTTCCGCGCGTTGCCCGGCCTCGACGTACGCATCGACGCCTGGCCGGCGCTCGCCCGCCACGACCCGGCCGCGAGCCGGGAACTCGCCGAGTGGGCCGACGTGGTGGTCGTCGAGTGGTGCGGTCCGGCCGCCGTCTGGTACAGCCGTCACAAGCGGCCGGGCAGCCGGCTCGTCGTCCGGCTGCACCGCTTCGAACTGGACGCCGCCTGGCCGCGGCAGATCGACATCGACGCGGTCGACACGGTGATCTGCGTCAGCTCGTACTACGCCCGCCGCACCCTGGAGCACACGGGCTGGCCGGAGTCGAAGGTCACGGTCGTCCCGAACTGGGTGGACACCGACCAGCTCGACCGCCCCAAGGTGCCCGGCGCCCGCTTCCGCCTGGGCATGATCGGTATCGCGCCCAGCCGCAAACGCCTCGACCTCGGCCTCGACGTCCTCGAGGCGCTGCGCGCCCGGGACCGGCGCTGGCATCTCTCGGTCAAGTCCAAGCCGCCCTGGGAGTACTGGTGGATCTGGAACAAGCCCGAGGAACGCGCGCACTACGACGCCGTGCTGCGCCGCATGCAGACCTCGCCGCTGCTTGAGGGAGCGGTGGTCTTCGACGAGTTCGGGGCAGACGTGGCGAGCTGGCTGAGGCGCATCGGACATGTGCTGTCCACCAGCGACGACGAGAGCTTCCACCTCGCCCCGGCCGAGGGCATGGCCTCCGCCGCCGTCCCCGCCCTGCTGCCGTGGCCGGGGGCGGACGAGATCTACGACCGGCGGTGGATCCACGAGGACCCGGAGGCGATGGCGAACGCGCTGGCCGGGCTGGGGGAGGAGGGCTGGCGGGACGCCGGGGAGCTGGCCCGTACACAGGTGCGGGAGGAGTTCTCACTGGAGCGCGTCGCCCGGAACTGGACGGAACTGCTGGTGTCCAGCTGACGATCCGAGTCCCTGGGGCGAACTGCGGCCAGGGCCCGTCCGCCTCAGACCCGACGCTGGGGTTTTGTGACCCGGAACGCGAACTGTCCGCAGAAGGTGAGCTTGCGCAGGTTCACCAGGGCCGTCCGCCGCCTCGTGTGCCTCGCCCAACTGTCGATCTCGGCGTTGAGCGGGGACTCCTCGTTCCAGTACCGCCCGTATTCCGTCTTCCGCTCGCCGTGGTAGGACCGCATGATCAGCGTCACCCCGTCCAGGGACGGCCGGATCTCCTCCAGGGCGAGCCCGGCCTCCTCGACCAGCACCCGGAAACCGTACGGTGTGTAGTTCCACAGGCTGAAGGAGTGGTACGGCTCGAACTGGGACGTGCTGCCGATGAACAGCCCGCCCGGCCGCAGCACCCGGCCGACCTCCGCCAGCAGGTCCCGCGGGCGCGAGACATGCTCGAAGACCTGGTGCGAGTAGATCAGCGGCACGCTGTCCGAGCCGAAGGGCAGGTGGATGCCGTCGAAGTGGACCAGCGGGTCGCCGCCGGGTTTGCGCTGTGTGGCTTCCGGAGAGTGGGGGATGTCGACTCCCAGCCACCGCACCTTCGGATCGTGTCTCTTGAAGAGCGCCGCGGATGTGCCCCGCCCGCACCCCAGGTCGACCACCTGGTCCGGCGCGCCCGGCGCGCTCATGACTTCGTCGAGGTAATAGCGCGAAGTGACCTGGCGGGCGTGGTCGTCGGGGATGCAGTCGTGCATGAGGTCCCACAGGGTCGCCATGCCCCGAGGCTAGGGACGTGCCGCACCCGCGGACCAGGATCCGGTCGGCGGTTCGCGGCAGCCGCCACCCATAAGGCGTGACGGCCATGCTGCCGCCGTCCGGCAAGCAGCTGGTCTGCGGCGGATCGCCCGGCGTCAGGCGGCGGCCGGGTCGTCGACCTCGGCGGGGGTGCGCTGCCTTTCGTAGCGGAGGGCCGCACCCGTCGCCACAGCACCGAGTCCCTCCCACAGGCCCACGCCGAGGAAGGCGGTCGGCGCTCGGCCGCTGATCACAGCGAGAGTGAAGACGGTGCAGGTGAGCAGGCGGAAGGGGACGGTCCAGCGGAAGAATGCCTTCCAGTCGGCGAGCGAGGCCAGCACGTAGTACACGCCCATGTTGAGCGCCGCCATGGAGGAGGCGGTGAGAAAGGCCAGAGTGTGGTCCGCCTCCGCGCGCGTACCCGCTACGGATGTAAGGCCCATGAGGGTGAGCAGGGCGTTCGGGGCGATCAGCCCCACCGCGCCCATGGCGGCGGCGAGAACACCGAAGACGGCTATGGTCCAGCCGGGGAAGGAGCGGGGGAGAAGGTGCACGAAGTCCTCCGTATGCCAAGGGAAGTTGACGCCTGAAGCACCCTTGCATACCCACGTCGGCCCTCAACCGTGGTCGGGTCGGTCAGGCCTTCGGCCACCGAACCACGGCACACTGAAGACATGAACGCAGACGACCGGAGCCTGCTGGCCCGGGCACGCGTGGCGACCAGACTTCCCGCCCAGAACCTGGACCGGGCACGCCGGTTCTACGCCCAGCGGCTCGGCCTCGAACCCGTGGACGAACGGCCCGGTGGGCTGCTGTACCGGTGCGGCGGCGTGGACTTCGTGGTGTTCCAGTCGACGGGTGCCTCTCCCGGAACCTTCACCCAGATGGCGTGGGAGGTCGACGACATCGACACCCTCGTGTCGGAGCTCAAACGGCGCGGTGTGGTGTTCGAAGAGGTTGATGTACCTGGGTTGCGCACCAGGGACGGGATCGCCGACGTCGAAGGCAACTACCCGAGCAAGGGCGCACGTGGAGAACGCGCCGCTTGGTTCCGTGACAGTGAGGGGAACCTGTTGGGAATCGGCGAGCCGGTCGTCTGAGAAAGCGCCGATCGACGCCCGTACGGTTCCTGAGCGATCGCCGGTGACAGGGCTCGGCCGGCACCCGCCACGCTGATTTGTTACGCATACATGGCGCGCCGACGAAGCTGTCATTGCAGTGGCGGCGAAACCAATGCCCGCTTCTTGACCGGTTTTTGACGTACGGCTAGCTTCGTCGGCATGCGGAAGCCCCGGCAGTTCCGAAAGAGGCGAGCCATCGATCTGATGCGCGTCGCCACCGCGGTGTGTCGCTGACCTGCACCCAACTGCCCGCGCCGCACGTCTCCATTCCGGTTTCGCTTTCACCGTCTCCGGTGTCACATCCCGTTTTCTGGAGCGGTTTCTCCATTCTCTGTGAAGGCCATCATGACCCCTCGCATACGCATGCCCGGATTTCGGCCCCTCACCATCGTGGCCGCTGTGGCCCTCCCTTTCGCCCTCACCTCATGCGTGGACAGCGCGCAGTCCACGGCCGACAGCAAGGACGTCTCCGCCGAGAAGATCCCGGGCACGGTCTCTCCCGGCACCACCCTCACGGTCGGCGCGCCCGATCTCAAGGTCGCCCTGGAGCTGTCCGGGCAGATCGACAAGCTGCCCTTCAAGGTGAAGTGGGCCAATATCAGCGGCGGTCCCCAGTGCTCCGAGGCCTTCCGGGCCGACGCGCTCGACATCTGCTCGGCCGCGGAGATCCCGTCGATCAACGCCCACTGGACGGGACTCGACACCAAGCTCGTGGCGGCGAAATTCCGCAAGGACCCCATCGAGAACCCGATATACGAGTTGGGCACCGCCCCGGGCGCCGACATCACCACCCTCGCCGACCTGCGCGGAAAGAAGATCGCCTACAGCCCGGGACAGGCCCAGGGCGCCCTGGTCCTGCGTATCCTGGCCAAGGCCGGTCTCACTCAAGAGGACGTGGAACTGGTGGAAATCGCCAGCACCGGCGACGTCTATCCCACGGCGCTCGGAAACCGGCAAGTGGATGCCGCCCCCATTGGGGACGTCAATATCAAGCGCTATCTGACGAAGTACGGAAAAGACGGCGGCACGACGATCAAACACGGGCTGCGCGACGACCCCGCCCATCTGTGGGCCCTCACCGAATCCGTCAGCGACGCACAGAAGTCGGCCGCGATCAGGGAGCTCATCACCTTCTGGGCGCGAGCGCAGATCTGGATCGACCAGCACCCGAAGGAATGGGTCGCGGGCTACTACGTCAAGGACCAGGGGCTGAGCCGCGAGGACGGTGAGTATCTCGTCGCGCGCGCCGGTCACCCGGACATTCCCGCGGACTGGACCGCCGCCATCCGCCGTCAGCAGCAGACCATCGACCTGCTCGCCAAGGAGCAGAACCGGGAGCCCTTCACCGCGGACCTCCTGTTCGACCGCCGCTACGAGCCGGTGGCCGCCGAGGCCATCGCCGGAGAAGGGACGCCGTCATGAGCAGCACGGCCTTCGACCGACAGGCCGCGCCGGCCGTGCACGCCCCGGCGCCCGTCATCCCAACTCGTCGTACCGGCCGCAAACGGCTCGGCCCCGGCCGGGCCGTACCCTACGGCTGGGCGATCGGCCCACTGCTGCTGCTCGCGCTCTGGGCGGCGGGCTCCGGCCTCGGCCTCATCGACGCCCGCAGTCTGCCGGCACCGTGGATCATCGCGCAGACCACCGGCGATCTCGTCGCCGACGGACGGCTCCAGTCCCACCTCGCCACCTCCGCCCAACGCGCCCTGCTCGGACTGCTCTTCGGCGTGCTCGCCGGGCTCGTCCTCGCGCTCGTGTCCGGTCTCAGCCGACTCGGCGAGGCGGTGATCGACGGCCCCGTGCAGATCAAGCGGGCCATCCCCTCGCTGGCGCTGATCCCGCTGCTCATCCTCTGGTTCGGCATCGGCGAGACGATGAAGGTGATCACGATCGCGCTCGGCGTCTTCGTCCCGATCTACATCCACACGCACAACGGACTGCGCACCATCGACAACCGCTACGCCGAACTCGCCGAGACGGTACGGCTCAGCAGGCTCGGCTTCGTCCGCCATGTCGTCCTGCCCGGGGCCCTCCCCGGCTTCCTGCTCGGCATGCGATTTGCGGTGACCGCCGCCTGGCTCGCCCTGGTGGTCGTCGAACAGGTCAACGCCACCAGCGGCATCGGCTACATGATGGAGCTCGCGCGGACCTACGGACAGACCGACATCATCATCGTCGGACTCGTCGTCTACGGTCTGCTCGGCCTCGTCTCCGACGCCCTCGTACGGCTCGTGGAGAGGAGGGCCCTGTCATGGCGACGCACCCTGGCGGGCTGAATGACACCGACGGCCGCCCGACGGTCCGGATCGAGAACCTGGTGCGTTCCTTCGGGCAGCGCAGGGTGCTGGACGGACTGGACCTGGCCATCGCCCCCGGAGAGTTCGTGGCCCTGCTCGGGCGCAGCGGATCCGGCAAGAGCACCCTGTTGCGCGCGCTGGCCCGGCTCGACCACTACGTGGCGGGCAGCGGCGACCTCACCGCCCCCGAGCATGTCTCCGTCGTCTTCCAGGACGCACGGCTGCTGCCCTGGAAACGGCTGCTCGACAACGTCGTCCTCGGCCTGAACGGGCCGCTCGCCGAGGAGCGCGGCAGGGCCGCCCTCGCCGAAGTCGGCCTGGCCGGCCGCGAGCAGGCCTGGCCGGTGGAGCTGTCCGGTGGCGAGCAGCAGCGTGTCTCCCTCGCCCGCTCCCTCGTACGCGAGCCGCAACTGCTCCTCGCCGACGAACCGTTCGGCGCGCTGGACGCACTCACCCGGATCAGGATGCACGCGCTGCTCAAGCGCCTGTGCGAGCGGCACCGGCCCGCCGTGCTCCTGGTCACGCACGACGTCGACGAGGCCATCGCTCTGGCCGACCGCGTCGTCGTGCTCGACCGTGGCCGGATCGCGGCCGACGTTCCCGTGGAGCTGTCGGCGCCACGCCGCCACGGCAGCACCGAGCACGCGGCACTGCGCGGCCGGCTGCTCGTTCAACTCGGAGTGGACCTCATGGAAGAGGACAGCGCGGCATGAGCGCCCGGAAGCTGCATCTGAACCTGTTCGTCTACCCGGGCGGCCACCACGAGGCCGCCTGGCGCTACCACGGCACCGACCCCGGCCGAATCCTGGACATCGGCTTCTACCAGGACCTCGCCCGCCGGGCCGAACAGGCCACGCTCGACGCCGTCTTCTTCGCCGACGGCCCGTCCCTGGCCGACAACGTGCGCTACGCCAGCCGCTTCCGGCTGGAGCCGTTCACCTGGCTGTCCGCGATCGCCGCGGCCACCGAGCGCATAGGGCTGATCGCCACCGCCTCGACCACGTACACCGAGCCGTACAATCTGGCCCGGCTCTTCGCGTCGCTGGATCACCTCAGCCGGGGACGCGCCGGATGGAACATCGTCACCACCGGTGCGCCGCAGGCCGCCGGCAACTTCGGCCTGGACGCGCACCCGGTGCACGCCGAACGGTACGACCGGGCACGGGAGTTCGTCGAGGTCGTCACCAGGCTGTGGGACAGCTGGGAGGACGAGGCCCTCGTCGCCGACCAGAAGAGCGGGCTGTTCGCCGACACCGACCGCATCCACGAGATCAACCACACGGGCCGCCATCTGAAGGTGCGCGGACCGCTCAACCTGCCCCGCTCTCCGCAGGGCCGCCCGGTCTACGTCCAGGCGGGATCGTCCGAGGACGGCCGTTCCTTCGCCGCGGCCCACGCCGAGGCCGTGTTCACCGCCCACCAGACCCTGCGCAGCGGCCAGGAGTTCTACGCCGACCTCAAGGCGCGGACCGCGGCCCTCGGCCGGAACCCGGACCGGGTTCTGGTCCTGCCCGGCATCAGCCCCTTCATCGGGTCCACCGAGGCGGAAGCACGCGCGCTGCACGAGGAGTTCAACGACCTCACCCAGCCCGAGTACTCCCTCCACCTGCTCCACCGGCTGCTGGGCCTGCGGCTCAGCGCCGACGAGCTCGACGGCCCCGTACACCGCAGGCTCATCGAGACCGGCGGCGAACGCGGCAACGGCAGCCGCTTCCAGCTCGTCCTCGACATCATCGACCGCGAACAGCCCACCGTGCGCCAGCTTCTGCACCGCCTCGCGGGGGCGCGCGGCCACCGCGTCGTCACCGGCACACCGGAACAGGTCGCCGACCAGATCCAGGAGTGGTTCGAGCAGGGAGCCGCCGACGGCTTCAACATCATGCCGCCCTGGCTGCCCGGCGGCTTCGACCTCTTCGCCGACCAGGTGGTGCCGATCCTGCAGGCGCGCGGACTGTTCCGCACCACGTACGACGGCACCACCCTGCGCGAGCACTACGGACTGCCGCGTCCCACCGCCGTCCCCGCCTCACCCAAGGAGTACGCGTGACCCCGCCCGGATCCCTCCCCACCCGCCGCACCATCGTCGCCCTCGGCGCGTCCGCCGTACTCACCGCGTTCGCCGCCGTCCCGCAGGCCGCCGCGGCCGACCGCACCTCCACCGTCCTGACCTGGTACGACGCCACGGCCGAGACCCTCGCGGCGGCCGGAGCGTCCACCCAGGTCACCAACAGCCGCACCTGGGCCATCGCCTGGCTCGCGGCGGCCCGCGCCACCCGCAGCGTGCCCGGAGGCGTCGACCGCGCCGCATACCGGGAAGCGGCGCTCGCCGCGGCCGTACATCACACGCTGGTCACCCTGGCCCCGAGTCGCACCGAGCATCTCGACACGACGCTGCGGCAGACGCTCGCGTCACTGCCCGACGGTGAGGCCCGAGACCGCGGCATCGCGGCTGGACGACGCGAGGCCCGGCTCGTCCTCGACTCCCGGCAGGGCGACGGCCTCGATCCCGCCTCGGTCAACGCCCCCTACCCGGTGCCGGCCCCGGCGCCCGGCCGGTGGCAGCCGACGCCACCGGCGTATGCGCCCGCGACGCAGTACGGCAACCGTCTGGCCAAGTCCTTCCTGCTCAGGACCCCGAGCCAGTTCCGGCTCGGCCCGCCGCCGGTGCTGGATTCCCGCCGCTACGCCGCCGACCTCGCCGAGGTACGCGCCTACGGCGCCGCGGACAGCACGGTGCGCAGCGCGCACCAGACGGAGACGGCCAACTTCTGGCTCGGCTCCTCCCTCACCCTCTACACCGAGCCGCTGCGCGTGGCACTGTCCCGCTCCCTGCACGCAACGGCCGAGCAGGCACGGTGGATCGCCCTGTTCCACGTCGCCCTGGTCGACACGCAGGTGGCGACCTCCGACAGCAAGTACGCCCACACACGATGGCGTCCGGTCACCGCGATCCGCACCGGAGCGATCGACCCGGACCCGAACTGGACGCCGCTGCACACCACGCCGGCCCATCCCGACCACCCGAGCGGCCACACCACCTACTCAGGGGCCGCGGAGGCCGTACTGTCGGCACTCTTCGGGGCACGCACCGCCCCCTTCGACCTGACCAGCCCCACCGCGCCAGGCGTGAGAAGGACGTACACCATGTGGAGGCAACTCTCGGACGAGAACGTCGAGGCGCGCATCCTCTCCGGCATCCACACCAGATCGGCCGACGAGGCGGGCATCGAGCTGGGCAGGCAGGTAGCCCGATTCGTGCTGGAACACGCGGGGGAGCTCTTCACCCACGGGCGGGTCTGAGCGGCATCTGTGCCTGCGGAATGGCCGGACATCGCTCTGGCCTCCCGATGCCTGGATACGTACGCTGCGAGCGCTCCCGGCATTCACAGGTTGTCCACAGTTTCTCTTCGAGTCGCTGCAGATTGGCATGTGCATGCCTGGAGCGCTGCATGGTCGCCACCCCCCGCACGGAAGTACCAGAAGGGAGAACCATGGCTGCTGGGCTGCTCCTGAGCAGTGCGATCGCCGCTCTGTTCGCCACCGCGGTACCCGCACAGGACCCGTCGTCCGGGTTCGTCGACCCGCCCCCGGACCGGATCGTCATCAAGATCGCCACGGTGAATGGCTCCGGCTGCCCGCAGGGCACCGCCGCCGTCGCCGTCTCCGCGGACAACACGGCCTTCACGGTGACCTACAGCGAATACCTCGCTCAGGTCGGCGGCAATGCCGAGCCCACGGCGTTCCGCAAGAACTGTCAGCTCAACCTGGTCGTCCATGTGCCGCAGGGCTTCACGTACGCCATCGCCAGCGCCGATTACCGGGGCTTCGCCTCGCTCCAGCCCGGTGCCAGTGGCGTTCAGCGGGCCTCGTACTACTTCCAGGGCTCTTCGAACACGGTCTTCAAGAACCACCCCTTCAGCGGCCCCTACAGCGACAACTGGCAGGCCACCGACACCACGGACTGGGCCCAGCTGGTCTGGGCGCCGTGCGGTGTCCAGCGCAACTTCAACATCAACACCGAGCTGCGGGTCAGCGCCGGCACCTCCGACCCCGCCAAGAGCAGTTTCATGACGATGGACTCGACCGACGGGGACATCAGCACCGTCTACCACCTGGCATGGAAGGAGTGCCCCAACTCCTGATGCCGCCTCCCCGGTGGGCGGCAAGTGCCGCCCACCGGGGCTCGATCCCAGGACCCGCCACGTGTCCGCCTCACCCGATCGGCCGACATCACCGCGCGCTCCGGGCACGCCCGCCCTAGCGTGGATCTCGGACGCGCCGCCGAACCTCGTGCGGCGGGCCGTGCGTTGGTGGTCCAAGGCAAGACGTCCCGCTCCCCGCGGGAAGATGCAGGTGCAAGGCCTGCCCAACGCTCGACCGACGGCCCCGGCCCCTGCACCTGTGCAGGGGCCGGGGCCGCTTCGGTGTCGGGGGGGAGGGGCCACAAGGGGGAGGGGCCACAACCCTGATGTGCGAAACGTGTGCCGGGAACCGGACGGATCAAGCCCGCCCATGCGCTTCCTGCGAGCGTCGTGACAGGGCGTCGAAGACCACCGCGGCGAAGAGCACCCCGCCCGTGATCATGAACTGCACGGCAGTGTGGATGTCCGTGATCGCCATGCCGGAGGCGATCGACTGGATGACCAGCATGCCGAGCACCGCGGACCAGGTCGTGCCGCGTCCTCCGAACAGGCTGGTGCCCCCGATGACGGCCGCTGCGATGGCATTGACCAGCAGGACACTCGAACCTGAGCTCTGGCTCACCGACGTGATACGGGAGGCCAGGAACAGGCCGCCGATCGCGGCCATGGTGCCCGAGACCGCGAGCACTGCCGTCTGCACCTGCGTCACCCTGAGGCTGGCGCGACGGGCCGCCTCGACGCCGCCGCCGAGTGCGTAGACCTGTCGCCCGTAGTGCGTGTGGCGGAGAACGATGTCCAGGCCGGCCACCACCACGAGGAAGATCAGCAGGGCGAGCGGCAGACCCTGGAACTGGTTGAGCAGATACGCGGCGGCGAACGCGATCACGGCCACCGCTCCCGTGCGCACCGCGATTCCCCGAAGTGAACGGTGCGGCATGCCGACGGCCTTGCGGCGGCGCATGTCCTGGTAGGGCATGAAGAAGACGAGGCCCGCGCCGACCGCCGCTACCGCGTAGGCGGCGGCGTCGTTGGTGAAGTAATAGTTGGTCAGCTTGGCGACGAGCCCGTTCTCGTCGAGGTTGACGGTGCCGCTGGTCCCGAGGATGTAGAGCATGAGGCCGTTCCAGGTGAGCAGCCCCGCGAGTGTGACGACGAAGGCCGGTACCCGGGTCCTGGCGAAGGAGAAGCCCTGGATGGTTCCCGCCGCGGTACCTGCGAGCACCGCGAGGATGAGGGCGAGCCATTCAGGTACGCCGTTGTTCACGTTCAGAACGGCGAAGACGGCCGCCGCGAGCCCGCTGATCGAGCCGACCGACAGGTCGAGCTGACCGAGCAGCAGTACGAAGACGATGCCGACCGCGATCAGACCCGTACCCACGATGTCCACGCTGAGATTGGACAGGTTCCGGGGCGAGAGGAAGTTCTGGTTGAGGGACTGGAAGACGATCCAGACTGCGGCAAGAACCAGGACGACGGGAAGTGAGCCCAGTTCGCCGGCGCTCAGCTTGCGCCGGAGGACGCCCACCCAGCCCTCCACGGCACGGGCGGCGGCCCGCCCGGGGTGCGGAGGACGGGCCTCGGGGGTGGGTGCGGCGGGGGCGGTCCGCGTGTTGTCCGCCATGTTGCGCAGTCCTTTCACCACACCGCGTCCCGGGTGGCCGGTCGGCGGGGCACGTTTTCGGTGGCGCCGGTGATGGAGGAGATGATCTGTTCCTGGGACGCGGTGTTCACGTCGAAGAAGCCGTTGTTGCGACCGAGCCGCAGTACGGCGGCCCGGTCCGCGAGAGCTTTGACATCGCCCAGGTTGTGGCTGATGAGCAGTACTCCCACGCCGCTGTCACGCAGTTGGTCGACGAGGTCCAGCACCTCGGTGGTCTGCTCGAATCCCAGAGCTGCGGTGGGTTCGTCCAGGAGGAGGACGCGTGGGCCGCCGAGGAGCGAGCGAGCGATGGCGACCGTCTGGCGTTGGCCGCTGGACAGTGAGACGACGGGGGCGCGCAGATCGGGGACGTTCCTGGTCAGGCGTTCCAGCAGACGCCTGGTGCGGCGCTCCATCTCCATCTCGTCGAGGAATCCGAACCTGCGGATCTCCCGTCCGAGGAACACATTGCCGACGACATCGAGGTTCCCGCACAGCGCCAGGTCCTGGTACACGGTGGCGATACCGAGGTCCCGGGCGTCATGGGGGCGCCTGATGTGGACCGTCCCGCCCTCCCACTTGATCACGCCCTTGTCCGCCGGGGCGACGCCGGAGATCACTTTGACCAGGGTGGACTTACCGGCCCCGTTGTCGCCGAGGAGAGCGACGACCTGGCCGGCGTGGATTTCCAGCTCGATGTCTGTGAGGACCTCGACGACACCGAAGCGCTTGCACACCCCGTGCAGTGCCAGCAAGGGGGGAGCCGGCACGGAAACCATCTCCTTCCGGAGCCCGGGCCAGGTCGGAACCGGCGCGTCAGGCCAACCCGGCCCTGTTGCAGGCGGACGTGAGTGGGGGGGTGCAGATCTGCTGGACGGTGTACACGCCGTCCTCCACCAAGGTGTCCTTGATGTTGGTGACGGTCACGGACACCGGGGTCAGCATGACGGCCGGAACCGCCTTTCCACTGCTGCTCCTCACCGTGTCCGTGGCAACCGGGTCGAGGCTTTCACCTCGGGCGGCGGCCACGGCCATGTCGGCGCCGGCGGAAGCTTCTGGCCGGAAGGGCTTGTAGACGGTCATGTACTGATCGCCCGCGACGATACGCCGCACGGCTGCGAGCTCGGCGTCCTGCCCGGTGACGGGGGGCAGCGGGTTGACCTTGTTGCTTTTGAGGGCGGTGATGCAGCCGGCAGCGAGACTGTCGTTGGCGGCGTAGACCCCGTCGATGTTCTCGGCGCCGAGAGCGGAGATGGCGCCGGACATGTTCGTGTTCGCCGCCTCCGTACTCCACTGGTATGTGTCGTACGCCTTGCTGATCTTCACTCTTCCATCGAGCACGGACAGCGCGCCCTTCTTGAACGAGATCGCGTTGGGGTCGCTGAGGTCGCCGTTCATCATGACGATCTGGCCGCCGTCCGCCCTGTCGCCCATGGCCCGCAGCAGCGCCCTGCCCTGGAGCCTGCCGACCTCCTCACCGTCGAAGCTGACATAACCCGAGATCGGGCCCTCCGCGAGGCGGTCGTAGGCGATCACGGGGATGCCGGCGTCGGCCGCCTTCGTGACCGCGGGGGCGAGCGATCTGGCGTCCACAGCCACGAGCACCATCGCATCCACCCCCCTGGTGATCATGGCGTTCACCTGCTGCTGCTGAGTAGCCACATCGCCCTTGGCGTTAGCGTGCTCGACCGTGCAGTCGGCGCACAGCTCCTTGATCCTCTTCTTGAAGAAGGGACTGTCCTGTGTCTCCCAACGAGCCGTGGTGGCGTCCGGCAGCAGCAGACCGATCTCCGGCCCGTTTCCGCCGTTCGAGTTGTTCCCGGTGCCCGGCCCGCAGGCCGCAAGGGCAAGGGCCGTCGACACCGCGGTCAGGGCGATGGCCGCATCCCGTGTCCAGGCCTTCATGTGAGAGACCTCCTACGGGTTCCCGGTACCGCGCCCCGTCGGCGTTGCCGCGCGCGTGGGACATCGAGGCGTGTGCATCGCGGCGTCAAGGCTTCGTCCGCAATTCGGCCGGGCCGCACGGTGGAGGGCCCGGTGGGACAGGCCTCGCTGAGCCGGATGGCCACGTCGGCACGGAGCGGCTCGGGCGGTCGCAAAGCGACGTCGCCCCACCCCGGCGGGGTGGGGCCTCGGCCCGACCAGCCCAGCACCGGCGGCTACCTCATCGAGCATGGCGACACCCGGCCTCCTCACCATGCCACGCGTACGTGGAACGCACCGCGTGGAAGTGGCGAGACGGCCACGTCGTCAGTGTGACACCGGCTGCGGTGATCTGCGAACGCAGCGGAAACGGCCATCGCTACTCGACGCCGGGCACCCGCTCTGGGACCGGTGACCCGGGCTGCCAGGCCTGCCACGATGGCTGAAGGGACTCTGTCCGGTTGGTCCGCATATGCGATTCTGGAACGTGACTGCCCCGAGCTTGTCGGCATCTGCGGCATGGACGGGAGGTAGGTGGCGGACATGCCTCATGACGGCCCTGCCCGGCCCGGCGCCACGGAGCTGCGGGCATCCGGGACCGGCGCCGCAGGCACAGGTTCTCCGCCTCCGGAGCCGGCGGCCGCCATGAGCGATCGGGCCCTGACGTTCGCCGCAGCGGAGCTGGCAGCGGTCTATGTGCCCGGTATCGGGAGCGAAGAACTGCGGTTGGTGGAAACGGCTGGATGCGCCCCTTCCCGTTACCGGCTGCCGGAGTCCTTGCCCCTGTCCGGTGACGCACCTGCCGCGCAAGCCTTCCGCACCGACCAGCCGCTGTGGCTGAACTCCGCCGAACTCGCCTCCTACTCCGCAGGCGGGCCGACACCGCCGCCGGCGGAGGCGTCGCTCGGCGCGCTGCCGCTCCGGACCGGGAGCACGCGGCTGGGCTGCCTCGTCGTCCTGGGGAGTTCCCCGGGCGGCTTCGACGCCGAGCAACGGCGATTCCTGGAGCGCTACGCCGACGCCGTCGTCGGCGTGCTCCAGGCCGGGACCGACCGCACCACGCCGTCGTCGCTGCTCGCTCCCGCCCTGCGGAGTCTGCGTGTCGGCTCCTTCGTCCTGGTGCCGGACACGGGCCTGATCGAGGCGGACGAGACCCTGCTGGAGCTGGTCGGCATCGCGCCGGACGACTTCGACGGCAAGGCGGAGACCCTGCTCGCGCATGCCTTCCCGGAGGACATGCACGCGCTGATGTCGGTACTGGAGCCGTCCACCCAGCCGTCGGTCCGGCGGGAGCTGGAGTTCCGTGTCCGCTGCTCCACTGGTGAAATCCGCTGGCTCAGCCTGAGCAGCCGGGTGGTGGCGAGCGCGGACGACCGGCCGGAGCAGGTGCTGGGCGTGGTGACGGCGACCTCGGTCCAGCGGCGGGGCGACGACGACGTGTCCAGGATCCAGTGGCTGACCGCCGCACTCGACGATGCGGCAACCGTTCGTGACGTCAGCCGGGTGATGGTCACCGCGCTGCGTGAGCCGCTGGGCGCCGACCGGGTGGCGCTCGCCGACTTGCAGGACGACCGGCTCATGGTCACCTTGCTCGACCCGCCACAGCCCGCCGCCTGGCCGGAGATATGGCGTCCCCAGTGGCGTTCGGAGTGGCCCGACGCACCGGTCAGCGCGCTGCCCACACTTCAGTTGGCCCTGCGGGACGGACGCGTGGATCTGTGGCCCGCCGGGACGGCCTTCGAACCCGGACTTGCAGGGATCGGCACCGGAGGTCTGGCCGTCCTGCCGCTCCCTGCCAAGGGCCGGGTCGCAGGCGTGTGCCTGGTCGGCTGGGATCGGCCGCACGAGTTCGTCCCCGAGGAGCGGTCCCTGCTGACCGCCACCGCGGCGCTGGTCGGTCAGGCCCTCAAGCGTGCGCACGAGCACGACGCCGAGCAGGAACTCGCGACGATGCTGCAGCGCAGTCTGCTGCCCCGGCGCCTCCCCGTGCTGCCCGGGGGGACGGCCGTGGCCCGCTATCTGCCCGCCAGGCGGGGGCTGCAGGTGGGCGGTGACTGGTACGACGTCATCGATCTCTCCGAGGAACGCGTGGCGCTGGTCATCGGTGACGTGCAAGGACACAGCGCCGGAGCCGCGACGATCATGGGTCAGATGCGTACCGCGGTGCGGGCCTACGCGGTGGAGGGCCACCCGCCCGACGTGGTCGTCTCACACGCCAACCGTCTGCTCGTCGGTATGGAGACCGACCTGTTCGCCACCTGCTGCTATGCCGAACTGGACATGGAGGAAGGCAACGTCCTGTTCGTCCGGGCCGGGCACCTGCCACCGCTGCTACGCCATCCCGACGGCCGTACCGAGGAGGTGCACGTCGAGGGCGGGCCCCCGCTGGGCATCATCGCGGATGCGGAGTACCCCATGACCGCATGCGCACTGGCCCCCGGCACGGTGCTCGCCCTGGTCACCGACGGCCTGGTCGAGGCCGCCGACCTGCCCCTGGACGAGGGTCTGCGGCGGACGCGCACCGCGCTCGGTGCGGCCGATCCTGCCGATCCGGGGAGGATGGCCGACGAACTGCTCGGCGACATCGGCCGTCGTGAGGACGACGTGGCACTGTTGCTGCTGCGCTACGACGGCATGAAGACCCGGCCGATACGGGCCGGCTGGGCGGTGTGGCGGCTGCCCGACGCGGTGATGCACGCCCGCCGTTTCACCGCGCGCACGCTGCGTCGGTGGAAGGTCGAAGAGGGAGCCGATGCGGTGCTGCTGGTCGTGTCCGAACTGGTCACCAACGCCCTGGTGCACACCGGCGGTCCGGTCCACGTCGACCTGATACTCCGCGGGGACCGGCTGCGCGTCAGCGTCAACGATGCCTCGCCGCGTGCGCCCGCCAAGCCGGTGATCGTGGACTGGGAGTCGACCGGCGGGCGAGGCCTGCTCCTGGTCGAGGCGATGTCGGAGTCCTTCGGCTCGGTGCCGGTGGCCGGCGGCAAGCAGGTGTGGAGCGAGATCGCGGTGCCCCGGCGCGAGCCGGCTCCCTCGGACTCGGACCTCCCGACGGAACGAGGAGGTCTGCCATGAGTACCCGTGTGTGGCGCGCCGTCGCGGCCCTCGTCGCGGGACTCATGACGATGTCCCTGACCGCCTGCGGAGAAGACGACGACGCGGGCACGGACAGTTTCCGCGTCGGTCTGCTGCTCCCGAGCCGAGCGGTTCCCCGCTGGGAGCACTCCGACAAGCCGCTGATCGAGCAGCGGCTGAAGCAGCTGTGTCCCCGCTGCACCATGGAGTACGCCAACGCCGAGAACGACGCGGCACGGCAGCGGCAACAGATGATGTCCATGATCACCAAGGGCGTCAGGGTCATGATCCTCGATGCCACCGACACCAGAGCGCTGCGCTCGTCGATCCAGGAGGCGCACGAGGCGGGCGTACAGGTCATCGCCTACGACCGGCTCGCCGAGGGCCCGATCTCGGGCTATGTCAGTTTCGACGGCGGGCAGGTCGGCAGGCTCCAGGGCGAGGCGCTCCTGACGGCCATGGGCGACAGGGCGGACGGCGGGAACGTCGTCATGATGAACGGCGATCCGACCAGCCCCAATGCGGCGTGGTACAGGAGGGGCGCGCTGTCCGTACTCAAGGGCAAGGTCAAAATCGGCAGGTCCTACGACACGGTGGGCTGGAGCACGGACAACGCCCACGCCAACATGGACGCGGCCATCGCGGCTCTGGGCCCGGACCGGATCGGCGGCGTCCTGGCGGCCAACGACACGATAGCCGCAGGCGTCATCTCCGCTCTCAAGAAGGCCGGTGTCAGGGACCTTCCGCCCGTCACCGGTCAGGACGCCGACCTCGACGCCGTGCGACGCATCGTCAAGGACGAGCAGTACATGACGGTGTACAAATCCTTCAGAGCGCAAGCCGCCGCAGCCGCCGCCATGGCCGTCGCCCTGGGCCGCGGTGAGGAACTCCAGGAAGTCGCCACGACGACGACGGACAGCCCCACCAAGAAGCACATCCCGTCCGTCCTGCTCACTCCGCGCGCCGTGACGGTCGACAACATCAAGCAGACACTCGTCAAGGACGGCGTGTACACCATCGACCAGATCTGCACGCGGGAACTCCGGTCCGCCTGCGAGCGGGCCGGGCTCGCCCCGTAGGAAGACCCCGTGTCGACTGATCACGCCGGTCGTGGGGTCCGTCCGCCCTTCTTTTCCTTCTCGCCCTCGCCCTCGCCGTCGCGGAGCGTCGGGCGGCGGCGGCCGGCGGCGATCTCCGTGACCATGTCGGCGAGCTGTGCGCAGGCCCGCTCGATCTCCTTGTGGGCTTGGTTGCGTTCGCTGACCGCGGCCCCGAGCAGCAGCGCGGTCAGCGAGGCAGAGCCGTTGAACGCCTGCAGAGTGATCATGTTGGTGAGCAGGTCATGACCGGCGAACGGGCCTGCCCCTTGGGCAGCGGCGATGATCGCAAAGGTCGACACGGCCAGCGCGCAGGGCGCCGCCCCGGCCAGCTGGAAGCGGAAGGCCGCCCAGATCAGCAACGGGAAGCCGAGAAACAGCAGCGGCGTTCTGTTGACCTCGAGGAAGCCGACGCAGACAACGGCTGCCAGAAGCAGCAATCCCTCCACCCAACGCGACAGCCGCACGTTCCTCGGCCAGTGTGCCGAGCGGAGAACGAGCAAGACCGGCGCAACCACCAGGACACCCATCGCGTCACCCGTCCACCACACCGACCACGTCGGCCAGAACTCGTCGGCACTCAGCACACCGGCGAGGACCAGGGTCCCGCTGCCTGCCGTGGCACTGATGAGCATCCCGGTGAAAGCACCGAGAAAGATCAGTGCCAGCGCATCCCGCAAACGGTCCATTTCGCTCCGGAATCCCGTACGGCGGAGCAGCAGGTACGAGCCGACGGGTGCGAGGGTATTGCCCGCCACGATCGCGAGCACGGCCGGGATCGACGGCCCGAGCGAGACGTTGACCAGGAACGCGCCGAGCGCGATCCCGGGCCAGATCCGCGGGCCGCGAAGGAGCAGGCCCGCCAGGGCGACCCCGGTCGGCGGCCATAGCGGGGTGACCTGGCCGCGCACCAACTGCTGGAACAGTCCCAGCTTGGCCGAGCCGTAATACAAACCGGCAACGGCGCAGATCTCCAGAGCAGTCACACCACCGCGCCGGAGCCGTTCATGCCGCGCGACAGTCATGGGGCGACCTCCGCATCAGTCACCGAACTCCATCATCCGTCGGATCCCCCGGCTCCTCCACGGCACCGCTACGGCGTCGGCAGACTCGGGGCTCAGGCCTGCGGGGTGCGCAGGGCGAGCACGGCCATGTCGTCGTGACCGTCGCTGGGATGGTGATCGGCCAGTGCTTGAACGAACTCCTGCAAGGGCAGGGCGGCATACCCGGTGGCGAGCTCGGCGAACTCGTTCAGACTCTCGTCGATGGGATGGTCAGGATGCTCGATCAGCCCGTCGGTGAAGAAGACCACGGTGGCGCCCCGGGGCAGGAAGCGCGAGTGGTCGGGGCGGGGCTGCTCGGGGTCGACCCCGAGCGGCAGCCCGGGCTCGGCAAACAGAAATTCCGCTCCGCGCTCAGGGGTGATCAGCAGCGGTGGGACATGCCCCGCAGTGCTCCAGTGGAGTCGCCAACCCGGTTCCTCCGGTTCGATGCGCGCCAGGGTGGTGGTCGTGACGGGATTGTGCGTGATGGCCTGCAGGGTGCGGTCGAGCTGGGCAAGGATGGCGCCCGGCGGATTGCCCCGGTCGAACAGCAGAGCGCGCAGCATGTTACGGGTGGAGGCCATGGCGGCCGCGGCGTGCAGATCGTGGCCGACCACGTCACCGATGACGACGGCCACAACGTTCTCGGGCAGCGGGACGGCGTCGTACCAGTCCCCGCCGAGTCGACTGGGCTCGGCAGCGGGCCGATAGACGGCGGCGGCGGTGAAAGGCCGCAGGTCGGGCAGCGTCGGCAACAGAAGCCGCTGGAACTGCTCGGCTCCGTGCCGAACCCGTTCGAACAGGCGGACGTTCTCGATCGCGATGGCGGCGGCGCTGGCCAGGGCAACGACGACGTTCTCGTCGTGGACGTCGAAGGGCTGTTCGTCGAGCCGCTCGGAGAGGTAGAGGTCACCGTAGATCTCGCCGCGAACACTGATGGCGACGCCGAGCAAGGTGCGCAAGTGCGGGTGGCCGGGCGGGAACCCGACGGAGGACGGATGAGCCGAGATGTCGTCGACCCGCAGCGGCTCGGGGTGGCGGATCAGGTGCCCGAGAACACCCAGACCGCGAGGAAAGTCGGTCCCGGCCAGATCAGCGCGTTCCTGCTCGGACAGGCCGGCAGTGATGAACTGCTCCACGCGCTCTCCGGACTCGTCCAGTACGCCCAGCGCCCCGTAACGGGCACCGACCAGGTCCATGGCGGTGGTCACGATGCGGTGCAGCACCGCAGGCAGCTCCACCTCCCGGCTGATGGCCACCACGGCATCCAGCAGGCCCTGCAGCCGGTCCATGGCGTCGAGCAGGGAGCGCAGTTCGTCGTCGATCCGTCCCAGCTCGGCACGCAGACGCACATGCAGGTCGGGGAGGTGCGGCAACCTCGATTCTTTCCCTCCCTTCTCGCCTGCCATCACGAGCGCCTGGTCCGGCTCGCTCGGTACAGCCGAGTCGACGTCCGCACCGACACGGCCGGGCACGCCCGGCGGGCAGGACGGATCCGCTCGTACAGCCCCTCACTCGAGCGGTACATTCCGTCCTCCTGACACGATCCTGATCAATCGAGACGGCAAACGACGTAGCCGAGCGTGGACACCTATTCCATGGTGCACCGAACGTCCTCGACCTGTTCGTTCGGCGGTACTGCTGTGGTGGCAGCCGGGGCCCGGCCACAAGATGGACGGCAATGCGCCACTGTGAACGGCACGGTGGTCGGTGCTTCATGGGAGGACCGTGTGACCGCTTCGTCACCAGCTGCCGACGCAGCGCCGGGCCGTTACGACGACCTGCGCGCCCTGGTGATCAACTGCACCCTCAAGCGGTCACCGGAGCCGAGCAACACCCAGGGACTGATCGACCGCAGCACCGCCATCATGGACGCACAGGGCGTGCGGGTCGACGTCCTGCGGGCCGTCGATCACGACATCGCCACCGGCGTCTGGCCCGACATGACGGAGCACGGCTGGCAGACCGATGCGTGGCCGCAGCTGTACGAGCAGGTCATGGCGGCCGACATCCTCGTGCTGGCCGGCCCCATCTGGCTCGGTGACAACAGCTCGGTGATGAAGAAGGTGATCGAGCGCCTCTACGCCTGTTCCAGCCTGCTCAACGACAGGGGCCAGTACGCCTATTACGGACGTGTCGGCGGCTGCCTGATCACCGGGAACGAAGACGGCGTCAAGCACTGCGCCATGAACGTCCTCTACAGCATGCAGCACCTGGGATACACGATCCCTCCCCAGGCGGACGCCGGCTGGATCGGCGAGGCCGGGCCCGGCCCCTCCTATCTCGATCCCGGGTCGGGCGGCCCGCAGAACGACTTCACCAATCGCAACACCACCTTCATGACCTGGAACCTGCTGCACCTGGCCCGGGCGCTGAAGGACCTCGGCGGCATCCCCGCCTACGGCAACCAGCGCACCGCCTGGGACGCCGGCTGCCGCCGCGACTACGAGAACCCCGAGCACCGGTAGGCGTACCCCGGTCAGTGTGGTGACCCCATACGTTCACCTGGTTCGGGCTCCAGGCTTCCCGGCCGTGTTTTGCAGCTGCGTGAAGCAAAGGCAACATCGCTGATCTCGACGGCGAGGTCGGCGATCGGCGTCCACGGTGATCTCGACCTGCCCTTGCCGCACGCCTCCCCGCGGCAAGGCGTGCGCCGACGCCATGCGGGCCTGCCTCGCGTTGCTGCGCCCCCGCAACTTCCGGCCGTCGTTGCCGTGATGTGCCGCGCCGTGTCGCCATTGGGACAAGGCCCATCCCTGCCACGCGAATTGAGTGACAGGTCTCCCTTCCTGACCGGATTCTGTCCAGCGCGTGAACACCTTTTCGCGCTGAGTGGAAGGGCTTGGACCGAATGAAAAGAACCCGCCTACTGGTGGCGACGGCCTTGGGGCTCGTGCTGAGCGCCGGCGCCGTGCCACCGGTATCGGCAACGACCGGCACCGCGGATGCGGCGCCGTCCGGGGCCGCCGCCATGGGGAAGACCGCGACCGTGCGGCTGATCACCGGTGACCGGGTGACGGTCACCACGGGTGCCGCGGGCAGGAGCACAGCCTCCGTCGAGCCCGGCACCGGGCGACGGGGAGTGCTGTTCCGCACCATCGAGCAGGACGGGCATCTGTCGGTCATCCCGTCGGACGCCTCTGACCTGGTCGCCACGGGACGGCTGGACCGCGAGCTGTTCGATGTGACCGCGCTCGTCTCCCAGCAGTACGACGAGGCGCACACCGACGCGCTGCCGCTGATCGTGGAGCAGGGCAAGGGCGTGGCGGACGGCACCATGAGCCGGCTCACCCGTCTCGCCGACGACGGCGCACCCGCGCACCGGCTCGACAGCATCGGGGCGCTGTCGCTCCGGGTCGCCGAGAACGACCTCGGCACGTTCTGGAAGCAGCTGGCTTCCGGCGGTTCGGGGGACGGCGCCCGCGCCCAGGGCACGCCCAGGGTGTGGCTGGACAGCCGTGTCCGTCCGTCCCTGGACCGGAGCACCGCCCAGATCGGGACCCCCGCCGCATGGCAGGCCGGGCTGCGGGGCGAGTCCGTCAAGGTCGCGGTCCTGGACACCGGCGCCGACGCCTCCCATCCCGACCTGGCCGGCCGGATCGCCAAGGCCGAGGACTTCTCCGGCAGTTCCGGCACCGGCGACGCCTTCGGCCACGGCACCCACGTGGCGTCGATCGTCGCCGGCAGCGGCGCCGCGTCCGGCGGCACGCGCAAGGGCGTGGCACCGGACGCCGACCTGCTGATCGGCAAGGTCCTCGGCGACGACGGCTACGGCACCGAGTCCCAGGTCGTCGCCGGTATGGAGTGGGCGGCTGCCCAGGGCGCCGAGGTGGTCAACATGAGCCTGGGCTCGGAGGGCGCCAGCGACGGCCAGGACCCGATGAGCCTGGCCCTGAACGCGCTGACCGAGAGCACCGGTGCGCTCTTCGTGGTGGCGGCCGGCAACGCCGGTGAGCAGGGGCAGAGCACCGTCGGCTCGCCCGGCGCCGCGGACGCGGCCCTCACCGTCGGTGCGGTCGACCGCACCGACTCCCTCGCCTCGTTCTCCAGCCGGGGCCCGCGCGCCGGGGACAAGGCCGTCAAGCCCGATGTGACCGCGCCGGGAGTCGGGATCGTGGCGGCACGCGCGGCCGGCACGACGATGGGCAGCCCGGTCGACGCGCACCACGTTGCGGCGTCCGGTACGTCGATGGCCGCCCCGCATGTCGCGGGCGTCGCGGCCCTCCTCGCCCAGCGGCACCCGGACTGGGGCCCGGAGCGGCTGAAGGACGCGCTGGTCAGCACCTCCCGCACGGTCGTCGGCCAGAAGGTCACCGAACAGGGCGGTGGCCGCGTCGACGTCGCCGCCGCCGTGCTGGGACCGCTGACCGCCACCGGCACCGTCGCTCTCGGTACGTACGAGACCGGTGACGGCACCCCCCGCTCGACGAACGTCCGCTACACCAACCACTCCGGCGAGGACCTCACGCTCGCGCTCGACGTCCGGCTGGCCACCACCGCGGGCCGCGAGGCCGCCAAGGGCGCGGTGCGCCCCGGCACGGATTCGCTGCGGGTCGCGGCGGGCCAGACCGTCGACGTGCCCGTGACGGTCGACCCCTCCCGCCTCCAGCGGGGCGCCTACTACGGCTATGCGACCGCCACTTCCGCCGACGGCGAGGTGAAGGTCCACACCACGCTGAGCCTGCTGGTCAAGGGACCCGTCCACCGCCTGACGGTCACCACCTACGACCACAAGGGCAACCGCTCCGGCGCGCTGCCGACGATCTGGGGGACCGACGGGTTCGTCCGGTACGCCGACGAGGACCGGGGCATCGCCGAGGTCGAGGAAGGCACCTACCAGCTCGATCTTCCCTCCATCGCATCGGACGGCTCGGAGCTGCGCCATGTGATCATGCCCGAGGTGAAGGTGACCAAGGACATGGCGGTCACGTTGGACGAGCGCAAGACCACCAAGGTGGAGATCCGCACCCCGCGGCCGGCGGAACAGCGCGGCATCGTGCACTACCAGATGCACCGTGAGATCGACGGTGTCGGCCTGACGCAGGGCGTCATGTACTTCGACAGCGCCCAACGGATCTACGTCAGTCCCACCGCCGAAGTCACCGAGGGAACCTTCGAGTTCGCCTCCCGCTGGCAGCTCGTCGCACCGCTGCTCCGGGCGGAGGTCCCCGGGTCCGGCATCGACCTTCAGGCCTACTACATGCCGCAGTCCCCGCTTCTCGACGACCGCGGCCGGCGCCTGACCGCCGTCGACGCGGGTGATCTCTCTGCGCCGCGCTTCGACCGCGCCCGCGGCAAGCTCGCCGTGGTGACCAACCGCGACAACATCCACGAGCCGGACACGCTGACGAAGGCCGCCGAGGCCGGGGTCGCGGCCGTGGCCCTCGTCCACTTCAGCAACCAGCCGTGGACCCGTTGGGAGCCCGACGGCGACCGCTGGGCGCTGCCCACCGTCAGGATCGGCGCCGACGCGGGTGCCGAGCTACTGGCCCGCATCAAGGACCGCAGGACTCAGGTGCACTTCACGGGCACGGCCCGCAGTCCGTACCTGTACGACGTCATGCAGGTCTCCTCGCAGCGCATCCCCAGCAAGGTGGTGCACACCGTCACGGAGGACAACAGCGCCGTCATCCGCACGACGTACGCCGACAACGGCGGTACACCGTGGGCGTCCGAGCAGCGGTTCGCCCGCCGTCCGTACCAGGATTTCGCCTGGCTCCAGTACTCCCGGTTCGTCCCGACCGGCTTCGAGCGCACCGAGTACGTCTCCGCGGGGGACACCGCCTGGCAGCACAAGGTGCACCACGAGACCATCAGCCAGGACCGCGAACTGACGGTCGGAATGCGCAGCGCCCCGCGCACCTACCGTGCCGGTGAGCAGCTGCGGGAGACCTGGAACGGATCGGTCGTGCGTCCGTCGATCCCGCGCGGCGCCGGTCTCGCCTCCGTCCGCGACGGGAGCGTCCTCGCCCTGCGCATACCGGAGTTCACCGACTCGACGTCCGGGCACTGGTCACGCAAGCTCGAGAATTCGGGCGACGGTGGCGGCGTCGGCACGGGCGCCGGCGCCTCCCAGCAGGGCGACACGGCGAAGGCGGTCCTTTTCCGCGACGGCAAGGAGATCGCCGAGGCGGGCAGCGCCTGGACGGACTTCGAGGTACCCGCCGGGGCGGCCGACTACCGGCTGGACCTGTCGACCAGCCGGGCGTCGCAGGAGTGGGCGTACGGCACCGCGACCCAGACGTCCTGGTCGTTCCGGTCCGCGGCCGGCGGCGAGGCGAAGCTGCTCCCGCTGCTCCAGCTCGACTACGACGTTCCGGTGGACGAGCGCAACGAGGTCAAGTCCGGCCGTACGCATGCCGTTCGGCTGGCGGTCCGGGCCCAGGACGGGCTGGCCGCACCGAAGGGCGTGGTGATGAAGGTCGAGGCGTCGTACGACGACGGCCGTACCTGGAGTCGTGCCTCGCTGCGTGACAGAGGGACAGGCGCCTACGAGGCGACCGTCACACGGCCGTCCGGCGTGCGCGGCGACGCGTACGTGACGCTGCGGGTCACCGCCCGGGACGCCGCCGGCAACAGTGTGCGGCAGACCGTGACACGGGCCTACCTGCAGCAGGGCTGACAGGCCCACCGCTCAGAGGTGGTGCGGCCGGCGATGTGCGTCGGCCGCACCGCTGTTCTCCGACTCAGACCCAGTTGCGGCGCGCGGCCTGCCAGCCGAGCTGCATGCGGGTCGCGACACCGGCGATGGTCATCAGGTGCTGGATGCGGCGCTGGACGGTGCGTCTGCTGACGCCCATCTGCCCGGCGATCGACTCGTCCGTGAGGCCCGCGACCATCAGGGAGAGCAGGCGCTGGTCGTCGGCCGTCGGCGAGTCGGCATCGGACTCCAGCACGTGAGCGCCGATCCGACCCTCCGGAGTCACCCGCAGTGGAGCCCCGATCTCCCAGTACCGCTCGAACAGCGCGACAAGTGCTTCCAGCAGACTGCTGCCCCGCACGACGACCGCCGTCACCTCACGCGGGTCACCCGCCGGACCGGCCGGTGCCAACGGGCAGATCGCCAGGCACCGGTCGGCGATCGCCATCCGCAGCGGCAGCGTCGGCACAGCACGCGCGGTCTCGCCGGCCCGCACCGCCCTGACGATGTTCTCCATGCCGCCGGTGTCGTCGAAGAAGGCCTGCTCGTACAGGACCCGGTAGCTTACGCCGCGCGCCAGGGCGTCGAACTCGGCCTGGTTCGTGCCGGACGGCATGGCGACGTACTGCGCCCTGCAGAACCACAGCATCTCTTCGCGTGCGCTGTCCTGAACCTGCCGCAGCCGCTGGCGCAGCGCCCCGGCCCCGGTGACGAACTCGACCACCTCACCCGCGTCGCGGATCCAGGCGTTGCGCCGGTAGGTCTCCATCAGTTCGGACACGGCCGAGCGGGCCTTGCCGAGCTCGTCGGCGCGGCGTTCGAGCCGCGGCAGCAGGGTCACGTCGGGCGGGTTGGCGGCGAACCGTCCCGAGGCCCCCTCCACCCTGCGGGCCAGCCCCTTCTCCTCCAGCGCGCCGAGCAACCGCTCGGCGGTCCGGGTGTCGAGTCCCGTCGTCGTGGACACCTCGCCCGCCGACGCCGTGACGGCGACGACCAGCGCGCGGTACACATCCGTCTCGGCGACCGACAGCCCCACCGACTCCAGCATGTTTCCCTCCCCAGCCCCTTGCCGGCACGGACTGCTCGCGCACCACTTCAAAGGCAACGAGGGACTCTACGCCGAAGCTGTGCCGGAGATCGACCACTGGCTGCGCGGTGCGGTCCCTCAGGCGTGCTGCGCCGTGGCCGTGGCCCGCGCCAGGTTGTCTTCGATCCGGGCCAGGACCTCGAGGGCTTCGGCCTGTTCGTCAGGGGTCAGTCCGTCGACGACGCTGGCCTCGAGATCGAGCCACACGCGCTCCACCTCGTGCCGCAGGGCATTGCTGGCGGCCGTGGGTTCGACGATGGTGACCCGCTTGTCGCTGGGGGAGGGGCGGCGGCGGACGAAGCCCGCGTTCTCCAGGCGTTGAATCGTGCGGGTCATCGTGGCGGCGTCCGAGCCGACCAGGCGGACGAGGTCGGTCTGGCGCTGGGGGCCACGGTCCCACAGCTGCAGCATGACCAGTTCCTGGCCGACATGGAGGCCGACGCGGCGCAGCAGCTGCCCGGCGAGCATGCGGTGCAGGCGCGCCACGCGGAAGATCGCGTGACTGACGGTGCGGGCGGCGACGGAACACGGCAGCGGCGTGGGTGCGTCCGCCGACGCCGTGGTCTCGGCTGCGTCGGACCGACTGGTGCCCGTGCTTTCCGGCTGGCTCATGTCTTCCTCGTTGTGCGGTCTGAAGTTGGTTGAGCAAGGAAAGGTTACCGCTCCGCTGTGAACCCGAGGGTTGTGGGGGGCGGCCCGTGTTGGCAGGGCGTAGGAGGGGCGAGGTGACGTGGATCACTGGCGCGGCGGGATCGATTCATGCGGTTTACTTGTTCGGACAGTAAACGGCGCGATCAGCGCTCATCCGTCATGGGCTGCCGGAAAGGGTGGCCCGCTCTGAGACAAGGAATGTGATTCATGTCGACGGCCTTCCAGCCCTACGACCTCAATGGCAAGCGCCTGGCCAACCGCATCGTGATGGCTCCGATGACCCGCAGCCGTGCGTACGGGGATGGGCAGTGCGCGACCGACCTGATGGCCACCTACTACGCGCAGCGGGCGAGTGCCGGTCTGATCGTCACGGAGGGCGTCCAGCCGTCGGTGGTCGGCCAGGGCTACCCGGACACGCCGGGTGTCCACTCCGCTGAGCAGGTCGCGGCCTGGCGCAAGGCGACCGACGCCGTGCACGCCGAGGGCGGTGTGATCTACCTGCAGCTGATGCACACCGGCCGGGTGGGCCACCCGAGCCTGATGGGTCTGCAGCCGGTCGGCCCGTCCGCGGTCGCGGCCAAGGGGCAGGTCTACACGCACGAGGGCCCGAAGGACTTCGTGACGCCGAGGGAGCTCACCGAGGCTGAGATCCTCGAGACGATCGCCGACTACGCCTCGGCCGCGCGCAACGCGATCGAGGCCGGCTTCGACGGCGTGGAGCTGCACGGCGCCAACGGCTACCTCATCCACCAGTTCCTCGCCCCGAACTCCAACCAGCGCACCGACGGTTGGGGTGGTTCGCCGGAGGCCCGGATCCGGTTCGCCGTGGAGACCGCCAAGGCCGTCGCCGAGGCCATCGGCGCGGACAAGACCGGCTTCCGCCTCTCTCCCGGAGTGCCCCTGCAGGACATCGACGAGTCCGACCCGGCGGACCGGGAAGAGACCTACACCGCGCTGGTAGACGCGCTCGCCCCGCTGAACCTGGCCTACCTGCACCAGATGGAGGTCCCCGGGATCCGCGACCTGACTGTCCGCCTGCGCAAGCAGTGGCCGGCCACCTACATCCTCAACCCCGCCACCGCCCCGCGCCCCACGGGCCCGGAGGAGCTGCAGCTGATCGAGGACGGCATCGCCGACCTGATCGCCTACGGCAGCCTGTTCCTGGCCAACCCCGACCTGCCCAAGCGGCTCGCCGCCGGCGGCCCGTTCAACACCCCGGACCCCACCACCTTCTACGGCGGTGACCACCGCGGCTACACCGACTATCCGACCCGCGGCTGACCTTCGGCCGCCAGGCCTGTACGAGTGCGCCCGGCCGGGTGGCTGGCCGGGCGCACTGCGGCGTCATTAGTTGTTCGAACAGTTCACGGACTCGTCCTCGAAGAGTATGAAAAAAAGAGGACACCTCGACGAATCGCGTGCATCAGCCCAACTCCCTTTCTGGAACGCTCAGGTCGGCGGCAACCCGGATGAGCGCACGGCAGTAGCCGATGTGCCGCCCGTTACCGGTACACGCTCCTCTGGTGTGGGGATGAGTTGCTCTGCCCAGATGGTCTTGCCCTCGCGGATGTAGCGGGTGCCCCATCGCTGGGTGAGTTCGGCGACCATGTACAGGCCGCGGCCGCCCTCGTCGTAGACGCGGGCGCGGCGCAGGTGGGGGCTGGTGCTGCTGCCGTCGGAGACCTCGCAGATCAGCGTCTCGTCTTTGATCAGGGTCAGGCGGATCGGGCCGCTGGCGTGCCGGATGGCGTTGGTGACCAGTTCGCTGACGATGAGTTCCGTGATGAACGCGGCCTCTTCCAGCCCCCAGGCGGCCAGTTGGTCGCCCGCGCGTCGGCGTGCCTGGGCGACGGCCGCGGGGTCGACGGGGATGTCCCAGGAGGCGACGTGGTCCTCGTCGAGGATGTGGGTGCGTGCCAGGAGCAGGGCGATGTCGTCGGTGTGCGGTTCGGGGTGCAGTGCGTCCAGGACGGCGTCGCACAGCGTGTCGAGCGAGGAGGTGGGCTGGGCGAGAGCACGGCGCAGCGTGGAGAGTCGTTCGTCGATGTCGTGGTCGCGGCCGGTGACGAGGCCGTCGGTGAACAGGGCCAGCAGGCTGCCTTCGGGCAGGGTCATCTCGGTCGCCTCGAAGGGCAGGCTGCCCAGGCCCAGCGGGGGCCCGAGGGGCAGGTCGACGACGGTGCTGGTGCCGTCCGGGTGGACCAGCAAGGGGGCGGGGTGGCCGGCGCGGGCCAGGGTGCAGGTGCCGGGGAGCGGGTCGTAGACGGCATACAGGCAACGGGCGCCGACATCGCCGGGGATATCACCGGTGGCATCCGCCCCTTGCTCGTCGTCGGTGTGGCTGACGATGTCGTCCAGGTGGGTGAGGAGTTCGTCGGGTGGCAGGTCGATGTCGGCGAGGGTGCGCACCGCGGTGCGGAGCCTGCCCATGGTGGCCGAGGCGTTGATGCCGTGGCCGACGACGTCGCCGACCACCAGGCCGATGCGCGCGCCGGGCAGGTCGATCACGTCGAACCAGTCGCCGCCGGCCTGGGCGCCGCCGCCGGCGGGCAGGTAGCGGGCGGCCGTCTCGGCTGCCTGGTGCTCCGTCAGGCCGTGAGGGAGCAAGGCGCGCTGCAGCGCCAGCGCGATGTCGCGCTCGTGGGTGAACCGGCGGGCGTTGTCCAGGCAGATCGCGGCCCGGGCGACCAGGTCCTCCGTGACGGCGAGACAGTCGGGGCCGAAGCGGTCACGGGTCGTGGCGCACCTGACGAACAGGGCCGCGCCGAGGATGGCGCCGCGGGCGCGGATGGGCACCGCGATCAGCGAGTGCGCCCCGCACGCGCGGGCCTGCGCCCCCTGGGCGGGATCCTCGGTGAACCAGCGGACGACCTCGGGATCCGCGAGGCGGTGCAGTACCGCCCGGCCCGTGGCCAGGCACCGGGCGATGGGCGAGGAGGCCGGATGGCGGCTGATCTCACCCGGAGCGAGGCGGTCCCAGGCGATGCGGGACGCAGTCTGCAGCGCCGCCCTGCGCAGCTGGACCGGGCCGGTGAGGACGGGTGCGGGCAGGTCACCTCGGGAGACGGGCTCGAGCAGGTCGACCGCGACGACGTCGGCGAAGCGGGGCACGGCGACCTCGGCGAGCTCCTGGGCGGTGCCGGCCACCTCCAGGCTGGTGCCGATCCGGGTGCGGGCCTCGCTCAGCAGCGCGAGCCGTTCCCGGGAGTCGTACTGCTGGGAGTAGTCGGACGCTGCCAGGCCCGCCCCCTGCGTCCGGCCGGCCGCGTCCCTGAGCGGGAAGACGTCTATGGCCCAGGCGTGCGCCCTCGGCTCGCCCGGCGCTCGGACGAAGGGCTCGAAGGACTCCGGCTTCCCGCTCTCGAGCACCCGGAAGATCCGCCGCTCGATGTTCTCGTACGCTTCCGGGTGGAGGAACTCGGTGAGGAACTTCCCACGGACTTCCTCCTCGCCGTTGTATCCGCTGATCCGGGTCATCGCCAGGTTCATCTGCTGCAGCCGGGCCTCGCGGTCGTACAGTGCGAAGGGGGTGGGGAGATGGTCGAACGCGCACTGCACCAGTGCGTCACCCGCGGGCTGCTCTGCGCTGTTCGCCCGGCGCTGTGCCGTCAGCAGGAACCCTGTCTCCCCCTCGGCGTCCAGCAGTGGACGCAGGTGCACCTGGACATCCAGCGGGTGGCCGTCGCGGTGCAGGACCGTGTCGTCGGCCGAGAGTAGATCGGTCACCGGCCTGCCGATGATATCCGCCGCGGTGTATCCGAGCAGTTCCTCCGCCTCGCTGCTCCAGCAGGTCACCCGGCCGTCCCGGTCCGTCACCGCGACGGTCGCGGCCATGTCCGCATCAGCGCTGGTCAGCCGGCAAGCGCGCCGGTCGACCAGCTTGCGGAATCCGTCCATGGCGCCTTCCTGAACTCTCCTGCCGCAGGTGCAGGCACCATCCACGATGGTCCTGGGGCCACCGGATGGCAAGGCGAGCGGAGCGGGTAGGTGCTCGGCCACCTCACCTGCGCCTTTACCCCAGTGCGCATGGTCCGAGCCGTTCACTGAGAGGGCGGTCGGGATGCGGGGCGCTACCGGGGCAGGAAGAGGGCCAGGAGCAGGCCGACGGCCATGGCAGCGGTTGCGATCAGGAAGGAGACGCGGAAACCGTGCATGGTCGGGGTCTCGATACCGCCAACGGTGTCCGCGGTGGTCGCGAGGACCGGGCAGCGAGGAGTAGGCGAGGCCGAGGCCCACACCGAGCATCACCGAGGCGCTGTGAGCTGCAAGGGTGAGCGTCACGTCGAAGTTGTCCAAGCACGACGCCGACCTGGTCGTCCTGCTGGGCACCGACTTCCCGTACAACGACTTCCTGCCGCAGGCGCGCACCGTGCAGATCGACCACGACGCAGGCCACCTCGGCCGCCGTACGGTGCTGGAACTCGGTGTCCACGACGACGTACGGGAGACGTTGCGCGCGGTGCTGCCGCTGGTTGAGGCGAAGCGGGACCGCTCCTATCTGGACCGCATGCTGCGCAAGCACGCCAAGTCCCTGGAGACGGTGGTCTCCGCCTACACCCGCAACGTCGAGCGGCACATCCCGATCCACCCCGAGTACGCGGCCTCGGTCCTGGACGAACTTGCCGCCGACGACGCCGTGTTCACCGTCGACACCGGGATGTCCAACGTCTGGGCGGCGCGCTATCTGATCCCCAACGGGCGGCGCCGGGTGATCGGTTCGTTCCTGCACGGCACGATGGCCAGCGCGCTGCCGCACGCCATCGGCGCGCAGTTCGCCGACCGCGGCCGCCAGGTGATTTCGATGTCGGGCGACGGCGGACTCGGCATGCTGATGGGCGAGCTGCTCACGGTGAAGTTGCACGACCTGCCGGTGAAGACGATTGTGTTCAACAACTCCTCGCTCGGCATGGTGAAGCTGGAGATGCTGGTCGAAGGCCTGCCCGATCACGAGACCGACCACGGGCCGGTGGACTACGCGGCGATCGCCCGCGGCGCGGGCATCGAGGCGATCCGCATCGAACGGCCCGAGGACGTCGTCGAGAGCCTCAAGCAGGCGCTCGCCCACGACGGACCGTTCCTGGTCGACCTGGTGACCGACCCCAACGCGCTGTCGATCCCGCCGCACATCTCGGCCGGTCAAGTGAAGGCGTTCGCCTTCGCGGCGGGCCGGATCGTGCTCGACGGGGGCGTCGGCAAGATGCTCGACCTGGCGCGCGCCAACCTGCGCAACGTCCCCCGTCCCTGACACCCGTCCACCCAGCCCATCCGAGGAACGTCATGACATCGACCAACCCAGCCCGCGCCCACGGGGCGGCCCTGCTCGCCGATCCACTGCTCAACAAGGGAACCGCCTTCAGCCCGCAGGAGCGTGCCGAACTCGGCCTGGACGGGTTGCTGCCGCCGGCGACGGAGACGCTTCAGGAGCAGGCGGACCGTGCGTACGAGGCGTTCCTCGCGTACGACAAGCCGCTCAACCGGCACATCTACCTGCGGCAGCTGCAGGACACCAACGAGGTGCTCTTCTACCACCTGCTCACCCGGCATCCGGAGGAGCTGCTGCCGATCGTCTACACCCCGACGGTCGGCGAGGCCTGCCGCCGCTTCAGCGAGATCTACCGCAGGCCACGCGGTCTGTTCCTTACCTACGAGGACCGGCACCGCTTCCGCGAGATCCTGCGCAACCGACCCAACCGCGAGGTCGACGTCATCGTCGTCACCGACGGCCAGCGCATCCTGGGCCTGGGCGACCAGGGCGTCGGCGGCATGGGCATCCCGATCGGCAAGCTCAGCCTCTACACCGCCATCGGCGGCATCCACCCGGCGCGCACCCTGCCGATCCTGCTCGACGTCGGCACCGACAACGAGGTACTGCTGGCCAGCGAGCACTACCTCGGCCGCAGGCGGCACCGTGTCACCGGTGCCGAGTACGACGAAATGATCGAGGCGTTCGTCTCCGCCGTGGAGGCCGAACTCCCCGGGACCCTGCTGCAGTGGGAGGATTTCGCGACCGCCCACGCCCGTCCGATCCTCGGCCGCTACCAGGACCGGCTGCTGACCTTCAACGACGACATCCAGGGCACCGCGGCCGTGGCGCTCGGTGCGCTGAGCACCGCCACGAAGGTCGCCGGATCACGGCTGACCGACCACCGCATCGTGGTCCTGGGCGCGGGATCGGCGGCGATCGGGGTCGTCGACATGATCCGCACGGCACTCGTCGACGAAGGCCTCTCCCAGCAGCAGGCGGCCGACCGCTTCTGGCTCGTCGACGTGGACGGCCTGCTGGTGCGCTCCCGCAGCGACCTCACGCCCGAGCAGCGGGTCTACGCGCGCGACGACGCGGAGGTACGGGAGTGGGGCGCGGGTGCGCCCGATCTGGCTCGGGTCGTGGGCGAGGTGAAGCCGACGGTGCTGATCGGGTTGTCCACGGCGTACGGCGCGTTCACCGAGGAGATCGTGCGGACGATGGCCGACACTGTTGACCGGCCGGTGATCCTTCCGCTGTCCAACCCGACCTCGCACTCCGAGGCCGACCCGGCCGACATCGCCCGCTGGACCGACGGCCGGGCGTTGGTCGCCGCCGGTTCGCCCTTCCCGCCGCTGAAGCTGGACGGGCGCGAAGTGCCGGTCGCGCAGGCCAACAACGTCTACGTCTTCCCCGCCGTCGGGCTGGCCGTGGCCGCCTGCCGGGCCTCCCGGGTGACCGACCGCATGATGGTGGCGGCGGCGCGGGCCGTGGGGGAGTGCGCGGTGCGAGCGGGCTCCGACGGGGTGACCCCGCTGCTGCCCCCGCTGGTGGGCATGCGGGACGCAGCCCGCGAGATCGCGCTGGCCGTGGCGCTGGCCGCGGTCGAGGACGGCGTCGCACCCGAGGCCACGGAGGCCGAGCTGCGTGCCGCGATCTCGGCGGCGCAGTGGACACCGCGGTACGCGTCCTGACCGATGTGTCGTGCACGCCTTGCTGCATCGCCGTAGGACGGAGGCCCGTAGGGGTCGAGGCATACATTGCGTCTGCCTACACCGGGGGCGGCGCCCGGCAGGCCGGCAGCCCCGGCCGTACCCCGGGTCCTGACGGAGAATCCCGACATGGACATCCGGCAGCTCGAGTACTTCCTCGCGATCGTGGACCACGGCGGTTTCAACCGGGCGGCCTCGGCGCTGTACGTCTCGCAGCCGGCGCTGTCGCAGACGGTGCGGTCGCTGGAGCGGGATCTGGGCGCCGCCCTGTTCCACCGCATCGGCAAGCGGGCCGTCCTCACGGAGGCGGGAACGGCACTGATCGAACCCGCCCGCGCGGCCGTACGCAGCATGGAGACCGCGCGGGCCAGCGTCGATGCCGTCCAGGAACTCCGCACCGGCAGGCTCGACATCGCCGCGATGCCGTCCCCGGCCGTCGAACCGCTCACCTCGCTGGTCAGCGGCTTCAGCAGAAGCCATCCCGGGGTGCAGGTGCGCGTCCGGGCCGCCTTCACCGGAATCTTCCGAGGATGCCCCGGCCTTCAGGCCGGGGAGGAATCGGACTCCTGCGGAGCAGGGCAGGGAAAGGCGAATCGCCTTCAGGGCGATTCGCCGTCTGCCTCAGCAGCGTCGCGCTCGACCTCCAGGCGGTACACGATCTCGGAGTTGAGAGACCTGCGGGCTGACTTGGCCTGAGCGACCAGCCATTCGTGGAGGTCGACGGGCAGGCGCAGCGTGATACGTGTTGTCTCATCCATGACTCCAGACTAGTTGCTTGATGGCGCCTGAGGAGTGGTAGCGTGACACCATGACGACGCGGCAGAGGGCCGAGGATGCCGGGCACGCCCGGTACACCTACCGGCTGCGTGTGTCGTCGACCGCCCGCACCACCCTCATGGCGGAGTGGGACCGGTGCCGGTGGATCTGGAACGAGTGCGTAGCCAAGTCGAAACAGACCCACGCCCGCAATCAGGAGCGGCCCGAGGCCGCCGAGAAGCTGACCTGCGGCCCGGCGCAGCTGGACAAGATGCTGACCGAGGCCCGCACCTGTACGCCATGGCTGGCCGAGGGCTCGTCGGTGCCGCAGCAGCAGCTCATCCGGGACTTCGGCCGTTCCCGCGCGAAGGCACAGAAGGACATCAAGGACCGGCTGCCGAGGCACCGCCGGGCCGGGATGCCGAAGTACAAGAAGAAGCGCGAGGCGCTGCCCACGCTGAACTACACCAAGCGCGGGTTCCGGCTCAAGGACGGCCGTCTGCACCTGGCAGGCGGCATCGTCGTGACGGTGGTGTGGTGCCGCGAGTTGCCCGCCGACCCCACCTCGGTACGCGTGTACCAGGACAGCATCGGCCACTGGTACGCCTCGTTCGTCGTCGCCACCGAGGTGCAGCCGTTGCGCGAGACCGGCAGGGTCCTCGGCGTGGACTGGGGCGTGAAGGAGACCGCGACCACCACCTCCGACGCACACGACCTCCCCCCATGCCCAGCACGGGAAGAAGGCCCAGGCCACGCTGAGCCGGTACGACCGGATGATGGCCCGCCGCAAACCGAAGAAAGGCCAAGCCGCCTCCAAGGGCTACCGGGAGGCGAAAAGGTGGCGTGCGAAGACCTACGCGAAGATCGCACGGCAGAGACAGGACACCGGCCGCAAGTGGGCCAAGCGCGTCGTGACCGACCACGACGCCATCGCTGTCGAGGACTTCAAGCCGAAGTTCCTCGCCAAGTCCTCGATGGCCCGCAAGGCCGCTGACGCCGCGATCGGCGCCACCAAGCAGGCCCTGATCGAGATGGGCCGCAAGCACGGGCGGGACGTCCGCCTCGTGCACCCCACGCACACCACGATGGACTGCGCATCATGCGGAGCGAGAACCAAGCACGCACTGCCGCTGTCCGAGCGCACCTACACCTGCACCGCGTGCGGTGTCGTCTCTGCCAGGGACAAGAACTCCGCACGTGTGATGCTCGTCCGGGCAGGTCTCAACCCGGCTGGTGTCGAGGGCATAAGACCTCCGGAAGCGCCGCTCCCAGAGGCAGCCTGAGCCAGGAATCCCCTCCCTTCAGGGAGGGGAGGATTCAAGCCCCAGGACGTCATCGACATGGTGCGCACGGGAACCGGCGAGCTGGGGCTGCTGCCCACACGCCGTACCGCGGTGACGGTCACCGGCCGCAGGATCGGCAGATCGGTCGCCTGCTCGAAAGCGGCGAAGTAACGCGGCACCGCCAGGCGACTGGGCTCGTCGGGGTCGACGGGCGGTTGGGGGAAGTCGGGCAGGTCGAAGATGCCGTTCACTGTCGGCGATCTGCCGGCCGGCTCCGCTGCGCAGCATGACGGAGAGCTCCTGTGCGGCTCGGGCGATGCGCTTGCCCAGGTCGGTCGATCCCCAGTCCTCGGGTGCGGCATACAGGGAGGTCGGCATCGGGATCGCCCGGAGGAACGCGAACAACGGCCGGAGCTGTTCGTCGACGACCATGGCGTGTCGTGCGCTGCCGCCCGTCGCGGCGAGGACGATCGGTTTGGCGATGAGAAGGTCGTTGTCGATCAGGTCGGCGAACGACTTGAACAGGCCGCTGACACCCGCCTTGTAGACCGGGGTGGCGGCGATGACCGCGTCGGCGGAGGCGAGCAGCTCCATGGCCGACTGCACCGCCGGATTGAGCATGCCGGAGGCGATGCCCTGCGCGATGTCCGTGGCGAGAGGGCCGAGGCCGATTGAGCGCACGGTCGCCGTCGTGCCGGACGCCCGGAGGGTGTCGACCGTCTTCTGGGCGATACGGTCGGCGAGCAGCCGGGGCGAGGAGGGGTCGCTGACGCCGGCGTCGACGACGGCGATCGTCACCGGTGTCGCGGCGGGGGTGAGGTCGCTCATGCGGTGTTCCTTGTGGGGATCCTCGAGGGTGCTTTCGGGCGGTGGTGGCCGGGGACGCGGCGACCGGCGCGGGGTCGCGCGCGAGGGTCGCCTGGGCCCGGAACATTGCCTCCGGTGCTTCGTTCGCCAGGCGGGTGGTGGCGGTCATCAGAACGCCGTCGGGAAGCTGGCTTGGACGGCCGGGTTGCTGTCCTGGTACGGCGAGGTGCCTGACAGGTTGTCGCCCCGGTTCGGGTTCGGACGCGGCTGACGCGGCTCGGCGTCGCCGTACTTCGCCTTGACCAGGGAAGCGTGCGTCGGAGCGTCCGGGACGCCGGGCTTACGGCGGGCGGCCATCTCCTTGCGCAGCACGGGCACGACCTCGGTGCCCAGAAGTTCGACCTGCTCCAGTGCCATGTCGACCGGCAGGCCGAGGGCGTCGACCGCGAAGAGCTGGCGCTGGTAGTCCCCGAAGCCCTCCTGGAAGGTGAGGACCTTCTCGATCACTTGCTGTGGGCTGCCTACGGTCAGGGGTGTGGCGGCCATGATGTCCTCCAACTTCGAGCCGCGGAAGACGGGGTAGTTCTCGAAGTAGGGGCGGTAGGTGTTGACCGCGTCCTGGGACCGCTTGGCGATGAACGCCTGTCCACCGAGCCCGACGATCGCCTGCTCCGCCGTGCCGTGGCCGTAGTGCTCGAACCGCTTCCGGTACAGGTCGACCAGCGGCTTGAAGTGGAAGTTCGGCGCCAGGATGTGGTTGGCGAAGAACCCGTTGCCGTAGTACGCCGCCTGCTCGGCGGTCTCCGGCGTGCGGATCGAGCCGTGCCACACGAACGGTGGCACGTCGTCGAGCGGGCGCGGGGTCGAGGTGAAGCCCTGCAACGGGGTGCGGAACCGGCCCTCCCAGTCCACGACGTCCTCGCGCCACAACCGGTGCAGCAGGTTGTAGTTCTCCAGCGACAGCGCCACGCCCTCACGGATGTCCTTGCCGAACCAGGGATAGACCGGGACCGTGTTTCCGCGCCCGAGCATCAGGTCCAGGCGTCCCTTGGCGACATGCTGCACCATCGCGTAGTCCTCGGCGATCTTCACCGGATCGTTGGTGGTGATCAGCGTGACAGCCGTGCTCAGGATGATCCGCTCGGTCAGAGCAGCGATGTGGGCGAGCAGGGCCGGCGGAGAGGACATCACGAACGGTGGGTTGTGATGCTCTCCCAACGCGAACACGTCGAGGCCGACCTCGTCGGCGCGCTGGGCGATTTTGATCAGGTTGCTGATCCGCTCAGCCTCGCTCTGGGTGTGACCGGTGGTCGGATCCGGTGAGATGTCACCGACACCGAAGATGCCGAACTGCATCATGCAACTCCTTGGGTCAACAAGTTGACGCATCATCAGACGGATGCCGGGCCCGGTGGCACCGGGCCCGGCATGGGGAGGGGTTACACCTCAGGGGACTCAGGCGGTCGCAGAGCGGAGCGGCGCCAGGGCTCCGCTCCAGGCGACGACCTGGTCGAGCATCGTGCCGACGGCCTGCACGTTGTACTCGCCGGGCTTGAGGACGCTGAAGTTCTCGAACTCGGTCATCAGCGACAGCGCCACCTGCTGGCGCACGTCGGCCATCTGGAGCTCGCCGACGACCAGTCGCAGGTGCTCCACGGCGCGGGCGCCGCCGACGCCGCCGTACGACACGAAGCCGACCGCCTTGTTGTTCCACTCCGTGTACAGGTAGTCGATGGCGTTCTTGAGCACGCCGGAGGTGCTGTGGTTGTACTCGGGGGTGACGAAGACGAACCCGTCGAAGGAGGCGATCTTGTCCGCCCACTTCTTCGTGTGCTCGTTCTGGTACTGGCCCATCGACGGAGGCAGCGGCTCGTCCAGGTGGGGCAGCGGGAAGTCGCGCAGGTCGACGAGCTCGAACTCGGCGTCGCTGCGGCGGGAGGCGATGTCGTAGACCCACTTGGCGACCTGCTCGCCGTTGCGGTTGGGGCGGGTGCTGCCGAGGATGATGCCGATCCTGGTCATGGAAATTTCCTTAACAGTGTGGTGGATTGTGCTGTCCTGAACGGATGTTCAGGAAGTGTGAGGGAGGTGTTGGGCGGGGACCGGTTGCCGTCAGAAGGCGTGCGGCCCGAACCGGCCCCAGGCCACGAATACGGAAAGGCCGAGGAGGATTATGTTGACGACGACCGACTGGGCCTCCCCGCGCCGCATATGCGTGATACCAGCGCCGAACATGGTCAGTGCCAGGCCGGAAGCGGCCAGCGGAACCAGATCCGGGGCGATGTCCACCGCCGCGGGCAGAATCAATCCGAGCGCGCCGAGGACCTCGAGGAGGCCGATCGTCTTGATCACGCTCGGCGAGAAGTCCTCGGCCCAGCCCATGGACGGTGAGGCGAGGAGCTTCTCCTTCGGCTGGGCGAGCTTGGCAGCGCCGGCGCCGAGAAACACCAGAGCGAGCAGGGTCGCGACAGCCCACAGGGTGACGTTCACAGATACCTCTTGTGATCGGGTTGTGCGGACTCGCCCTGGCGGCCCCGCAGCGAATTGCTTGATGCGTCACTTAAATTAGCGGAAGGTCGATGACGTATCAACTTTGGGTCGGGATCGTGTGCCCTGGAAGTGAGCGGTCAGGCCCCGTCTGTGGTCGATGCCGAGGCAGCGGCCCGCGCGTCGGCAACAATTCGCCCACGCTCCGATTCCGGGAAGCGGTCGAGCATCGCGCGCAGTTCCCCGGCGTCGACGTTGGCGCCGAAGGGCTCGGTGCCCGGTTCGAGCCGTACCCCTGCGGCGAGGGGGCCAGCCATCACGGGGTCGAAGCCGAAGTCGCCGACGAGGCGCGCGACGGTCATGAGGTCGTCGGGATCGTCACCGGCGATCGCGATCGCCTTGCGGCCACGGATTCCTGTGGGTCGGGCCTCGTCCTCGAGGTCGTGGTAGCCCATGTGGTTGAACGCCTTGACCACGCGTGCTCCGTGCAGGAATTGCTGCACGATCTCGCTCGACGAGGTGCGGGGGTCGGTGAGGTCCTCGCGGATGCCGTCGACCTCCCACCAGTAGTTCATCGCGTCGATGACGAGCTTGCCCTCCAGCGCATCTGCCGGAATGGTGCGGTACTTGCCGAGGGGGAGGGCCAGGACCGCGATGTCTGCCTTCGCCGCGGCCTCCGCCGCGGTGACCGGGACCGCGCCGGGGGTGAGGACCTCGACGGTGAGGGCGATCTTGGCGGGATCGCCCGATCCGGCGATGAGGACGCGGTAGCCGGCCGCCAGGGCCAGTCGCGCCAGCACGGTGCCGACCTTCCCCGCGCCCAGGATGCCGACCGTGCGCACGCCCGTGGAGTCCATGTCTTCTCCGTTCATGGCGTCAGCCTGCGAGGATGTCGCGGACCATCGGGACGACCTTCGTGCCGTACAGCTCGACGGCGCGCAGCCGTGCGCTGACCGGCTGCGCCCCCGTGGTGTAGATGAGGTCGAACCGGCCGACGCCGAGCGCCTTGATGGCGCGCGCCATCTTGCGGGCGACCGTCTCGGGCGAGCCGATGTACAGGGAGCCGCGCTCGATCTCGGCCTCGTACTCCTCCTTGCGGACCGGCGGCCAGCCTCGCAGCGCGCCGATGCGGTCACGCATGACCTTGTAGTGCGGCCAGTGCACCTCGCGGGCTTCCGCGTCCGTGCCGGCGATGAAGCCGGGCGAGTGCATCCCGACCGGATGAGCGGTCGTGCCGAACTTGTCGGTGGCGCGCTCGTAGAGGTCGATGTAGGGCGCGAAGCGTTCCGGGCTGCCGCCGATGATGGCGATCATGAGCGGGAACCCGTAGTGCGCGGTGCGGATGACCGACTGGGGCGAACCGCCGACACCGACCCACGTGGTCAGGTGTCCGGACTCGGTCTTGGGGAAGACGTCGGCGTTCTCCAGCGGAGCCCGCTTGGTGCCGCTCCAGGTGACCGGCTTCTCCTCCAGCAGCTTGGCGAAGAGCTCGAGCTTCTCCTCGAACAGCACGTCGTAGTCGCTCAGGTCGTATCCGAAGAGCGGGAACGACTCGGTGAAGGAGCCGCGCCCGAGGATCACCTCGGCCCGGCCGTTCGACAGTGCGTCCACGGTCGAGAACCGCTGGAAGACGCGGACGGGATCGTCGGAGCTCAGCACGGTCACGCCGGAAGCGAGACGGATGCGGTCGGTGCGCGTGGCGATGCCGGCGAGGACGGTCTCTGGAGTGGAGATCGCGAACTCCGGGCGGTGGTGCTCACCGAGGGCGAGGACGTCGACACCGACCTCCTCCGCGAGAACGGCCTCGTCGACGACCTGCCGGATGGCCCGCGCGTCGGACACCGGGTTACCGGAGTCGTCTTCCGGCACATCGCCGAACGTGTCCAGGCCGAAGACGAGATCAGACATGAGTGGGCTCCTTCGCAAGCAGTTCCCGCACCCGCGGGGCGACTTCGCGGCCCAGTAGCTCGATCGTGCGGGCACGGGCTTCGCGGGGCAGGTTCATGACGTCGTATTTGAGGTCGAAACGGTTCAGATGCAGATCGCGGGCCATGGTGGCGATCTTGCGGGCGACGGTCTCGGGGGAGCCGACGAAGAGGGCGCCCGTCTCGATCTCCGCCGCGTAGCGTTCGCGGGTCGGCTTGTAGAACCCTCGTTCCTCCGCGAGTCGGGTCACGACCGGCTGCCAGTACTGCCACCAGATCTCGGCGGCCTCCTCGTCGGTGTCCGCGATGAGACCCAGCGAGTGCTGACCGACCGGTTGCCTGGGGTGCCCGAGCTGGTCGAGGGAGCGGTGGTAGAGGTCGACGAGGCCGGCGAAGCGCTGGGGGCGGCCGCCGATGACGGCCATCATGAGCGGCAGGCCGTAGCGGGCGGCGCGGACCGCGGAGTTCGGACTGCCGCCGACACCGATCCACGTGGGGATGCCACCGGGCGGCATCCGGGGATGCAGCCGCTGCTCGATGAGCGGAGCCCGGACCTTCCCCGACCAGGTCACTGCCTCCTCGCGCTGAAGGCGCATGAACAGGTCGAGCTTCTCCTCGAACAGCTCCTCGTAGTCCGCGAGGTCATAGCCGAAGAGGGGGAACGATTCGGTGGCCGATGCCCGCCCCAGTACGAGCTGGGCCCGGCCGTTCGAGACGGCGTCCAGAGTGGAGAACTCGTGGTAAAGCCGCACGGGATCGTTGGTGCTCAGCACGGTCACCGAGGTGCCGAGCCCGATACGTTCCGTCGCGGTGGCGATCGCGGCGAGCAGCACGGGCGTGGCGCTGTCGTTGTGGCCCTCGCGGTAGTGCTCGCCGACGCTGAACACGTCGAGCCCCACCGCTTCGGCGAGCTTCGCCTCCTCGACGAGCAGCCGAACGGTCTCGGCATCGCTCAGTGTGCGGCCGTGATCGGTCGCGACCTCGCCGAACGAGTTGAGGCCCAGTTCGAAGTCTGTGGCCGTCATGGGCTTCTCCTGTCCCGCTACCAGGTGGCCGAATGGCCGCCGGGGTGGTTGACACATCAATCCTTGCCCTAATCTAATTGACGTGTCAACCGCAGGAGGACGAAGCGATGAACGAGCGACGCAAAGCACTGCCCACCACCGAGGAACTGCGGATCTGGCGCGACTTCATCGAAACGGCCGAGGCGCTCCGCTCGGAGCTCACGTCACGCCTACAGAGCGAGTCCGCCCTGTCGCCGGGCGACTACGCCGTGCTCCTGGCGCTGCAAGAAGCGGACGGGCGCCGGCTGCGCTCCTCCGAACTGGCCGCCGGCATCGGCTGGCAGCGCAGCCGCCTCTCGCACCACCTCGGTCGCATGGAACGGCGCGGGCTCATTCGGCGCGAAGAGTGTGCCACCGACAATCGAGGCGCCGAGGTGGTCCTGACACCGGAGGGCGCCGAAGCGTTCCGGCGTGCATCCCTTCCCCATCTGCGTGCCGTCCGTGAGCTGTTCATCAGTCCCCTCACGCCGGCCCAGCTCGCCGCGGCCGACCAGCTGGCGGCGGCACTTCGAACCCGTCTCGAGATGTTGCGCGACACCTGACGGCCCCCTGCGCCTCGACAGGGCGGGTCGCTCGATGACGACCCGCTCTGGAGCTCCGTACGGTCCGACGCCCGAACAGGGCGTCGAGCGGCACGGTCGCCCTCCTGCCGACCGGCTCCGCCGCGATCAGATTCCCGGTCCGCGTGCCCGCCGTCAGATCCGCAGCGGTCGGAGTCTCCTGAACGAGCTCCCACTCCTGCGAGCGCCGCGCACCGGTTCCCCCGGAGGTGATCATGACTCGATCGCATCATTGAGGTTGATACATCAACCGGCTCGCTGTATGGTTAAGTTGATGCGTCAACCACTTCGAACAGGGGCAGCTGCCATGAGCAACAAGCAGGTCATCGCGGTCGCTGGAGCAACTGGCGCACAGGGCGGCGGCACCGCACGGGCGATCCTCGCCGATCCGGATTCGGGCTTTACGGTACGCGCGCTCACCCGGAATCCCGCCTCGCCCGCCGCCAAGGAACTCGCCGCCCTCGGGGCCGAGGTCGTACGGGCGGACTACGACGACGAGCCGACCGTGCACAAGGCGTTGGAGGGTGCCTACGGCGCCTTCTTCGTCACCAACTTCTGGGCGCATGGCTCCGCGGCCAAGGAAACGGAAGAAATCAATGCCCTGGTCCGGGCCGCCGAGGCCGCGGGCCTGCGCCATGTGGTCTGGTCGACACTGGAAGACACCCGCGAACTACTGCCTCTGGACGACAGCCGGATGCCCGTCCTGCAGGACAAGTACAACGTGCCGCACTTCGACGCCAAGGGTGAGGGCAACGAACTGTTCAGGCAGGCCGGGGTGCCGACGACCTTCCTGAACACCACCTTTTTCTTCCAGGGTTTCGTGCAGGCCTTCGCCCCCAAGCGCGCCGAGGACGGCGTGCTGACGCTGACGATGCCGCTGGAGGACGGCAAGCTCCTCTCCGGGGTGGACGTGGCGGACATCGGCCGGACGGCTCACGCCATCCTCAAGGGCGGCGAGCAGTTCATCGGCAGCACCGTCGGCCTGGCCGGCGACCACCTGACCGGTGCGCAGTATGCGGAGAAGCTGGGGGCCGTGCTCGGCGAGCCGGTGCGCTTCCGGTCCGTGCCCTACGACGTCTTCCGCGCCCTCGACGTACCGGCGGCCGAGGAGATCGCCAACATGTTCCAGTACTACGGCGACTTCGACCAGGAGTTCACCGGCGCCCGCGATCTGAACCGTCTGCGGGAGATCAACCCGGCGCTCAAGGACTTCGACGCCTGGCTGGCCGAGAACGCTTCGAGGGTCGAGGTGAGCTGAGGAAGCGCGAGCGCGTCAAGGCCCGGATCGCTGACCCCGGGCCTTTTGGCGTGCCGGGCGGCGGTGCCTGTCCCACGTACAGGCCCGGAGGCGCGGCCCGGGACAGTCAGGGCAGGACAGGTCGCGCCGCGCCTCCGGGGTTGTGGCTGCCCCTCAGGTAAGCCGGGCGGCATCGGGGGCAGGAGGTTGGTGACCTGTCAACGACGATTACACTTTCTGCATGGAAGAGACGGTGCGGTGGTTGACGTCGGAGGAGCAGCACGCGTGGCGGAGCTTTGTCCGGTTGCATGAGAAGCTCGTGGGCCGGTTGTCACGCTTGTTGCAGACGGAGTCGAATCTTTCGGCTGCCGACTTCGGGGTGTTGGTCAATCTGACGGACGTGCCGGAGGGGCGGCAGCGTTATCAGGACCTGGCCCGGGCGCTGGAGTGGGAGAAGAGCCGGATGTCCCATCACATCGCGCGGATGGCCGGACGGGGGCTGGTGGTGCGCGAGGAGTGTCCCGAGGACGGCCGCGGCGCCTTCGTGGTGATAACGCCGGCGGGGCGTGCGGCGATCGAAGCGGCCGCTCCGCTCCATGTGGAGGCCGTGCGTTCGCTGTTCCTCGACCATGTCACTCCGGCGGAGCTGCGGACGCTGGCCCAGATCTCCGAGCGCGTGGTCGCGAAGCTGGAAGAAGACCAGTCCTGAGTCGGCTTGTCGGGCCGCCGCGAGGGCGGCCGGCTTCGATCCCGAGGTCGGCTCACCAGGCCCGCACTCAGGCCCATGTGCGCCTGGAGCCCTGCGGAGGCGTCGCCCTTGAGCAGCGCTTTGGGCGCACCCGCGGCCCACGCCACAAGGGCGAGCAGCACGCTGAGAACGGCGGCGGTGATGTACATCGGGTGGGTCCTTCCCTGCGGCCCGCCAGGCGGGTGTCGTGGGCCAGTGGTTGTGTCCGGAGGGCGGGCGCGGCGCGTTCGTGGTCATCACCGAGGCGGGGCGGGAAGTGATCGCGGAAGCCGCACCCCGTCACGCGAACGCCGTTCGCCGCCTGTTCATCGACCCCCTGGCTCCGGGGGAGCTCAGCACGCTCGCCTGCCTGGCGGACCGCATTGTCGAGCAACTGGAGAAGCAGGCCTGATCGTCGGGCCCGCTTCCCGTGGCCCGGACCGGCTGACGTGCGCGGCCGGAATACAGGTGTGCCGGGGTGCGTTGCAAGGCCATAGTTGATGTATCAACTGCATGGAAAGGCTGAGCACGATGCAGTTCGGCATCTTCACCGTCGGTGATGTCGCCACCGACCCGACCACGGGCCGTACGCCGACGGAGCACGAGCGGATCAAGGCGATGGTCGCCATCGCGCAGAAGGCCGAAGAGGTGGGCCTGGACGTCTTCGCGACCGGGGAGCACCACAATCGGCCGTTCGTGCCGTCGTCGCCGACCACGATGCTGGGCTGGATCGCGGCGCGTACCGAGCGGATCATCCTCTCCACGGCCACCACACTGATCACGACCAACGATCCGGTGAAGATCGCCGAGGACTTCACGATGCTCCAGCACCTGGCCGACGGACGGGTCGACCTGATGATGGGCCGCGGCAACACCGGCCCGGTCTATCCGTGGTTCGGCAAGGACATCCGCCAGGGCATCAACCTCGCCATCGAGAACTACGCCCTGCTGCACCGGTTGTGGCGGGAGGACGTGATCGACTGGGAGGGCCGGTTCCGCACCCCGCTGCAGGGTTTCACCTCCACACCCCGCCCGCTGGACGACGTGCCGCCGTTCGTCTGGCACGGCTCGATCCGTTCGCCGGAGATCGCCGAGCAGGCCGCGTACTACGGCGACGGCTTCTTCCACAACAACATCTTCTGGCCGAAGGAGCACACCCAGCGGATGATCGACCTGTACCGGGAGCGGTACGCGCACTACGGCCACGGCAGCCCCGAGCAGGCCATCGTCGGTCTCGGCGGGCAGGTCTACATGCGCCGCAACTCCCAGGACGCCATCCGCGAGTTCCGCCCGTTCTTCGACCACTCGCCGCAGATGGGCGGCGGCGTCTCCATGGAGGAGTACATGGAGCAGACGCCGCTGACCGTCGGTAGTCCGCAGGAGGTCATCGAGAAGACGCTCACCTTCCGCGAGCACTTCGGCGACTACCAGCGCCAGCTGTTCATCGTGGACGGCGGGGGAGTGCCGCAGAAGGCCGTACTCGAGCAGATCGACATGCTCGGCGAGGAGGTCGTACCGGTGCTGCGCAAGGAGTTCGCCAGGAACCGGCCGGCCGGCGTCCCCGACGCCCCTACCCACGCCTCGCTGCTCGCCGCCCGCCACACCGAGCGTGTGCAGTCCGCCGATCCGGTGGCCTGAGACCGTACGAAAGGGTTGAGGACCGATGACCGACAACTTCAACGACTACCCGGCGCACGACGGCGTCGCGCCCGACCGTTGGGCAAGCGCCCTGCACCTGTTCGACAACGGCGTCGGGGCGCCGCACGAGGAGACGACTCTCGAGCGCTGGGAGAGGGCCCAACTGCTCTTCGAGGCCAGGGACTACATCGGGGCCGCCAAGCTGCTCGCCGCCGTCGTCGAGGAGGTCCCTGAGCAGACCGGCCCCCGGCTCCTGCTGGCCCGCGCCTATTACCACTCCGCGCAACTGCGGCGCGCAGAGGAACAGTTGCGCAAGGTCATCGAGCGCGACCCGGTGGAGCACTACGCCCACCTGTTGCTGGGCCGCGCCCTGGAACGCCAAGGGCGCCACGACGAGGCGGCGCCCTGGCTGCGTATGGCTGCCGCCTTCACGGGCGAGCTCCCGGCAGATGACGACTGAGCGGCGCGGGCAGTGAATGCGTGGGAGGCGGGCATCGGTCAACCGGCGCCCGCCGCCCACGGCTCGTGATCTGCTCCCTCGCGCCTATTGGGGAAGGATTACGATCTTGCCGCGCACGTGGCCCGCACGGCTCGCGTCGAGCGCGTCGGCTGCCTCCGTGAGGCCATAGGTGCGCGAGATCGGAACGTGCAGGTGTCCCTCCTCCATGAGGTCCAGGATCTCGCGGAGGGCCGGCCTGCCGTTCCCACCCGCGCCGCCGGTGTGAATCCGGATCCCTGTCCCGGCGGCGTCGAAGGCGACGAGGGTCAGGACCCGGTCAGGGCCTCCGGCGAGCTCGATCGAGTCGGGGATCTCGCCGCGGCCGGAGGCATCGATCACCGCGTCGACGCCGTTCGGGGCGACGGCCCGCACACGTTCGACCAGTCCCTCGCCGTAGGTGACCGGTACGGCGCCGAAGTCGCGCAGTTGACCGTGGTTGCGCTCGCCGGCAGTGCCGATCACCCGCGCGCCGCGGGCCACGGCCAACTGCACCGCGAAGGTGCCCACGCCACCGGCGGCGGCATGGATCAGCACCGTCTCGCCCTCGCTCACCTTGAGCCGGTCGAGGACAGCCCAGGCGGTGCTGCCCGCGCCGGCGATACCGCCGGCCACGTGCCACGGCACACGGGCAGGCTTGGCGACCAGCGCCCTGGTGTCGGCAAGGGCGAACTGGGCGTAGGACGGAGTGAGCGACATCCCGAGCACCTCGTCGCCGACACCGAACTCGGTCACCCCTTCCCCGACCGCGTCCACCACGCCGGCCACGTCGGAACCGAGGCCTGCGGGCAGCTCAAGCGGAAACTGCTCGCGCATCCAGCCATGGAGGATCTTCCAGTCGACGGGGTTGACACCGGCCGCGCGGACGGCCAGCCGTACCTGCCCCGATCCCGGAGTCGGCGGTGGTACGTCCACGACGCGGAGCGCGTCGCTGGTGCCGTATTCCGAGAACTGCACTGCGAGGGACATGTGCTGGACTCCATCTTCGTCGGGAAGGTGAAAAGGGTTTGCCCGACGAGGCTAACAATAAGTTGATGCATCAACAACTGGAGGAGCTCAGGCCAGTTTGAGCTTCTCCAGTTCCGCTCGGCGCCAGGCGTCCTCCCTCGTGATCGCCCCCTGCGGGGACGCCAAGTCGAGGCACAGCTCGGCAGTCGGACCGCCTGGCGGAAGGCCTCGTCGTCCCAGGCGTTCGTCGTGGTGGGCAGGATCCAGACGGGCGGGGGAGGGCCGGTGGGTGAACAGTTCCGGATGTCGTCGTTTGAGCTGGGCGTAGGCCCGGAGGCGTGCAGTACGCCGACGTTGAAGGATGTTCATGAGTGCCTCGGCAGAATGGAAGTACGCCGAGCGCGGGGCTGTCGGGGACGCACTCGTCTGGAGCTCAGCGCCCTCAGGCCGTGCCGGGCAGGAGTCGCGACAGTTCGGCGTCCCAGTCGAAGCCGTCGGCTTCATGGCCGGCCGGTACCACGCAGTATGTGCGCTGAAGCCACTGCGCCACCTGGGGGAGTGGAGCAGTCAGCCGTGCAGCCCCGTGGGGGGAGGACAGGGCAAGGTGCAGCTCGGCGTCGGGCCCGGATCCCTTCGGCCAGACGCGCACGTCCCCTTGCCCGCTCGGCCGGAAGAGACCCTCGGCCAGAAGGTCGCGGGCCAAGATCCATGTGACTGGGCGGTCGGTGTCGGGGTGGAAGACGATGTGCACGGCAAAGGGGTCGTGCGCTTCGTACGACAGGCGGGTTGGCACCGCGATCCGCTCGTCAGGCGCGAGCGCGAGCCCCATGTACAGCATTTGATCTACGTAGTCGGCCATGGCTCACTTGGCTCCTCGGCAGCCTGGGGCGCCGGCTGCACCACTGCGCCACGGCAGCAGTGCAGCCAACGGTCAAGGGGGACGGGGCCGGGCCGGTGCGCAGCACGCCCGGCCCGGGCCTCCGATGGTCAGCGGAAGATGCGGCGGTCGAAGTCGTGGGCATCGCCGATCACGATGCCCCAGGTACCGTGGCTCCACTTGTAGAAGCGGTGACCGTCGTAGCGGTAGCGCTGGCCCTGCTCACTGCAGTACCAGTTCTTGCCGCTGTGGTGCCACGTGCGGTGACCGTCCCAGCGGCTTGTCCCGGCTTGTCCCGGCTTGTCCCGGCTGTCCCGGCGGTCGTAGCGGTTGCGGTCGTGGCGCTTGCGGTCACTGCGGTTGTCATCGCGGTGGTCGTCGTAGCGCGAACTGCTCGAGGAGTGAGACGAACTCGAGGACTGGGAGATGGTAACCGCCGTGCGCTCAGCGCCCTGGCCCGACGACGCCGAGGCGGTGCCGCCCGCTGCGAGGAGGGTGCCCACCGCGACGGAGAGCGTGACGGCCGTGGTGGCGGCCCGCTGCCTGAGGACGTGACTCATGATCATTCTCCTTGGTCTGCTCCGGAGCCATGGAATGGAAGGCTCCGTTTGATGGGCGTGGGTTGCTCCGGTGCTCGTGGCACTGATGGGGTCCCATGCCCTGCCGCCGGCGTCCGTCAAGGGGCGGCGGCCTCCTGTGCCCCCAATGGGAGGGGCCTTCTTCCGGCGGGATCGGTTCCGGTCTGTCCGGCTCGGGGCTGTTGCCGCGATCGGGGATCGCGGCGAGAGCATCTCAACGAGCCCGCTAGTAGTTGATGCCTCAACTGGAACCTAGGTTCACTCATGCAGAGGGTCAAGCGGATGTGGGCCCATCACTTGATGTATCAACTATCTTGGCTAGTATGAACTGCATGGACAACGACACGAAGCTCCATCGGACGGAGGTGGGTCCTCAGCAACCCCGCTGGCTGACGAGCGGGGAACAGGACGCCTGGCTGTCGCTCGCTGCCGTGATGGTCAAACTGCCGGCAGCCCTGGACGCGCAATTGCAGCGCGACGCCGGTATCACCTTCTTCGAGTACCTCGTCCTCGCCGGGCTGTCCGAAGCGCCCGATCGCACACGGAGGATGAGTGACCTCGCCGTCCTCACCAACGCCTCCCTGTCCCGGCTGTCCCATGTGGTCAAGCGGCTTGAACGGCGCGGCTGGGTGCGCCGCGAGCCATGCCCCGAGGACGGGCGCTCCACCAACGCCATCCTCACCGAGGCCGGCTGGGCCAAGACGGTGGCCACTGCTCCCGGTCACGTCGAAGTGGTACGGCGACTCGTCATCGATGCCCTCGCCGCTCCGCAGCTCCGTCACCTGACGGGCATCGGCCATCGGATCCTGCGCCGCCTCGACCCGGACATCCCCTGTCCCACGGAAATTCCGCGCAGGGCCAAGTGATCAGCTGCCAGGCCTCTCTGTCCGCCTGAGCCAATCAAGATCGGACCCTGCGAAACCTGGGTGCCTTGGCGGTCTGTCCCTGAGGGAGACCGCCAAGGAGCGGGCCCGACGGCCAAGTCGGCCGACTGGTCCACGGGACATCGCCTGCTGCCCGGGTCCGTCCATCCGTCCACCCGCCTACTCCGCGCCCAGTGTGGGACGCGAGGGCTCGGTTAGCCCGGTCGACCAAAAGTGGTTGACATATCAAAAGAGCAAACAAATGATGTGGCTGTTGATGCGTCAACCAAATCAACCGTTGATCAGGAGGAGGCTGCCGTGAACCCATCCATCCCCGTGAGGGGCGGCCAGTCCCCGTCGCACAGCACGGCGGAGCAGCAGGTCAAGGGCGTCATACCGCTCTGGTAGGCAGCCGGGGTGTACGGCCTCGACCCCACCCCGGCACACTGCAAGCCCGGCGGACGCGGCACGGCTCTTGCTGTCGGAGCGATCCGGTGAGTTCCGTAACCGCCTGCGCATCGCGAAGAGTGAGAGTGCCGCGGAGCCTGCGGCGCGGAGCGGTGGGCGTGGCGGTGACCGTGCTTGCGTACGTCGTGCTCCTCGTGATGTCCGCAGGTGAGGAATCCTTCCTCGGCGTCGGTCCGATGTCTTCCGGTGCCGAACGCCTCAGCCCCCATGCGGCTGCCGTGGCGGACAGCGCGGCGGCGTTCGGACACGACGCAGCGCAGGTTCTCGACTCGATCCACACCATGGCTCAGTGGCCCTTGATGGCTCTGACCCTGGGCTGGCTGGTCCGCCGGGACCAGACCCTTTTCCATGCCGCCGGTGTCGTCGAAGAAGGCCTGCTCGTACAGGACCCGGTAGCTTACGCCGCGCGCCAGGGCGTCGAACTCGGCCTGGTTCGTGCCGGACGGCATGGCGACGTACTGCGCCCTGCAGAACCACAGCATCTCTTCGCGGGCGCTGTCCTGAACCTGCCGCAGCCGCTGGCGCAGCGCCCCGGCCCCGGTGACGAACTCGACCACCTCACCCGCGTCGCGGATCCAGGCGTTGCGCCGGTAGGTCTCCATCAGTTCGGACACGGCCGAGCGGGCCTTGCCGAGCTCGTCGGCGCGGCGTTCGAGCCGCGGCAGCAGGGTCACGTCGGGCGGGTTGGCGGCGAACCGTCCCGAGGCCCCCTCCACCCTGCGGGCCAGCCCCTTCTCCTCCAGCGCGCCGAGCAACCGCTCGGCGGTCCGGGTGTCGAGCCCCGTCGCCGTGGACACCTCGCCCGCCGACGCCGTGACGGCGACGACCAGCGCACGGTACACATCCGTCTCGGCGACCGACAGCCCCACCGACTCCAGTATGTTTCCCTCCCCAGCCCCTTGCCGAAGTCACCATCGAGGAGATCGCCCGTTCCGCGGAGTGGCGAACGAACTGCTGTCGCACCACTTCAACGGCAACGGCGGACTCTACGCCGAGGCTGTACGGGAGGTCGACCACTGGCTTCCATCGATGGAGTCCAATCATTTGGACTCATCAACCCTTCACAGCGTGTGACCGTTGCCGCTTTGATACGATGGTTGTGTGATCATGAACGCGGACCTGGCCGACACCCTGGAAACCGACCCCCTCGACCGGCTCGGCTTCTTGCTGGCCCGGCACGGCGCCATCGCCACCAGCCGGATGGAGCACGCCTTTGCACAGTGCGGACTGACACCCCGCCAGGGTGCGACGCTGCTCCTGCTCGGCCGGTCGGGCAACATGAGCCAGCAGGGCGTCGCAGGGGCTCTCGAGGTGGATCCGAGTGTTCTGTGCGGCATCCTCAACGACCTGGAGTCCACCCAGTTCGTCGAACGCCGTCGCGATCCGGCCGACCGGCGCCGTCACATCGTCGCGATCACCGAGGAAGGCAGCCGCGTCCTGGCCGAGGCCCAGGAGGCCATCGAGAAGGTGGAACGGGAGCTGTTCGCGGATCTCACCGCCGAGGAGCTCGGAACGCTGCGGGACCTGCTGAGCCGGGTCAGGACCTCCAAGGGCGACATCGCCTGCACCGAGCGCTGATCCGCCGGCCGCCACGAGACGGCAGGGTCGGCGCCGATCCCACACCCCAGGAACCAGTGCGGTTCCTGGGGTGTTTGTGTTTGGCGCACCCGCCCCACCCTCATCATGCGAATGAGTCGACGGTCACACCTCCACAATCATTGATGACCTTCAATGATTTGCTAGTGTCAACGCATGACGGCGATCAGTCGTACAGCGGCCACCGTCGCACGGCGTATCGCGTCGAACCATTCGCGCCCGCTCGATCAGCGGGCAACGCAAGGAGGCACCACCATGAAGCAGTTCACGCACCGACTCGCGACCGCAGCCGCCACTCTCACGGTCGCCGGCAGCGCACTCATCGCCGTCGGGAACCCCGCCGCGGCAGCCACCCCCACCGCCGACCGGCACAGCCACACCGGCGCCGTCGCCCGCGTCGCGACCGACCACAGCGACCGCGATCGGCCGCGCACGGACGTGCGTCGTGACTGGCGCAGCGACCGGGATCACCGGGATTACCTGTACTGGCGCGCCAGTGACGACGGACGCCAGCTGCGCTACGACGGCCGCCACGTCCACCAGCGGGTGGACGGACGGTGGATCGTCCTCACCCCGGCGGGCGAGCGCGCATACGGCTTCGACCGCTGGTACTTCGACCAGCTCTGGGACAGCTACGCCGCCTCGAGCCGTTCCGGCATCTGAGCGGGCCGGCCGGGCCCATCCGACTCGGCTCGAGGCTCGATCGCGCCGGACTCACATCGGCTCAGACGCTTCACCCTCGTGACCGCACCATCCGGCACTCCGTGCCAACGCCCCACCCGGAGAGCATCATGCAGCAAACCGCCCCCTTCATCACTGTGTTTCGGCGCCTCTGGCCGACCAACGGACTTGGTTCCGGCCGACACCGTGGAGAGCCCGCAGTCGAGCATGGCCCCGCCCTGGACCTGCCCGGGCCAGGCCGCCATCGCCGCACCGAGGCCAGTGCAGCGCTGACGAGACGATGACTGGCCCGTTCGGGGCACGGCCGGCCGCGGCGGGCACTGACCTGCGGCCCGCATTCCGGGCGGCGGCTCCTGTGAACCCTCTGGGCCGGGAGTCGCTGCACCCGCAAACGCCTGCGGCCTGAGCATGAGCGGCCAGGTTGCAGGAGGCCGCCGGGCAAGGGACGGCACCGGCGGCGAACCAGCGGACGTGAGGCGCCTGGGGAGGCAACTCGCGTCCCGCCGTGGGGCGGCATCCATCGGTCATGTGGGTGACCGAGCGATACACGGGCGGATGCCGCCCCCATCGGCGACGGGCTGCCTCGGCCGGCTCTTCCGGTTGACCGGACTCGAGGTGCTCCGCGCCGAACAACGACCTGTCCGGCCTTCCCAGGGCGTATTTACGAGATGGCCCGGAGCCGGCCGTGGGGCCGGCCGCGGAGTTGGTCGACGGCCTGGGCCGTCCTGTCGTCTGCGGGAAGGAAGACGACCAGTTGCTGGGCATCCGAGGAGAGTTCGAGCGTCTCGCGGAGCAGTTGCAGTTCGCACCCGGACGGGTGGTTGAGGCGGAGAGCTCCACGTCGCGGAACCTCGTGACGGTTCAGCCGGCGTGTGAAGTCGGGGCCGGCGACGGGCGCGAGTTCTGTGGTGAACCACTCGGAGTTCTCGACCGATGGTGCAAGCCACAGGTCGAAGGCCTGCTCGTCCGCGACGTCATCCCAGTCGGCGAAGAACGTCCGGGCGCGGGGATCGGTGAAAACGTAGCGGGTGAGGTTCGGGGTCTCGGAGTCGAGCAGACCGGTTCCGCTCGTCACCGACTCGTAGCCGCTGGTGTGGGCGAGGACGTCGCCCAGCCGGTTGGTCACCATGGCGATCCCGGGTTCGAGGAGGCGGAGTGTCTCCAGGACCGACGGGCGGACGTCGCGGCGCGGTGGTGCCAGCCGGGTGTGAGCGGAACATTCGCCGCCAGTGATCTTCGCGAGGTAGCGCAGGTGGTTGCGCTCCGAGGGGTCGAGGCTGAGCGCATCGGCAAGGGCGTTCACCACCGCGATCGAGGGATTGCGGTCACGGCCCTGTTCTATACGGGTCAGGTATTCGACGCTGATGCCGGCCCGCGCGGCGAGATCCGAGCGTCGCAGACCCGGTGACCGGCGGCGGCCGTGAACGGGCAGTCCCAGCGATTCCGGCTGGATGCTGTCGCGCTTGGCCCGGATGAAGTCCCCCAACGGCGTACCCATGCCTGGAGCATAAAGGTGCTGCCCGCTGATCGAGGACTGCTCAGGCTGGCCCTGCGGGGGCCAGCCTGAGCACGGTCTGGTTGGCGCCACGGTGCGGCCCGATCGTGGTGGTCATGGAGAAGAACAAGTCCAAGCTGGTGATCATCGTCGGAAGCGTCCGGGAAGGACGGTTCGGACCGGTTGTAGCCTCGTGGGTCGCCGAACAGGCCGGCATGCACGGTGGTTTCGATGCGGACGTCGTCGATCTGGCCGAGATCGACATCCCGTTGGCGCTGCCTGCGGCACCGCCGAAGTTCGCCGGCGACGGTTACCCCCGTCCGGCCGGGATGGCGGCACTGACGTCGGCTCTTGAGGGCGCTGATGCGTTCATCGTGATCACGCCGGAGTACAACCACAGCTATCCCGCGTCGTTGAAGGCGGCCATCGACTGGCACTTCACCCAGTGGACCGCCAAGCCCGTCGCCTTCGTCAGCTACGGCGGTGCAGCCGGTGGCCGGCACGCGGTGCTGCACCTGGAGAACGTGCTGACCGAGTTGCACGCGGTGACGATTCGCGATCATCTCGCCTTCCCGAACTACTTCACGGCGTGGCAGGACGGCCGTCCCCTCGACCCTGAGGTCCCCGGCTACGCCAAAACGATGCTCGACCAGTTGCACTGGTGGGCGGCCGCGCTCCGGTCGGCCCGCAACGCCGCTCCCTACCCGGCGTGAGCGCGGCGACGATGGAGTAGTCGCCTCCCGGATGTGACACCGTGATGAGGGAGGCTTGTGTCCGTCCCGGTTCCACGAGCCTCCGTATCCCTCGTCGAATGAGCGTCCGAGTATGTCCTTGCCCGCCGGCGACTACAGGGGACAGTCCGCGTGCAGCAGCGGCTCGCCCTCACCACTGCGCGACTTCCTGCGGACCGAGACCGGAAGCGCCGCGGTGCTGGTGGCGGCAGCATTCGCGGCGCTGGTCTGGGCCAACGTGGCGCCTGCGGGGTACGAGTCGTTCTGGCGGACCCACCTGTCCGTGGAGCTCGGCTCGTACGGGATTTCCCTCGAACTGCGCGAGTGGGTCAACAGCGGACTGATGGCGCTGTTCTTCTTCGTCGTCGGTCTGGAGGCGCGCCGTGAGTTCGACATGGGCGAACTGCGCGACCGCAGGCGGCTCGCGCTGCCGGTGGCGGCGGGAGTCAGCGGCATGCTCGTACCGATCGCCCTCTACCTGGCGATCAACGCGGACCACGGCACGATGCAGGGGTGGGGCGCCGCCATGTCCACCGACACGGCCTTCGCCCTGGGGATGCTGGCCGTGGTCGGGCGCCGTATGCCGCAGGGGCTGCGGGTCTTCATCCTCACCCTCACGGTGGTCGACGACTTCCTGGCCCTGGGTGTGATCGCCGTCGCCTACAGCGATCGCATCGTTGTGCCGCCGCTTCTGCTCGCGGTCGGCGTCTTCGCCGTGGTCCTGGCGCTCCGGCGGTTCCGACTGCGCCGAGGCATCGTGTACGCGCTGCTGGCGCTCGTCGGGTGGGGCGCACTGCTCGAGTCCGGTGTGGACCCGGTGGTCATCGGACTGGCCATGGGGCTGCTGACGTACGCCTACCCCGCGTCGCGCTCCGACCTGGAACACGCGACCGGACTGTTCCGGCTCTTCCGCGAGCAGCCCACCCCCGAACTGGAGCGGTTGGTACGTGAGGGAATCGCCACGGCCATCTCGCCGAACGACCGGCTGCAACGCATGTTCCACCCCTGGACGAGCCATGTCGTCGTACCGCTCTTCGCTCTGGCCAACGCCGGCATCCCGATCAGCGGCGACCAGCTCGCGCGGGCCTTCACCTCACCCGTCACTCTCGGCATCCTGCTCGGATACGTCCTGGGCAAACCGATCGGCATCGTGGGCGCGGCGGGACTGACGATTCTGCTGGGCCGGGGGAGGATCCGGCTTCCGGTCGGCTGGGGAGCCCTGGTCGCGGGCGGGACCCTGGCCGGAGTCGGGTTCACGGTCTCCCTGCTCATCGCGACCCTTGCCTTCGACGGCACCCGGCTGGCGGACGCCAAGATCGGCATTCTGAGTGCCGTGCTCGGTTCCTTCGTGCTCAGCAGGCTCGTCACGGGCGTCATCGGCTTGCTGCCGCGAGAGGCGCAACTACGGGCGCTGGTGGGGAAGGCGGACGCGATCGTCGATCTCGCCGTGGCCGTGGCCCCCGACCGGGACCACGTGCGAGGGCCTCGCCACGCCCCGGTGACCCTGGTGGAGTACGGCGACTACGAGTGTCCCCACTGTGGGCAGGCGGAACCGGTCATTCGCGAGCTGCTCGGCGACTTCGGGGACGTGCGCTATGTGTGGCGGCACCTGCCGCTCACCGATGTCCACGTGCACGCCCAGCTCGCCGCCGAGGCCGCCGAAGCGGCCGATCTGCAAGGCCGGTTCTGGGAGATGCACGACCTGCTGATCAGCCACCAGGGCGCGCTCCGGTTCGACGACCTGCGAGGATACGCGGCCGACAGCGGACTGGACATCGTGCGCTTCGAGCGGGACATGCGGTCCCGCGCGGGTGCGTCGCGGGTCGCTGAGGACGCGGAATCGGCGGAACTCAGCAGCGTCGCGGGAACTCCCACCTTCTTCGTCAACGGACGCCGGCACCACGGCGCCTACGACATCGCCGGCCTGTCCGCGGCCGTGCGGGCGGCACGTGCACACGCTGTCGTTGTCGCAGAGAGGACGCGGTGATCTGCCTGGGATCAGGGGGCTGCCTTAGGGTGCCCGGCATGACGACGCAGGGATACCTCTCGGAGCTGTTCTCGCTGGACGGACGCATCGCCGTGGTGACCGGCGGCAGTTCGGGGATCGGCCGGGCCGTCGCCGGTGCGCTGGCCCGGGCGGGCGCGGCCGTGGTGGTCGTGGCGCGCAAGGAGGAGCAGCTCGCCGCCACGGTGGACGAGCTGACCGCGGACGGCTGCCGGGCCGCGTGGGTGAGCGGCGACCTGAGCACCCGGGAGGGCGTGCGGGAGGTGGCGGAGAAGGCCGTCGAGCCGTTCGGTGAGCCGGACATCCTCGTCAACTCCGCCGGCATCAACCTGCGGCCCCCCATGGGCGAGCTCGGCGACGCCACATGGGATGTCACCATGGCGGTGAACCTGGAGGCGCCCTTCTTGCTCGGGCAGCGCTTCGGCCCCGGCATGGCGGAGCGCGGCTACGGGCGGATCATCCACATCACCTCGCAGCAGGCGCACCGCGCCTTCGTGCAGAGCGGGGCGTACGGAGTGTCGAAGGGCGGCCTGGAGTCGCTGGCCCGTTCGCAGGCCGAGGCGTGGTCGCCGCACGGCGTGACCTGCAACACCCTGGTGCCGGGCTTCGTCATGACGCCCCTGAACCAGCGGCTGTCCTCCGACCCGGAGAAGGTCTCCGTCCTCGCCGCCCGCACACTGGTCGGCCGCAACGGTCTGGCCGAGGACTTCGCGGGCGCGGCGGTCTTCCTGGCGAGCCCGGCGTCGGCGTACGTCACCGGGCACTCCCTCTTCGTGGACGGCGGCTTCTCGGTGCACTGAGACCGCGATCACGACCTGGTATTGGCCGGAAAGCCAAAGCACCCCTCGGCATCTTGGCCAATACGCACACCCCTCCCTACCCTCCCGTTCCGCATCATCAAGGGCGGAGTGGGAGCGGTGAGAGGAGTGGACGCGTGGACACGGTGCGGACGAGCCCGCGGAGGCCCGCGGGTGAGGTCACGGTTGCGGGCGGGCTGACGCGGCGGCGGGACGTCGCGACCTCGCTGAACCCGACCGCCGACCTGGTGGACATCACCCGTGCCCTGGTGGACATCCCGTCCGAGAGCGGCGACGAGGCACACCTCGCCGACGCCGTGGAGGCCGCCCTGCGCGCGTGCGCGCATCTGACGGTCGAACGCATCGGCAACTCCGTCGTGGCCCGCACCGAATCGGGCCGTGCCGAGCGGGTGGTCATCGCCGGCCACCTGGACACCGTCCCGGCCGCCGGGAACCTGCCGTCCCGGCTGGACGGGGAGCTGCTGTACGGGCTCGGGACGTGCGACATGAAGGGCGGCGTCGCCGTCGCCCTGCGCCTTGCGGCCACCCTCACCGCACCGGTACGCGACGTCAGTTACGTGTTCTACGAGTGCGAGGAGGTCTCCGGCGACCGCAACGGCCTGAACCGTATCGCCGCCGAACGCCCCGATCTGCTCGAGGCGGACCTCGCGATCCTCATGGAGCCGTCCGACGCGGGCGTCGAGGCGGGCTGCCAGGGCGTCCTGAACGCGGACATCACGGTGCGCGGCGAGCGGGCGCACACCGCCCGCTCCTGGATGGGCGTCAACGCCGCGCACCGAGCGGCCACCGTGCTCCAGCGTCTCGACGACCACACCGCCGAGCGGATCGTCATCGACGGCCTGGAGTACCGCGAGGGGCTGAACGCGGTCGCCGTCCGCGCAGGAGTGGCCGAGAACGTCGTCCCCGACACCTGCGTGATCACGGTCAACCTGCGCTTTGCACCGAGCCGTTCGGCCGGGCAGGCCGAGGCGTATCTGCGCGGCCTCTTTCCCGAGTACGAGGTCGAGGTCACCGAGGTCGTGCCGGGCGCGCTGCCGGGGCTCGGCCAGGGCCCGGTCGCCTCGCTCGTCGAGTTCCTGGGCGCGGCCCCCCGTCCCAAGCTGGGCTGGACCGACGTCGCCCGCTTCGCCGCGCTCGGCACGCCCGCGCTCAACTACGGACCCGGTGACCCGACCCTCGCGCACACCGCCGGGGAGTACGTGCCCGTCGGTCAGCTGCGCGAGTGCGAGGCCCGGCTCGCGGCCTGGCTGAGCGGCTGAGGGCCCGCGGGTCAGGCCCGGTCCGCGCCCCGCAGCCCGGCGAGGGTGCGCAGCTGCAGCCACAGCACCAACCGCTCGTCCGGGTCGTCCAGGTCGATACCGAGGTGCTGCTGTGCCTGCCTGAGGCGGTACCGGCAGGTGTTGGGGTGCACGGCGAGCAGCTTCGCCGCCCGCGCCATGTCGCATCCGGCGTCCAGCCAGCACACCAGGGTCCTGGCGTAGTCGGTGCCGTGCTCGGCGTCGTACGCCAGGACCTCCCGCCAGGCACCCGCCCTCAACTCCCGCTGCTCGCCGATGAGTTCACGCAGCCGAAGCAGGGTGACACGGGCGCGCACCTCGGTCACGGCGGCGACGTCCTCGTCCGGGCCGAGCACCCGCAGGACGAGGTCGGCGTCGTCCCGTGAGCCGCGCACGGCCGCCAGGTCCGGGACGATGTCGCCCAGCCCGGCCCGCACCGGCACCCGCAGTGCCCGGCCCGCACGCCGCACGATGTCCTCGGCGAGCCGCTTGTGCCGCTTCCCACCGTGTTCACCGGTCACCGGCAGCAGCGCGTACACGCTCCCGTCCACCAGCACGCACGCGTGCCGCCCGTACCGCGCCTCGCACTGGAGCCGTACCAGGTCGAGCAGCCGCAAGGCGGTCTGTTCCCCGTCGGGCGTTGACGCCGCGCCGTCGAGGGCGAAGGCCACGACACGGACCGGGGCGTCGGCGGCGAGGCCGAGGCGGTGCGCGGCGCCGGCGGGATCGGCGGTGCCGTCGAGGAGGCGGCGCAGCAAGTCGCTCGTCAGATGCCGGGACAGTTCCTCGCTCGCCCGGGCCCGCAGCAGGAGCAGGGCGGCCGTGGACGCGCCCTGCCGGAGGGCGTCCTCGGCGTCGGGGCCGAGGTGCCCGTCGTCGACGACCCACACCGACCCGAGCGTCTCGCCGCCCGCGCGGATCGCGACGGCGAGCCGCGGCAGCTCGTCGCCGTCGAGTGCGGCGAGGCGTACGGGTCCGGGGGCGGCGAACAGGAGGCGGTACTGCTCGGTGTTCTCGGGGCTGCTCGGCACCTGGCGGCCCAGGATGCCCTGCCGCCGGGCCTCGTCGACGACCTGCCCGGTGACGGTGGAGTAGGCCAGGATCCGCTGGCGGGCGTCCTCGACGACGGTCGCGCCGCCCACGGCCGCGGCCACCGCGTTGGCGAGCGCGAACAGGTCGCCGAAGGCGGCCCCGCCGGCCGCCGGGCCGGGCCGGGAACCGATCGCGGAGGCCAGCAGCAGATGGACGTGATGCCAGGCGGCGTCCTCGTCGACGGCGAGCAGCGCGAGGCCGTGGGCCTTCGCCGCCGCCACTGTGTCGGGCTGCCCGTCGCCGGCCCGTACGACGAGTCCGGCCATCCCGGCCGCCGCAGCATCGCGTGCCAAGGGCCCGACCTCGCCGGCTCGCGCCCCGACCGTCAGCAGCAGGGCACCGGGCGCGCTGCGCGGGAACGGGGCCCCGGCGTCGTACAGCAGGATCTCGGAGACGGGCGCGGTGAGGCCCGCCGGGGCGGTGAGCACACGGAGCATGGGCTCGCCGAGGGTGTCGAGAAGTTCCTCGAGGGTGCAGGCGTCCATGGGCGGGTCGGGCTCTCCGGTGGGGGACGGTCACATGGGGACGATCGGCGTTTTTACGGGACGGTGACCACGGTGGTCCTTGGCCGATCGCAACAGGACCGCGGTATCTCATTGTGCCTGACGACAATGGCCGCCGGGCTGTGGCCCTGGAGACTCAAGGCATGACAGCTGTGACGATCTCCGCCGCCGGTTCCGGGGCGGCGGCCGGTACGCCGAACGTGGGCGCCCTCGCCGACGCTGCGGCCCGTACCGCCGGGGTGACGGTCCGTACCGTGCACGACGTGGCCGGTATCCGTGCCGTGGCCGACTTCTTCGCCGATGTGTGGCAGACACCGCGCGCCACCCCGCCCTACCCCTCGGAGGTGCTGCACAGCCTGGTGCACTCCGGAGGCGCGGTGCACGCCGCGTACTCCACCGGGCCGTCGGGCGAACGGCTCGCAGGGGCGGCGGTGGCCGTGTTCGGGCCACCCGCCGAGCGGGACGTGTACTCGTTCGTGGCGGCGGCGACCGCCTCCGGCCGGGGCGTCGGCTTCGCGGTCAAGCAGGCGCAGCGGCTGTGGGCGCTGGAGCGGGGCGCCACCACCATGCGCTGGACCTTCGACCCGCTGGTCAGCCGCAACGCCCGCTTCAACCTGGTCAAGCTGGGCGCCGTCGGCAGCGAGTACCTGGTCGACTTCTACGGGCCGATGAGCGACGGCGTGAACAACGGTGACGAAAGCGACCGGCTCACCGTCGTGTGGGACCTGGTGACAGCGACCACCCGGACGGACGACCCCGCCGACGGCCGCTCCGCCGCCGACGTCGTTCGCCGGGCACCGGACGGCGGCCCGCTCGCCCTGCGCGACGCGGACAGGCTGTGGTGCCGCGTGCCCGAGGACATCGTCGCGCTGCGTGCCGCCGACCCGGCGCTCGCACTCGACTGGCGGCACGCCGTGCGCGAGGTGTTCACCGAGGCGTACCCAGAGGGCCTGCGCGCGACGGCCATGTCCCGCGACGGCTGGTACCTGCTGACCCGCCCGTCCCCCGAGGAGCAGGCATGAAGCTCGAACGCGTCGAACTGCTCCACGTCGCCATCCCGCTCGTCACCCCCTTCCGCACCTCCTTCGGGACGATGACCAGCAAGGACACCTTCCTGCTGCACGTGGTGACCGACGAGGCCGAGGGCTGGTCGGAGTTCGCTGCCGACCCGGAGCCGCTGTACTGCTCGGAGTTCGTCGCCGGCGCCGAGATCGTCATCCGGGACTTCCTGCTGCCGCGCGTCGCCGCCCTGCCCGAGCCGACGACCGCGGCCGTCGCCCCCGCCATGGCCTCCGTCAAGGGCCACGAACTGGCCAAGGCCGCCCTGGAAACCGCCCTCCTGGACGCCGAACTGCGCGCCTACGGCATGTCATTCGCGACCTTTCTCGGCTCGGTCCACGAACGGGTGCCCGCCGGGGTCTCGGTCGGCATCAAGAACTCCGTACCCGAACTGCTCGACGACGTCGAGCGGTACCTCGCCGAGGGCTACATCCGCATCAAGCTGAAGATCGAGCCGGGCTGGGACGTCGAGCCGGTGCGCGCCGTACGCGAACGCTTCGGCGACCGACTCCCGCTCCAGGTCGACGCCAACACCGCCTACACGCTCGCCGACGCCGAACACCTGCGCAAGCTCGACGACTTCGGGCTGCTGCTGATCGAGGAGCCGCTGGAGGAGAACAACCTCCACGCCCATGCCCAGTTGCAGAAGCGTCTGGCCACCCCGGTCTGTCTCGACGAGTCGATCCACTCCGCGCGCGACGCGGCGTCCGCGATCGCGATGGACGCCTGCCGGGTCGTCAACGTCAAACCGGCCCGCGTCGGCGGCTATCCGGAAGCCCGTCGCATCCACGACGTGGCCGCTGCCCACGGCGTGCCGGTGTGGTGCGGCGGAATGCTGGAGACGGGCATCGGCCGCGCCCCCAACCTGGCGCTCGCCGCCCTCCCGGGCTTCACCCTCCCCGGCGACACCTCCGCCTCCAGCCGCTACTTCGCCGAGGACATCACCGAACCGTTCGTCCTCCAGGACGGCCACCTGCCCGTACCCACCGCCCCGGGCATCGGCATCGACCCGCTGCCGGACGCGCTGGCCCGGTTCACGACGGCGACCCGGGAGTTGTACGCGGGACGGTGGTGACGGGGGTGTCGGCGTGTGACGCCGCAGAAGGCAGGATGTGACATGGCCTGCCCGGCAGGCCGGTCAGACCCGGTCCAGGGGCCGGTGCGGACCGCTGGGAAGTTCCGCTTCGATCGTGTCGCCAGGGCGCACCACGCCACCTTCCCTCACGATGCTCATGATTCCGGCTTTGCGTACGATGTTCCCCGCCTCGTCTCGGCCGACGACCTGCTTCAGCAGCCCGTCCTGGAAGGTGTCGATCTGCAGGCAGGGATTGCGGAGGCCGGTGACCTCCAGGACCGCCAAGTCGCCGATGCGCAGCAATGTGCCGACCGGCAGACCGAGCAGATCGATGCCGCGCGTGGTGATGTTCTCGCCGAGTGCGCCGGGCGCCACCTTGAACCCCTCTTCGCCGACCTCGGCAAAGAGCTCTTCATGAATGAGGTGGACCTGGCGCAGATTCGGCTGGGTGGGATCCTGCGCGACGCGCGAACGGTGCTTGACCGTCACACCGGCGTGCACGTCCCCCTCCACACCGAGCCCGGCGAGCAGTCTGATGCTGTCCCGGTTCGGCTTGGTGAACGAGTACTCCCCGTTGCTGCTCACCGCCGCCACTCTCCCGCTCATACCTCGGAACCCCCCTCTTCAGTAACGATGATCAGCCACGAGCCTAACCCTCGCCCCTCAAGGCGCAGGCAGCCACGACCAGTCGTGGGTGGGACCGTTGGCGCGGGGCCTCGTCTGTTCGCAGTCGCCTGGGGCCGGGTAGGTCTCAGCGTCCTCGGCGCCGGGCTCCAGATGCAGGGCCACCGGCTTGGCCGTCGTCTCCGCCCTGAGGTTGGTACAGCGCCTCGATCTGCTGCGCGTACGCTGCCAGCGCCACCTGGCGTTTCACTTTCATGGACGGGGTCAGCAGCCCGTTCTCCTCGGTGAACTCGCCTTCGACCAGGGTGAAGGCGCGGATCGACTCGGCGCGTGAGACGGCCTGGTTGGCGTGGTCGACGGCCTTCTGGACGTCGGCGCGCATCCGCGGGTCGCGGACGATCTCGGACATCGGGGTGTCGGCGGGCAGTTTGCGAACCGCGAGCCAGTGGGTGACGGCCTCGGGGTCGAGGGTGATGAGGGCGGCGACGAAGGGGCGGTTGTCGCCGACGACGAGGCACTGGCCGACGGGCGGGCGGCTGCGCAGGCGGTCCTCCAGGACGGCGGGGGAGACGTTCTTGCCGCCGGAGGTGACGATGATGTCCTTCTTGCGGCCGGTGATGGTGAGGTAGCCGTCCTCGTCGAGGGCGCCGAGGTCACCGGTGGCGAACCAGCCGTCGGTCAGGACGGCGTCCGTGGCGGCCGGGTTGTTGAGGTAGGAGCCGAAGACGATGCCGCCCTTGATGAGGACCTCGCCGTCGTCGGCGATGCGGACGGCGGTGCCGGGGACGGGGAGGCCCACCGTGCCGGGGCGGGGTCCGAGGGGCGGGACGATGGTGGCGGCGGCGGTGGTCTCGGTCAGGCCGTAGCCCTCGTAGACGATGATTCCGGCAGCGTAGAAGAACAGGTTGAGGTCGCGGTCGAGCGGGGAGCCGCCGCTGATGGCGTAGCGCATGCGGCCGCCGAGTTCCTTGCGGACGCGGCGGTAGACCAGCAGGTCGTACAGGGCCCAGGCGGCGTACAGGCCGGGGCCGGGTCCCTTGCCCTTGCCGAGGAACCTGTCGAGGTACGCCTCGCCGAAGCACACTGCGATCCGGTGCGCACGGTCGAAGGAGGCGCCGCGGCCGAGCTTCTCCGCGGTGGCGCGGCCGGTGTCGTGGATTTTCTCGAAGAGGTAGGGGACGCCGACCAGGAAGGTCGGGCGGAACTCCTTGAACGCCGGGCGGAGGTCGTCGGGCTTGATGCTCGGGCAGTGGCCGATCTCGATGCGGGCCATCAGACAGGCGATCTGGAGGGTGCGGCCGAGGATGTGGGCGAGTGGGAGGAAGAGCAGGGTGGAGGCGGTCCGACCGGTGAGATCCCTGAACATGGGGTGCAGCAGCTCGACCGTGTTGGCGGCCTCGGCATGCAGGTTGGCGTGGGTGAGGACGCAGCCCTTCGGCCGGCCGGTGGTGCCGGAGGTGTAGCAGACGGTCGCGGGGGTGTCGGGGGTCAGGGCCGTACGGCGCTTGGTGACCTCCTCGTCGGGGACGTCCTGGCCGAGAGCGGTGAGGTCGTTGAGGGCGGCCGCGTCCAGTTGCCAGATGCGCGGCGGCTGGTGGTGACCTGCCGTGCCGGTCGTGACGGTCGTGGCGTTCTCGGCGGTTTCCGTGATGACGAAGCGGGTGCCCGAGTCGCGGATGATCCACTCCACCTGTTCGGCGGAGGAGGTGGCGTAGACCGGGACGGTCTGGCCGCCGGCGGCCCAGATCGCGAAGTCCAGGACCGTCCACTCGTAGCGGGTGCGGGACATCACCGCGACGCGCCCGCCCGGTTCGAGACCGGCGGCGATCAACCCCTTGGCCACGGCGGTGACCTCACGGGCGAAGGCCGCCGCGGTCACGGGCTGCCAGGCCCCGTGCTGCTTGCGGCGCAGGACCACGGTGTCGGGGGCCTGGGCGGCGTTGGTGAACGGGATGTCGGCGGTGCTGCCGGTCGCCGCCCTCGGCGCGAGGGGCGCCGCACGGACCTCGCGTACGACCCCGTGCTCGTCCCTGATGATCTCGGCCTTCGTGCGGGTCGCCAGGTCGGTGCGCTGCTTCGCCCGCTTCAGATCCCTGCGTACGCCCATGACGGCTCCCGGTCGCGGCTGAGGACGACGTGCTGTCGTCCGTACTTACTCCAGGGTCAACTTACTCGTGCGTAAGGGAAGGTCAATGGGTCGGTCCGGTTCAGCTCATGTGGCTCGCCGTCTCTATCGCGTCGGCCAGTTGCCGCACGTCCTCGTCCTCCGTCCTGTACGCCAACGTGTGCGCCCGCTCTGAGAGTTCGTCCAGATACGGGGCGCCGGGCAGGGAGCCGTAGCGGTGGTCGGAGGAGCGGCGGAGAGCGTCGGCGAAGTAGGCGGCCGTGGCCGTGACCTGGAGGCCCCGGCCGGCGCTCCAGACGGAGTCGTTGAGGGCGCCGGCCTCCAGGTCGCCGGACTCCTCGTGCGGAGCGCGTGTGTCGGGGTCGAGCCAGCGGACGGTGGCGGTGGCGAGGTGGCCGTCGGCGCCGGACTTGGTGCGCACCGCGTACAGGGCGGTGACGGTGTGGCCGGGGCCGACTTCGCCGCCGTCCACGCTGTCGTCGCGGAAGTCGTCGTCGGCGACGTGGCGGTTGTCGTAGCCGACGAGACGGAACTCGGCGACCGTCTCGGGGTCGAAGGCGACCTGGGCCTTGGCGTCGCGGGCCGTCAGTTCGATGTTCTGCGGGAGCTGTTCGCAGAACACCTCGCGGGCGTCCTCGGTGTTCGACACATAGACCGTGTGGCCGTCTCCCCGGTCGGCGAGGCGTTCCATCAGGGCGTCGCCGTAGTCGCTGCCGACTCCGACGCCGAAGAAGGTGATGCCGTGCTCGCGGCGTTCAGTGGCGATCTGCTCGAGGATCGCGTCGGGGTCGGTGTCGCCGGTGTTGGCGAGCGCGTCGGAGACCAGGACGACCCGGTTGGTGGCGCCCTCGCGCAGACCCTCGACCGCGGTGGCGTATCCGGTCTCGACGCCCGCACCGAGGTTGGTGGACTCGGCGGGCTCCAGACTGTCGATGACCTCGTGGATCTCGCCGCGGTGGCCGTCCAGGCGCGTCATGGGGAGGACGGTCTCGGCCTCGTCGCTGAAGGTGACGATCGCGACCGAGTCGTCGTCGCGCAGCCGGTCCGTCATCACCGACAGGGACTGTTGGGCGAGGTCGAGGCGGCCCGGTTCGGCCATGGAGCCCGAGATGTCGATGACGAAGGTCAGGGCGGCGGGCGGGCGTTCACCGGTCTGTTCGGCATGGCGCGTGGCGAGGCCCACGCGGATCAGGGACCAGTCCTCCTCGTCGGTGCGGGCGCCGTCGACGGTGACCGTGAAGCCGTCGCCGTCGGGGCGTTCGTAGTCCTGGCGGAAGCTGTTGACGAACTCCTCGGGGCGGACAGTCGACGGGTCGGGCAGCCTGCCCTCGGCGAGGGCGCGGCGGGCGTATCCGTAGGAGGCGGTGTCCACGTCGAGGGCGAAGGTGGAGAGGTAGTCGGGGGAGGGGGCGACCTCACGGGAGCTGGTGTCGTCCTGCTGTTTGCCGGTCCCCTGGCTGCGGTCGGGGGCGGGCAGCGGGGCGGGGAAGCCGGAGTTGTGCCCGCTCGCGTCCGAGGCGCGGCTGTTGTCGCCGGTGCCGCTCGCGCCGCAGCCGGTGAGCAGCAGGCCGCCCGCCGCCGTGAGCGCGAGCAGCGTGCCGCGCAGCCGCCGTGTCCGGTGGCGCTCGTACCACTCCATCATCCGTGCCCCCTCGGTCCGTTGACGTCGACGTCTGTCGACGTGGCCTTCTGTGACTGTGACGGCACAGGGCACCGGAACGTGCGACACGGGGTGTTGCAGATGCGTCTCGAAGCGGCCACGGAGGCGGCCCGTCCTACGCCGGGGCACGGGCCCGATGCACCGACCGCCGGTCGCCGTCAGGTGAGGGAGGGGGAGGCGGCCAGGTTCTGGTCGGCGGCCCAGGAGGCGAGGATGCGCAGCCGTTCGTGGGTGGGGGAGCCGGGCGCGGCGGTCCAGACGGTCAGGTGCTGGTCGGGATCGGTGTTGGCGGTGAGGGTGTCCCAGTCCAGCACGAGTTCGCCGACGACCGGATGGTTGAGGGTCTTCGTGCCCACGGTGCGGGCGGCGACACGGTGATCACCCCACCACCGGGCGAACTGCTCGTCGCGCATGGACAGTTCACCGACCAGTTCGATCAGGCGGGGGTCCTCGGGATACTGCGCGGCCTCCATCCGCAGCTGCGCCACGGAAATCTGCGCGGAGGCCTCCCAGTCGGCGTACAGGGTGCGCATGGCCGGATCGGTGAAGATGAGCCGCGGGTAGTTGCGGTGCTTTTCCGGGATGCGGGAGAAATCGGTGACCAGGGCGGCGGCCAGCGCGTTCCAGGCCAGGATGTCCCCGCGCCGGCCCTGCACGATGGCCGGGGTGGCGGTGAGGTCGTCCAGGACCCGCTGCAGTTGCGGCTGGACCTGCTGCCGGCCGCGGCGCCGGGTGCGGGTGGTGGTCTTGCCCGCGAGCTGGAAGAGATAGGCCCGCTCGTCGTCGTCCAGGTGCAGTACCCGGGCCAGCGTGTCCAGCACGGGCGCGGATGCCTGCATACGGCCCTGCTCGAGCCGGGTGTAGTAGTCGATGCTGATGCTGGCGAGCTGGGCGACCTCCTCGCGGCGCAGTCCGGCCACCCGGCGGGGCCCGCCGGTCTCGGGCAGTCCGACGGTGCGCGGGCTCAGCTCCGAGCGGCGCTTCTTGAGGAATTCTCCCAGCTCGTTGAGGGGAACATTGCCGGTCATGTTCCCCAGCATGACACCGATCCCACCCGGGAAAGGGGGGAGAGTTTTCTCCCAGGATGTTTCCCTCCCCGGATGCATTTCTCCGCTTTTCGTACCTGCCTTCAGGTGTGAGTCTCGACCGTGAGCAGCCATTCCTGACACCGGCCGCGGCACGCCGACCCTCGCACTGAAAGAAGCACCATCATGCGCGGAGCAGTCATCCACGCCCCTGGCGACGTACGTTTCGAGAATCTCGACGACCCGCAGATCATCCAGCCGACCGACGCGGTCATCCGCACGGTCGCCACCTGCGTGTGCGGCTCGGACCTGTGGCCGTACCGCGGCCTGGAACCCATCGGCGACCCACACCCGATGGGGCACGAGTACGTCGGCATCGTCGAGGAGGTCGGCAGCGAGGTCACCTCCGTCAAGCCGGGCCAGTTCGTGGTCGGCTCCTTCGCCACCTCGGACAACACCTGCGCGAACTGCCGTAACGGCTGGCAGTCCAACTGCCTGCACCGCGAGTTCATGAGCACCTGCCAGGCCGACTACGTCCGCATCCCCAACGCCCACGGCACCCTCGTCGCCACGGACGACCACCCGGCCGACGAGTTCGTGCCCGGTCTGCTCGCCGTTTCCGACGTGATGGGCACCGGCTGGTACGCCGCCCTCGCCGCCGAGGTCAAGCCCGGCTCGACCGCCGTCGTGGTCGGCGACGGAGCGGTCGGCCTGTGCGGCGTCATCGCCGCGCGCGAGCTCGGCGCCGAGCGGATCATCGCCATGAGCCGCCACGCCTCCCGTCGGCAGCTGGCCCTCGAGTTCGGTGCCACCGACATCATCAGCGAACGCGGCGAGGAAGGCATCGCCCGCGTCAAGGACCTCACCGAAGGGATCGGCGCCGACTCGGTGCTGGAGTGCGTCGGCACCCCGGAGGCCATGCGGCAGGCCCTGTACTCCGCCCGGCCCGGCGGCAACGTCGGCTTCGTCGGCGTCCCGCACGATGTGGCGATCGACGGCGAGGAGCTGTTCTTCTCCCACGTCGGCCTGCGCGGCGGCCCCGCACCCGTGCGCCGCTACCTGCCCGACCTGATCGACCGGGTCCTGTCCGGCCGGATCAACCCGGGCAAGGTCTTCGACCTCACCCTGCCCCTGGAGCAGGTCGCCGAGGGCTACAAGGCGATGGACGAGCGACGCGCCATCAAGGCTCTTCTGACCCCCTGATCGCACACGAATCCCCTCCAACGGAAAGAATCACCGTGACCACCTTCGCTCTCGTCGGCGCCGGGCCCGGCCTCGGGCTGGCCACCGCCCGCCGCTTCGGAGCCGCCGGCCACACCGTCGCCCTCGTCTCCCGCAGCGCCGCGCACCTGGAGGAGCTGGCGGCCGAGCTGGCCCGCGACAACGTCCAGGCCCAGGGCTTCGCCGCCGACGTCCTGGACCCCGCATCCCTCACCGCGGCCCTGAGGACGGCGTCCGACGCCCTCGGACTCATCGAGATCCTCCAGTACAGCCCCGTGCCCCGCCCCGACTTCATGCAGCCGGTCCTCGACACGAGCGCCGACGACCTCGAGGCGCCCCTGGCCTTCTCCGTCAAGGGCCCCGTCACCTGTGTGAACGCCGTCCTCCCCGGCATGCGCGCCCTCGGCCGCGGCACGCTGCTGTTCGTCAACGGCGGCAGCGCCGTACGCCCCCACCCCGACCGGGCCGGCACCTCGATCGCGTTCGCCGCCGAAAGCGCCTACGCCCGTATGCTCCACGACGCCCTCGCCCCGGAGAACATCCACGCCGCCCAGCTGATCATCCCGGGCGCCATCCGGCCGGACGCCGAGCACGGCAGCCCCGACGTCCTGGCCCGGCGCCTGTACGACATCCACCACAAGCGGGACGGCTTCCGGCACTACGCCGAGCCCATGCCCGACTGACCTCTGGACGTCCCATGACCCCGGCCGCCCTCGCCCGTGCGGTCCCGGCCGCCGCCCTGCTGCTGGCCGTGACCGCCTGCACTCACGACTCGCCGCCGCCCTCAGCGCCTGCACCACGTGGGACATCGTCAGCCCCGGAACCCACTGCACCCTCCGGCAGGACCAACGCCATGAACATCCGCCTGGCCATCGACGGCCACCCCGTCGACGCCACCCTGAACGACAGCGCCACCGCCCGCGACTTCGCCGCTCTGCTTCCGCTCACGCTGAATCTGAGCGACTTCCACCAGACCGAGAGGATTGCTGATCTGCCTCGCCGGCTGTCCACCTCCGGCGCGCCGGAAGCAGCCGCAGCCAAGGCCGGTGACCTGGCGTATTACGCGCCCTGGGGCAACCTGGCCATCTACTACCGTGACGGCGGCTCCAGCGACTCCGGCCTGGTCATCCTCGGCCACGTGGCCGCCGGTGACACCGAGCGGCTCGCCACCGCCGACAAGGTCACCATCGAAGCCGCCTCCTGAGTCGGCCGATCCGACATGGTCGCCTTCCGCTCCGCCTGGGCCGCCGTCCCCGCAGCCGGTCTGGCACTCGAAGTCGTAGAGGGCGCAGCCAGGTTGCGGGGTCGGATCGCTCGTCGGGTCGTTGGTGGCCGCGGGCGGTAGACACCGACGAGGAGAGGTGAGCCCGGCGGGGTTCAGCCGGCGGCGGCTTGGAGCAGCGGATGTACGCGCAGCGGCGAGTCGTAGTTCGCCCGCGCCTCCGTCGGCACCTTCACCTGCTGAGCCACGTACTCCATCGCGGCGGCCGGTGCCTCCTTGGTCCGTATATGGCGTCGTCAGAGAGATGCTGAAGCGATCAACACCCGTGGCCGCTGCCGCCGCAGCGCCGGGACGGCACTCGTGCTCTTGGTGACCGCCGTGACACTGGGGTTACGAGGCACAGTGGAGGAAGGCCCGCTCAGGGAGCGTCTCTAACCGGCTTGGGTTTCCTGGATGATCCCGGGTGTTCGGGAGTGTTCAGGGGGTGGGTGACTCGTTCCGGCCCGCTGTCGGGCGGGGGTGGCGTGGGCGTGGCGGTGGAAGCCTGCCCCGAGTCCGGCCCCGTCCGGCTGATGCCGTGCGGGGGTGCCGATCGCGTTCGGTCCCTGCTGCCGTGAACACCGCCGGCTGCGGTGGGTCGGGTGCGTGGGGGTCCGCCCCGCCGGACGCTTGCCACCCGGCCGCGCCCTTGTTGGGGCACGGGTCTCGGGTGGGGCGGGGACCCTGCGCCGCTTCCCGGGCACGGGGCGGTTGTTCGTAGGGCCGCTCTTGGTGCGGTCCCGGGTCTGCTGCCGGACCGCGCTGGCGCGGTCCAGGGCCTCAACTACCGCGCGGATCACGAAGACTCTGGCGGCCCGGTCGAGACAGGTCTGGTGCTGGTGGGTCAGGCCGCGGGCACCGATCCGCTGCCAGGCGGCGATATCCCGGCCGGTGCTGTATCCGCAGGCCTGGTTCGGGCAGGTCGCCCAGGCCCAGCCGGTGGCCGGATCGTTGGGGGCTTTGTGGTGGCGGAACGCGGTCAGGCATCGAGGGCAGTACTTCGACGTGCCCCGCGGCGGGACGATGACCACCGCGATCCCCCGGGTGGCGGCCCGGTGGCGGGTATGGGCGGTGAGCGCGCCGCGCACCGTCTGCGACAGCCGGGTGTTCAGCGTGCGGCCCCTGCCCCGCGCCTCCATGTCGCGGAGGTTTTCCAGGTAGATGACCGAGGCCCCGGCCGCGATCGCGTGATCGACCATGAAGCGGGCCGCTGCCCGGGCCAGCGCCGCGTTCAGCCGGGTACGCCGCCGGGCCACCCGCTCCCGCTCGGCTTGAAGGGCGGCGAGCTTCGCCACCAGATGCGGGTCCGGGCGCATCCCGCGCTCTTGCCGGGAGGTGATCAGGGTGCGGAGTTGGTCGATGCGGGCGCCGATGTGCTCACCGTGGATGCGCAGCCGGTCGGCCTTGGCCAGCACCCCTGCCGCGCGGAAGTACACCGGGCGCCCGTCGGTCACCACCCGGGGGTGGGTCTCGTCGGTGAGGCGGAGGGTGCCGCCGGTGAGCAGGGTGTTCAGTCCCCGGTCGAAGGCCACCGCGGTGCGGTGGCCGGCCCGCTGCGGCTTCGGGGCGGCGAGCGCGTAGGGCAGGTCGATCAGGAGCCGGCCCTGGCGGATGCGCAAGGTCGGCGGACACAGGGCGGCAGTGGCGGGCAAGTGGGGTGGCAGCCGGAAGCGGATGCGGACCGGATGCCAGTCGGCACGCGAGGCGGGGGCGGGCCGCACGGGCAGGCGCAGGGTCAGCACCGCGTAGCGGAACGGGTCGTCCGGGCAGCGTTCCAGGGTGGCGAGCTGCTGGTCGGCCGCCGCGAGCACCACCTGCCCGCCCGCGCCCGGAGCCGACTCGCACTCCGTCACGTCCACCGGCAGCCGCCCGTGGTGGGCGTGGAAGGCGGCGATCTGCCGGGTGCGGGCCAGCAGTACCCCGCTCGCCACCGCCTCGCCCTCGGGCAGGGCGGTGCGCAGGGCGTCCCACTCGGCCTCGGTGCGGCGGGTGGGGTCGGCGGGCCAGGTCGCCAGGAGCGCGGCGGTGATCTGGGCGCGCCACCAGGCCGAGCGCAGCACCCGCCCGGCCTGTTCCTGCGCGATCCGCACCACCCGGTCCGGCACATACACCCCCTCCGGCACCTGCACTGCCCAGCCCAGGCGGCGTAGTGCCATCCACCCCTGCGACGGCAACCGGGCCCCCGACCGGTCGGCGCCGGAGGCGAGCCGGGCCAGATCGGCTCCGTTCCAGTGCTCCTCGACCACGCCCGCCGCCAGCGATCCGACCAGAGCGGCCAGCCAGCCGGCCCGCTCCACCAGAGCCGCCTCGCCGAGCTGCTCCCCGCTCACCGCATCCACACCCCCGCAGCGCACGGGCGCAGGCCGCCGCGACCTGCTGCACCTCCCCCTCACCCACCACGACCCTGCGCCGCACCCCACCCACCCCTCACGCGCCTCACCCTGCTCCCGGCCCGACGACCAAACCCCCGTACGGGTCACGCACTCCCGTGCACCCCATCCGCGAAGCGCAGGAAAACCCAGGACGACCAGGCCGACCGGTCAACTGTTAAACACCCTCCGCAGTCCGGTGCTCCTCGTCCGGCGCCACCAGCGACTGGGTGAGTGGAATCCGCGACAGCGCGAGGACTCCCGTGGCGATCAGCGCGACACCGAACAGCTGGGGCAGAAGCCACCACCCGGAGCGGATCTCCTCCTCGTACAGCGTGATGCCGAGTGCGAGGCTCACCATCGCGTCCCCGAGGGTGAGGGCAGGCTGCGAGGCGACCAGCGGACCGGCCTGCATCGCATTCTCCAGGAGGAACAGCGCGCACACGCCGGTGGCGGCGAATGCGTAGGTCTGCCAGGCGGAGAAGAAGCCCACGAGCCCCTGCTCGTCGAGGATGTGCGTGGAGGCCTTCATCAGCGCCGCGGTCACCGCGTAACTGATCGCTGTCGCGGCCCCCAGACAGGCGGCCCGGGCGCGGCCCTCCGGGCGCCGGAGGGCCGCGAGAGCGAGCGCGACGACCGTCCCCATGCACACGGCGAGGGCGGGAATCCAGCGGTCCAGCGTCACATGGGTGCGATTGCCGGTGGGGGACGCGGCGGCGAGCGCGACCGCCAGCCCGGCCACCACCAACGTCACGGCCAGCCAGCCCGTGCCCGGCAGATGCCGGTGCATCAGGAACGAGGCGACGATGAGGGTGAGCGGCAGCTCCAGCACGAACAGCGGCTGCACGATCGTCAGCGGCCCGGTCGCCAGCGCCAGCGCCTGGCAGACACCGGCGGCGATCACCGCGAGGATGCCGGACAGCCAGACGGGCCGCCGCAGCAGATCGAGCATCAGCCCGGCCCGGAACCCTTGGGAGCGCGGCACGGTGAGCGCCGCCTTGCGCTGCAGCACCGTCGCGACGGCGTTGCTGAAGGCCGCGCAGAGAGCGAAGACGATGGGGAGCAGGGTGTGCAGCGTGGCCACCTCCCGGATCGGCGGGCCTGTGACGCCGGCTGTGCCTCCTCCTGCCATGGTCGCCTCGATGCGGTCACGAGCGCGATCGGAGCACCGGGGCTGGGGACCATTGATCACCGGCCGACAACGGACGCGGGCGTGCGGAGTCGTGCACGGGCCCCGTCGGCGCTGCTGCGGCTGAGAGGACCGTGCCCATGCGCGTGCCGAGGCCCGAGCGCACGAGGATCGTGCACCGCGCCATCCGGGTGACGGCGGTGGCTCCGACGCTGTGATCACACCAGCCACACCATGATGACAACGTTGCCGAACACTGCACCGCCAACCTGGTTCCGTCAAGACCTTCAGCTCGCCACACGACATGTTTCTTTAAATTAGTAATAAATATTGACAGGGTTTCGGCCTCGGGACACAGTCTTCGCCGTGACGCCGTCGGCCCCAGGCATCCGCGCGGCCCGCGTCACCTCCTCCTGCTTCCCAACCTCCGGGAGAGGCACGTGACTTCACGCCCACCCGCACAACGAACCCGACACCGGCAGGCCGCCCGGCTCGCCCTCGCGGCGGCGATCGCCGTGGTCCTGACCGCGTCGGCCGTCCCCGCCGCCACCGCGGACACCGCCGTGGACCAGGGAGCGCCCGCGTACTACGACAGCGGTCTCGCGCCGACGCCGTACATGGGCTGGAACACCTACTACGGGCTCGGCGCGCCCACCGAGAAGGAGGTCCGCGCCGTCGCCGACAAACTCGTCAGCAGCGGGCTGCGTGACAGCGGCTACGACATCGTGTGGCTGGACGGCGGCTGGCAGGCCGACAACCCCCGTGACGCGCAGGGGCGGTTGGCGGCCCACCCCGACCGCTTCCCCTCCGGCATCCCGGCCCTGGTCTCCTACCTCCACCGGCGCGGACTGAAGGCCGGCATCTACACCGACGCCGGCACCTACGACGGCGGCAAGATGTGCGGACTCGGCAGTCGCGGCCACTACCTGGAGGACGCGCGGCAGTTCGCCGAGTGGAAGATCGACGCCATCAAGGTCGACTTCCTGTGCGGCATCAGCGAGAAGCTCGATCCGGGGCCCGCGTTCAAGGAGTTCAGCGACGCCGTCGCCAAGTCCGGGCGCAGGATGCTGCTCAACCTGTGCAACCCGCTCACCGACGACTGGGGCCTGCCGCACACGCCCGAGCAGGACGCGCACAACACCTACGCCTACGCCCCGACGATCGCGGACTCCTGGCGCACCGGCACGGACATCGCCTGGGGCACCCCGAGCCCGGGCCAGTGGCCCAACGTGCTGCGCAACATGGACGCCAACGCCTGGCACCCCGAGGCGCAGGGCCCCGGCCACTACAACGACCCCGACTACCTCATCCCCATGCGCCGTATGACGGACGGCGCCCTGGAGCTGACGGAGGAGGAGTCGACCACGCAGTTCGTGATGTGGGCCGAGATGGCTTCGCCGCTCGTCCTCGGCTCCGACCCCCGCACCCTGCCCGCGTCGATGATCGAGACGCTGCGCAACCCGGAGATCATCGCCGTGAACCAGGACCCGCTCGCCGTCCAGGGCGTCCGGGTGGCCACCGACTCCGTCGGCGACGTCTACAGCAAGGTTCTCGCGGGGGACGGCCGGCGCGCGGTCGTCCTGCTCAACCGCTCCGACCGGCCGGCCCTTCGCACCGTGAACTTCGCCGATGCGGCGCTGGGCGGGGCGGTCAGGGTGCGCGACCTGCGGGCCCGTGCCGATCGCGGCACGCACACCGGGTCGTACACCGTGGAGGTGCCCGCCCACGGCACCGCGTTCCTCAAGCTCACCGGCGAGGACACCCTTCCCGGCACGAGCCTGGGCGAGAAGGCCACCGCGAGCCCGGCCGTCGTGCGCGACGGTGACACGCTGACCACGTTCTTCCGCGGGCCGCGCGGAAACCTCGTCCAGCACACGGCGGCCGCCGACGGCAGCGTGCGTACGAAGGACCTCGGAGGCCCGGCCAGGGGGAAGATCCTCGGCCAGCCGGCCGCCTATGCCTCCGCCGGTGGCCGGATCGACGTCTTCGTGCGCGGCGCCGACTCCCGGGTGTACCGGCGGGTGTTCGCCGGCGGACGCTGGGGCGACTGGCAGAGCCTGGGCGGGCAGGTGACCGACGCGCCGTCGGTGGCGTTCACCGACCCCGCGCACTGGACCCTCGTGGCGCGCGGGGCGGACGGGCGGATCGTGCAGCGTGGGCCGTCGACCGGCTGGTCGTCGCTGGGTGCGCCGGGCGACCGTGCGACGTACGGCAGGCCGTCCGCCGCCGTCGACGCGCAGGGGCGCGTCCATGTCGCCGTACGCACCTCGGCGGACGACATCTGGACGCGGTCGCGGGACGCCTCGGGGGAGTGGTCGCAGTGGTCCTCCCTCGGCGGGACCGTGAGCGGAAGTCCGACCCTCGTCACCGCGGGAGACGCCGTGGTGCTGTACGCGCGGGCCGGCGACTACACGCTCTGGCAGCGACGCTACGAAGGCGGTGCCTGGCAGGGCTGGACGAAGCGGCAGGAATTCCCCAGCGCAGCCTTCGAGGGCGCGCTCGGGGCGGTGGCGGGGCCCGACGGTGCGGTCGACGCCGTGTTCCGCGGGGTGGACGGAGCCGTCCACCGGACCCAGTTCCAATAAATTAGTAATTAATCTTGACGTGGCGGAAGCGCCACGCGAACCTGGATCCGCCGCGAGCGGGCCCGGCCGTCAGGAGGGCCGGGCCCGCCGCGCGGATCCACAGGGAGCCCTCCATGACGAACCCTCAGCCCAGCCGACGGCGCTTCCTCGCCGGGCTCGGCGCCGCCGGGACGACGGCGCTGCTCAGCGGCTGCGTCACCGCCACCTCTTCCTCGAAGTCGTCCTCCAAGGGCGCGGTCACCCTCCAGTCCAACCTGTCCGCACCGCAGGCCAAGGCGGCCATGGAGGACATCGTCGCCGCCTACAGCAGGAAGGAGGGAGCCGGGCGCGTCAGCCTCAACACGGTCGCCGCGGAGACCTTCCGCACCCAGCTGCCGACGTATCTGACCTCCGCCAACCCGCCTGACGTGTACACCTGGTACCCCGGCTCGGTGGCGGACGCCTACGCCAGGAAGGACCTGCTGCTCGACCTCGACGAGCTCTGGGGCTCGTCCGACCTCAAGCGCTACTCCAAGGCGCTGAACACGCTGTGCACCGCAAGCTCCGGCAAGAAGGTCTTCGTCCCCACCAGCTACTACTGGTGGGGCATGTTCTACCGGAAGTCCAACTTCGCCAAGTGGGACGTGAGCGAACCCAGGACCTGGGACGAATTCCTCGACCTGTGCGACAAGCTCAAGTCCAAGGGCGTCGCCCCCATCGGCCTGGGCGCCGGCGGCAACACCGCCTGGGTGGCCTCCGCATGGTTCGACTACCTGGACATCCGCGTCAACGGTGCGATCTACCACCGCGAACTGCTCGCCGGAAAGCACCGCTTCGACGACCCCGAGGTCCGCAAGGTCTTCGACCGCTGGCAGGAAGTGCTGCCGTACTTCGACCCGAACGGCACCGCGGGCGCCTTCCAGGACGCCACGACCGCCCTGCTCAACGGCCGCAGCGGCATGATGCTGATCGGCACGTTCTTCGCCGACGCGGCGCCCAAGGACGCCCTCGACGACATCGACTTCTTCCGCTTCCCGGTCATCGACGCGAAGGTCCCGCTCGCCGAGGAGGCCCCCACCGACGGCTACTTCGCCGGCGCCCGCACCGGACGCCGCGACGGGGTGCTCGATCTGCTGGGCTACCTCGCCACCGCCGAGTCGCAGGAGATCTACATCAAGGGATCGTCCGGCACCGTCCTGCCCTGTCACCCCGACGCCAAGGACGCCGGCACCCCGCTGGTGAAGAAGGGCCGCGCACACATCGAGGAGGCGGCCGAGATCACCCAGTTCTTCAACCGCGACTCCAGCGACGCCCTCCAGCCCACCGCCGACACCGCGCTGACCAAGTTCCTCGCCAAGCCCAAGGAGATCGGCAGCATCCTCACCGACTGGCAGCGCGACGCCGAGAAGATCTGGGACGCCTGACATGGCCGTTCTGACCGCCCCCCACCGCAAGCTCCCGGTTCCGGCGCCGTCCCGTGGCGGCCGGGGCCGGGGCCCTGGGCGCACCCCGCCGCTGGTGGTCGCCTTCGTCCTCGTCCCGCTGCTCGCCGAGGCCGTGTGGGTGTTCTGGCCCGCGCTCCAGGGCTTCTACCTCGCCCTGACCAGCTGGGACGGCGTGTCGACGCCGAAGTTCATCGGACTGGACAACTTCCGGGAGATGGCGAGCGACGACATCTTCCGCGGCGCCGTCGGCCACACCGTGCTGTGGCTGGCGCTGTTCGGCGGCCTGTCCGCCCTGCTGGGCCTCGCCGCCGCGCTGCTGCTCCAGCAGGAGCGGCGCGGCGTCGGCTTCTACCGTGCCGCCCTGTTCCTGCCCGTCGTCTTCTCCCTGGTCGCCACCGCCCTGGTCTGGCAGGCCATCTACCAGCCCGACGGCGTCCTCAACCAGCTCCTGGAATCGGTCGGCCTCGGCAGCCTGCGGCACGCCTGGCTCGCCGACCAGGACACCGCCCTGTACGCGGTCATCGTGCCCGCGCTGTGGCGGCAGATCGGCTATGTGATGGTCCTGTACCTCGCCGGCCTCAAAGGCATCGACCCGGCCCTGTACGAGGCCGCCAAGGTCGACGGCGCCGGACCCTGGCAGCGCTTCCGCCACGTCACCCTGCCCCAACTGCGCAGCGTCAACGCGGTCGTTGTATCCGTCATCATCATCGACTCGCTGCGCTCCTTCGACGTCGTGTGGTCGCTGACCCGCGGCGGCCCCTACCACTCGTCCGAACTGCTGAGCACCTACATGTACTCGACCGCCTTCCAGTCCCTGCGGCTCGGATACGGCTCCGCCCTGGCCGTCGTCATCTTCCTGCTGGCGTTCGGCGTCATCGCCTCCTACCTCGTGCGCGCCTTCCGGGAGGCCGACTGATGTCCACCGCCCTTCGGCGCAAGCGCGCTGCGACCGCCGGATTCCATCTGAGCGCTGGCGCGCTGGCCGTCCTGTGGCTGCTGCCCATCGCCCTGGTTCTGGTGACCAGCCTGCGCTCCTTCGACGACATCGCCGCGAACGGGCTGGGCAGTTGGCCCCGCTCCTTCACCCTGGACAACTTCCGTCTGGCCTGGGTCGACGGCGGCCAGCAGCGCGCCCTGATCAACAGCCTGATCGTCACCGTCCCGTGCGTCCTGGTGACGCTGGCCCTGGCGGCCATGGCCGCGTTCGCCCTCAGCCGCTACGAACTTCCCCTGCGCCGCTTTGTGTTGCTGCTCATGCTCGGCGGCAACCTGCTCCCGCCGCAGATCCTGCTCATCCCCGTCTCCAAGCTGAGCGAGATGATGGGCGTCCACGACACCCTGTTCGCCCTGATCGGCGTGCAGATCGGCTTCGGCGTCGGCTTCTACGTCTTCGTCCTGCACGGCTTCATGCGGGCCATCCCCATCGAGATCCAGCAGGCGGCCGTCGTCGACGGCGCCGGGCCCTGGCAGATCTTCTGGCGGATCATCCTGCCGCTGACCCGGCCCGCCCTCGCCGCGCTCAGCGCCCTGTCGTTCACCTGGATCTTCAACGACCTGCTGTGGGCGATCACCGTGCTGCGCAGCGACACCAAGATGCCGATCACCGCCGCCCTCATCGGACTCCAGGGACAGTACGTGTCGATGTGGAACGTGATCGCCGCCGGTTCCGTCATCGCCGCCGCGCCCACCGTGGCCGTGTTCCTCCGCTTCCAGCGCCACTTCGTGGCGGGCCTCAACCTCGGAGCAGTGAAGTGACGCCGTACCAGCGCTGGACCCTGCGCACCGAGCACACCAGCTACACCGTCCGCCTGTCCCCGGACGGCCCCTGGGCCGAACTGGACGCCTGGGGACCGCACGGCGTCGAGAACGGGCCGTCGGCGCTCGACTGGTCGCACCGCACCCACTTCATCACGCCCGCCGACGTCGCCCCCGCCGAGTACCTGCCGCACGGGCTGCGGCCGTTCAACGGAGCCGACCTCGTCGCGAGCCGCCCCGGCCACGAACGCGGCACCTGGTGGACCTTCGCCGGAGCACAGGCGGAGGAACACAACTTGCGGCTGACCTTCATCGACGACGTCCTCGGACTGCGCACCACCCTGTGCTACGCCACCGTGCCGGGCACCGACGTCCTGCACCGCTGGACCGAACTCACCTGCACCGGAACCCAGGAGCTGCGCCTCGAGCGCATCGACTCGGCCGCCGTGAACGTCCCCGTCACCGCGGGAGCACGCCTCACCTACCTCACCGGCCAGTGGTCCCAGGAGTTCCAGCGCACCCAACTCGACCTGGCCAGGGGCATGTTCACCATGGGCAGCACTCAGGGCGCGCCCGGTCACGCCTACGCACCCTGGCTCGCCGTGCAGGACGGCACGACGGACGCCGCCCCCGCCTACGGTGTGGCCCTGGAGTGGCCCGGCAACTGGCACATCACCGCCGAAGCCGAACCCGGCGGCGCGATCCGGGTCCGTGCCGGGCGGGTGCCGCACGAGGGAGCGGTCGTACTGGCACCCGGCGCCACCCTCACCACACCCCGCCTCGCCTGCGCGTTCAGCCCGGACGGACTCGACGGCCTGTCCCGCGTCTGGCACCGCTACGACCGCCACCTCGCCGGCGACCGCCTGCGGCGCACCCGCAAGGTCCTCTACAACTCCTGGGAAGCCACCGGCTTCGACGTCGACGCCGCCGGACAGCTCGAACTGGCCAAGGCGGCCGCGGACATCGGCGCCGAGCTGTTCGTGGTGGACGACGGCTGGTTCACCGGCCGCAGCGACGACACCGGTGGACTCGGCGACTGGTATCCGGACCCGGAGGCATTTCCACAGGGCTTCGACCGGTTCGTCGGAGAGGTGCGCGGCCTGGGCCTGGACTTCGGTCTGTGGATCGAGCCCGAGGCGGTCAGCCCCGGAAGCAGCCTCCACGCCGCACACCCCGACTGGGTCTACCGCATCGACGGCCGCCCCGCCCGCCTGGTCCGCAACCAGCTCCTGCTCGACCTCGGCCGCACCGACGTCCAGGACTTCGTGATCGGCACCCTGGACCGGCTCCTCGGCACGTATGACATCGGCTACCTGAAGTGGGACATGAACCGCCCGCCCACCGAACGCGGCCGCCCCGGCGCCGCCGGCCCCGTCGACCTGGACGCGGAGCACGTCGCCGGATACCTGCGCGTGCTGGACCACCTGCGCACCGCCCACCCCGACGTCACCGTCGAAGGCTGCGCGGGCGGCGGCGGTCGCATCGACCACGCGACGCTGGCCCGCACCGACGTCGTCTGGCCCAGCGACAACACCGCCCCGCTGGACCGGCTGACTGTCCAGCACGGCTTCCTGCACGCCCACGCACCGCACGTGATGAGCTCCTGGGTCACCGACGCCCCGGGCGTCTTCGACCCGCGCCCGCGCAGCCTCGCGTTCCGCTTCGTGAACGCCATGTGCGGAGTACTGGGAGTAGGGGCCGACCTGCGTGCATGGACACCGGACCAGCGGGCCGAGGCGGCTCGGTGGATCGCCCGCTACAAGGAGGTGCGCGAGGTCCTCCACCACGGAGAGGTCCGGCTGCTCGGCACCCCGGCGGACACCACCTGCGGTGTGCAGTACGACTTCGGCGACCGCACGGTCGTCGCCGCGCTGGGCACCGGGCGCCTCGACGGTGCCCCGCTCGTGCCCGGAAGCCCCGACCGGCTCCGGCTGCGGGCGCTGGACCCGGCGGCGCGCTATCGGGACACGGCGACGGGGACGACGTACAGCGGAGCCCATCTGCTGCACTACGGGCTGCCTTTCACCTGGAGGGCCGATCATGATGCCGACCTGGTGGTACTGACACATCAGTGAGCCGCATATGTTTCCCGCACGGCCTGTCCCAGCTCACGAAGCTCACGAAGGACGCTCACAAAGGAGTCGACCCCACGATGGACCGCTTCACCGGCCGTACGGCCGTGGTCACCGGCGCGGCCTCCGGCATCGGCGCCGCCACCGCCGTACGCCTGGCCGAGGAGGGAGCCGCCGTCGTGCTCGCCGATGTGGCGGAGGAGCGTGGCGCGGCGGTGGCGGAACGGATCGCGAAGGACGGCGGCCGGGCCCGGTTCGTGCGGGCCGACGTGGCGGCGGAGGAGGACTGGCGCCGGATCGTGGCCGCCGCCCACGACTTCGGGCCCGTGGACGTCCTCGTCAGCAACGCCTACACCGTGGACGTGGCACCGGCGCACGAGCTGGACCTGGAGTCGTGGCAGCGGCAGCTCTCCGTCAATCTCACCGCGAGTTTCCTCGGCTTCCGGGCGGTGCTGCCCGATCTGCGGGACCGGCGAGGAGCGGCGGTGCTGACCTCGTCCGTCCACGCGCGCGTGGGCATCCCCGGGCACCCCGCCTACGCCGCGTCCAAGGGAGCCCTGCTGTCCCTGTGCGGCCAACTCGCCGTCGAGTACGGCCCCGAGGTCCGCGTCAACGCCGTCCTGCCGGGCCCGATCCTCACCGCCGCCTGGGACAGGGTGCCGCCCGAGGAGCGGCAGCGCAGCATCGCCGAGACCGCGGTCCGCCGCTTCGGCACCCCCGAGGAAGTGGCCGCGGCCATCGCGTTCCTCAGCGCCGACGAAGCCTCCTTCATCACCGGCTCCAGCCTCCTCGTCGACGGAGGCTGGAGCGTCGTGAAGGCCTCCGCATGACCACCGCCACGCCCCCACACCAGCAGAAAGGCTGTACGACATGACGCCCTACGCCCGCCGCGGCGTGCACGGCCAGACCGTGGAAGCCCTCGCCCGCCGCATCCTGGGCGGCGAGATTCCCGAAGGGGCCACGCTCGACCTGGTGGCACTGCAGAGCGAACTGGACGTCAGCCTCACCGCCCTGCGCGAGTCCCTCAAGGTACTGGCCGCCAAGGGCATGGTCGACGCCCGCCAGAAACGCGGCACCTTCGTCCGGGCCCGCGCCGACTGGAACCTGCTCGACGCCGACGTGCTGCGCTGGCAGTTCGAGGGCGGCCGCACCACCGACACCGACCGCGCACTCCTGCGCAACCTCGCCGAGGTCCGCGCCATCATCGAACCGGCCGCCGTACGCCTGGCCGCCGAGCGCCGCACCGACGCCGACCTGGCGGCGCTGGAGAGCGCCGTGGACGCGATGCGGGAGCAGGGCACCGACCCGGCCCACGCCGTGGAGGCCGACCTCGCCTTCCACCGCGCCTTGCTCGCCGCCACCCACAACGAACTGCTCGAACGCATGGAGGTGGTCATCGAGCCCGGCCTGGCCCACCGCGACCGCATCGTGCACAGCCACCCGCACAGCGAGGACCCCGTACCGGCCCACCGCGCCGTCCTGGACGCCGTGCGCGACCAGGACCCGCAGGCCGCCGAGGCCGCCATGCGTGCCCTGCTCGACCAGGCCGGCCGCGACCTGGACCGGATCGAGAGCCCCGACGACACGAAAGGCGGCAAGTGAAGATCGCCCGCATAGAAACCTTCCTGGTCCCGCCGCGCTGGCTGTTCTGTCGGATCGAGACCGACGACGGCGTGGTCGGCTGGGGCGAACCCGTCGTCGAGGGACGCGCGGAGGTCGTCCGCGCCGCCGTCGACGTCCTCGCCGAGTACCTGACCGGCCAGGACCCGCTGCGCATCCAGGACCACTGGCAGGTGCTGACCAAGGGCGGCTTCTACCGCGGCGGCCCCGTCCTGTCCAGCGCCGTCGCCGGCCTCGACCAGGCGTTGTGGGACATCGCGGGCAAGACCTACGGCGCCCCGGTGCACGCCCTGCTGGGCGGCCCCGTGCGCGACCGCGTCCGTGTCTACGCCTGGGTCGGCGGCGACGAACCCGCCGAGCTGTCCGAACAGATCACCGCCCAGGTGGAGGCCGGTTTCACCGCGGTGAAGATGAACGCCGCCGGCGCCACCTCACCGGTCGTCACCGCGGCCGAGACGGCCGAGGTCGTCGCCCGCGTGGCCGCCGCCCGGGACCTCCTCGGCCCGCACCGCGACGTCGCCGTCGACTTCCACGGCCGCTTCACCGCCGCCTCCGCCCGCCGCGTCCTGGCCGAACTCGCCCCGCTGCACCCGTTGTTCGTGGAGGAACCGGTCGTCCCCGACCACGGCCACCTGCTGCCCGGCCTGGTCGCCGCGAGCCCGGTACCCCTGGCCACCGGCGAACGCCTCTACTCGCGCACCGACTTCCTGCCCGCGCTCACCGCCGGCATCGCCGTCGCCCAACCCGACCTCTCCCACGCCGGCGGCATCTCCGAGGTGCACCGCATCGCCTCGCTCGCCGAGACCTACGGCGCCCAGCTCGCCCCGCACTGCCCGCTCGGCCCGATCGCACTGGCGGCCAGCCTGCAGGTCGCCTTCGCCACCCCCAACTTCCTCATCCAGGAGCAGAGCCGCGGCATCCACTACAACAAGGATGCCGACCTGCTGTCCTACCTGGTCGACCCCGAACCGTTCCGGTTCGTCGACGGCCACGCGTCCCGCGGCCACGCCCCCGGCCTGGGCATCACCGTCGACGAGGCCGCCGTACGCGCCGCCGACCGCACCGGTCACGCCTGGCGCAACCCGGTGTGGCGGCACCCCGACGGTTCCTTCGCGGAGTGGTGAGCGTGCCGCTGGACATCGTCACCGACCCTGCCCACGGCGGCCGTTGGACCTCACTGCGCACGGCCGGGCGCGAATGGCTGTGGCGGCGTCAGGCACCCGAGCGGGAGAGCGTGTCACCCGGCGACCCGTTCGTGGACGCGGGCGGACTGGAGGAATGCATCCCCACCGTCCGCGGCACCCCCGACCACGGTGACGCCTGGTCACGCCCCTGGACCCGAGACGCGGACAGGGACGTCGTCCACTGCGACCGGTTCACGCTGACCCGCGCCATCCGCAGCACCCACGACGGAGCCGAGGCCGACTACGTACTGACAGCCGACGCCGGTTTCCGCTTCGTATGGGCCGCCCACGCCCTGCTCGACCTCTCCGACCGTGCGACGGTGCACTCCCGCGACGGAGCGAGCACCCGCCTCTTCCCCGAGGCGGCCCCGCTGGTGGACCGGGCGTGGCCGAAGGGCGCCGCGTGGCTGGCAGGGAGCTGGCCCGTCCCCTGCGGACTGCGCCTGGACCGGTTCGGTCCGGACGACGGCAGCGCGGTCGGAGCCGTCGTGGACGCATCCCGCTGCTGCGTCCACGATCACACCGACCGTCTGTCGTTGGCTCTCGAAGCCGACGGACAGCCGTTGTCCGTCGCCCTGTGGCGCAACCTGGGCGGCTTCCCCGCCGCGCACCCCTACCGCAGTACGGGTGTCGAGCCGATGCTCGGCCGCGTCTTCGACCTCGCCGAAGCAGGCCCCGGTGACGCAGCCCGGGTCCCCGCGTCCGGCGAGGTGCGGTGGCGGTTGACGCTGACCGCCAACTGCCGCTGCCCGTGAACCGACCTGTCCGACAAGGAGCTCGTCCATGAATCTTCGAGCGGCCCTGGCCGCCCACCGCCTGCTCGCCATCGTGCGCGGAGACGACCCGGAGGGAGCGTTGCGCACCGTGCTGACCCTGGCCGACGAGGGCGTCGAGCTGATCGAGGTGTCGCTGAGCGGCAAGGACGCCCTGTCCGTCATCGAGCGGGCGCGCGAAGCACTCGGCCCCGACCGGCCCCTGGGCGCCGGTACCGTCCTGACCACCGACGATGCTCGTGCCGCCCAGCGGGCCGGTGCGAACTTCGCCGTCACCCCTGCGCTCGGGGACGGCATCGACGCGGCGCACGGGCTCGGCCTGCCGGTCCTGGCCGGGGTGATGACCCCGACCGAGATCCTGGCCGCACGTACGTGTGGCGCCGCCGCACTGAAGATCTTCCCGGCTGCCCAAGCCGGGGGCCCCACCTACCTGAAGGCACTGCAGGGACCGTTCCCGCACGAGCCGTTCGTGCCGGTGGGCGGTGTCGACGCGACGGCCGCCCGGGAGTATCTGGCTGCCGGAGCCATCGCCGTCGGGGTGGGCTCGCCTCTGGTCGGCGACGCCGCGGACGGCGGCAGCACGGCCGCACTGCGTGAACGCGCCCGCGTCTTCCGCACCGTCGTACAGGACGCCACGCCGTGACCGAAGCCGAAGCCCTCCGTCCCGACCGCCTCGAGCTCGGTGAGGGCATCCGCTGGACGGACCGCGGCATCGTCCTCGTGGACATCCTCGCGGGCCGTCTGCTCACCGCCGTCGGCGATCCCACCGACCCCCTGCAGCAGCTGACCCAACTGCCCGTCCCCTTGGGCGCGGTGGCCCCCGTGGCGGGCGCTCCGGGCACCTGGATCGCCGCTGCGGGCACCGGGATCTGCCTGCTCGCTCCCGACGGGGCGACACGGTGGCTGGCACGGCCCGAAGCGGCCGCCGCACGGCCCATGCGCATGAACGACGCGACCGCCGATCCCTCCGGCCGCTTCTGGGCGGGCAGCATGGCCTACGACGCCCACGAGGGGGCCGGCTCCCTCTACCGGATCGACCACGACGGCACGGTGGCCCGCCTCCTCGACGGCATCACGGTCCCGAACGGGCCGGCGTTCACGGACGACGGCGCCACCATGTACCTGGCCGACAGCGCACGGGGAATCATCCGGCGCTACCCCGTGGACCCGGTCACCGCCGACCTCGGGGCACCGGAGGCGTTCGTCACCGTCGCGGACGGCAGCCCCGACGGCATGGTGGTGGACGTCCAAGGCGCCGTGTGGGTTGCGGTGTGGGGCACTGGCACCGTACGCCGGTATCTGCCGGACGGCCGCCTCGACCGCACGCTACGCCTGCCCGCACGACAGCCCGCCGGCGTATGCCTGCAGGAGGACCGCCTCCACATCACCACCGCCCGTGTGGGACTCACCGCGCCCGGCCCTCACGACGGCGCGGTCTTCACCGCCCGGGTCGACGTACCAGGCCGACCGGCGGCCTCCTACCGTCACCGTCCGTCCGCTTCACCCCCCTGAGAGGTGTCATGAACAACGTCTGGCGGCCTGCCGAAGGAGCGGTGGTCTGCATCGGCGAAACCATGGCCGCCCTGGCCCCCGCCCCGTCCGAGTCGCTGGAGACCGCCGAATACCTGCGGATATCGGTGGCCGGGGCGGAGTCGAACGTGGCGATGTACCTTGCGGACCTGGGCGTCCCCGTCTCCTGGCTCTCGGCACTGGGCGACGACGCGCTGGGACGGCGAGTGCGCGCCGCGGTTGCCGCGGCGGGCGTCGACGTCAGCGGCGTACGCTGCGACCCCGAGCGACCCACGGGCCTGCTCGTGAAGGAGCCAGCCGGCACCCGTACCCGCGTCCACTACTACCGCAGCAACTCGGCGGCTTCGGCCCTCGGCCCCGACGTACTGGACGACGACAAACTCCGGTCAGCCTCCCTCGTACATCTCACGGGCGTGACCCCGGCACTGTCCCCGTCCTGCCGGAGCCTGGTGACCCAGGCGCTCACCACCCCGCCGAGCGAGCGTCCCTACACCATCAGCTTCGACGTCAACCACCGCCCAGCGCTCTGGCCGCCCGGAACGGCCGCCGCCGCGCTACGCGATCTGGCCGACCGCGCCGACATCACGTTCGTGGGCCTCGACGAGGCACAGGGACTCTGGAACACCGGCCCCGAAGCGGCCGACGTGCGCAAGCTGTTGCCGCACCCGCGCCTCCTCGTCGTCAAGAACGGCGGCCACACGGCCACTGCCTTCAGCGACGAAGACACGTGGACCGTGCCCGCACTACGCACGGACGTGGTGGAACCCGTCGGCGCGGGCGATGCCTTCGCCGCCGGATTCCTGGCCGGCCTGCTGCAGGACGGGGACATACCGCGCGCGCTGCGGCTCGGGCACATCACGGCAGCGTCGGCTCTCGAAGTGACGGACGATCACGGCCGGTTGCCGGATTGGGACCGGATCCAGCGGCTCCTCGACCTTCCGGCGCAGGAATGGGAAACACAGGGATGACACGCGCCCGCAGCCGAACCGGCCGGCACCTCGGGCAGGAAGGCGGGCGTCTGTGACATGCACTGGCCCGGCACAGGCTGATGACGATGAAGCGAGGCCGAGTCGAGAGCGATCCCGAGTGCTGCCTCCCTCATCCTGCCGGTTCGAGGGAGGCAGCCTGCCGTCTCGCCTCGTGTCGGTTGCGGTAAGTGCGGGGTGAGGTGCCGGTGACCCGCTTGAATGCGGAGCTGAGGGCACTTTCGGAGCCGTAGCCGACAGCGCGGGCGATCGTGGCGAGTGTTTCGGTCCCCTTGCGCAGGCGTTCGGAGGCCAGTTCGATGCGCCATCCGGTGAGGTAGTCGAGTGGCCCTTGACCGACCGTGTCCTTGAACCGTGCCGCGAGGGTGGAGCGGGAGACAGCGCTGGCGCGCGCCAACTCGGCCACCGTCCATGGACGTTCAGGTGTGGTGTGCATCGACGTCAAGGCCGTGGCCACGACCGGGTCCGCGAGGCCGGCCAGCCACCCCGACACCGCGTGCGGCCCGCGGGTGAGGTGCAGGCGCAGCGCATGGATGAGCATGACGACGGCGAGATGCTGGGCCACCAGCGTCGACGCCATCGGCCTGTGCTGCAGCTCCTGGTCGATCTGGGTGAGCGCCCACTGCAAGGTGCCGGCTTCGCCGGATCCGGCCGGTATGTGGATGACCGGGGGGAGCGCATCGAGCAGCAACGCACGCGCTCGATCGCCGAACGAGAAACGTCCCCCGATGAGAAGAACGTCATTGCCTTCTCCCGTACGTGCGACCCCGCTTTCGGCCGCTGCGAAGATCGGGCCGGCTTCGACCGGAACCGCGTCGGCGTCGCTGTAGAGCGTGAACTCCAGCGGCCGGGTGAGGAGATAGCAGTCCCCCTCGACCAAGGGAATCGGCTCGCCGGCTCCCGCGACTCGAAGAAAGCACGTTCCGCGCCGGACGGCGTTGAACTTCACGCCATGCGGGGCTTCGAAGCGCACTGCCCACCTGCCGCCGGCCACCAGACTCGCCGACAGGTGGCTTCTCGTGTCGAGGAGTGCGAGGACGTCTTCGAGCGGATCCATCGCTGCCTCTCTGGACGATGGAGCAAGTTACCTGGACTTTCCAGCATAGCCAGTCCAGATATGTGCTCGTACGTTAGTGGGGTGAGCACACTCCCCAACAGGAAAGATCCGACCGTGAGCCACGCTGTTCGCCTGACCACACCGTTCCACTCGCACTCCACCACCACCGAAGTCATCGACGGTGTGGATCTCGCCGGACGCCGCATGATCGTCACCGGCGGCGCTTCCGGTATCGGCGTCGAAACCGTCCGCGCCCTGGCCACCGCTGGGGCGGAGGTCACCATCGCCACCCGGAACCCGGCGATGGCCGAACCGCTCATCCGTGACATCGCTGCCGTGCCCGGAGCGGGTGTGGTGCGGGTGGAGGCGATCGACCTGGCCGACCTCTCATCGGTGGCTTCCTTCGTACGGGCATGGCAAGGGCCACTCGACGCCCTCGTGGCCAACGCCGGCATCATGGCGATTCCGCACCGGCAGGTCACCGCCGAAGGCTGGGAACTGCAGCTGGCGACCAACTACCTCGGTCACTTCGCCCTCACTCTGGGACTGCATGACCACCTGCGTGCGGCCGGCACCGCCCGCATCGTCATCGTCAGCTCCGGCGCCCACCGGAACGCAGCGCTCGACTTCGACGATCCGCACTTCGTACGCCGCCCGTACGACCGCTGGGCGGCGTACGCGCAGTCCAAGACCGCTGACGTCCTGTTCGCCGTGGGCGCCCGCCGGTGGGTCGCCGACGGCATCACCGCCAACGCACTCAACCCCGGCTGGATCAGCACCAACCTTCAGCGCCACGTCGATGACGCCACGATGCGGGCGCTGGGGGCGATGGACGACGACGGGAACATCATCGAGCAGCCCTACTACAAGACGCCCGTCCAAGGCGCCGCGACTTCCGTAATGCTGGCGGCATCCCCCCTCGTGAACGGCGTCACCGGGCGCTACTTCGAAGACAATCAAGAGGCGGAGACCGTTGCCCACGACGATGAGGGGCAGGCCGGCGGTGTCGCGGCCCACGCCCTCGACCCGCAGGCTGCGGACCGCCTCTGGGATTACGCCACCAACGCCATCCGCTGATGGCGCATGCCGGATCAGTTCACGAACTTCGAGAGGCCGACTACATCACTGACATGTTCCGTGACAGCGGCGACCTTTCCTTCCCGCAGGGTGAACTGGAGCCGCATGCTGCTGCCGGGCGGTGCCCGCGTCGCCACCCGCATCACGAAGTGCCCGTGGGACGCGACCCAGTCGGCTCGAGCAGCCTCCGGTCCGCGCACAGCCGGACCAATGCGAGGGCAGGGGGGAGGAGTCGGCCGACGACCGGCAGCAGATCTCGCGTCGTCCAGTTGAATCAGGCGGAACTTGGCGGTCATGACCCACGGGTCGCAGCCGTCCGCTGGCACAGCAGACCGGCTGCGGCGGGGAAGTGCTCACGCAGGATCTGTGCCATGTCGAAAAGGCTGATCGACGATCCGCTGACGGCGATGAAGCGCTCGCCCGCCGCTTTCGGGTGCGCATCGTGTGCATGTTTCGGACGTTGTGCCCAGAATTAGTCTCATGATGTGTTCCCTCATGAAGGTGAAGGGTTATGCCGACGTACGTCACGTTGCTGAACTGGACCGATCAAGGGATCCGGAACTACAAGGACACCGCGAAGCGCGCCGAGGCCTTCGCCTCGGCGGTACAGAAGCTCGGGGCGAAGCTCCTGAACGTCTACTGGACCATCGGCCCGTACGACCTCGTGGCCATTGTTGAGGCTCCCGACGACGAAACCGCCACCGCGGCGCTCCTGCAGCTCGGCGGGGTGGGCAACGTCCGCACAACGACCTTGCGGGCCTTTGGCCAAGAGGAGATGGATCGCATCATCGCCAAGACCACTGGCTGAGGGCATGACAGACCTGGAGACCGAAGGATCGGGACGTGATCGGCCCGGGCCCTTTTCGCTGTGCTCCCGGCAGGATTCGAAGCCGCGACACCTGTTTTGGGAGAGAGGCCGGGCGGCAGGGCAGGTGACCTGCGGCTTCGTCGGCCGAGCCAGCGGGCAAGGATGCGGCCGGTAGCCCACCCCTCCGGACCGTGGCTGACCCCTGTTTCTGGCACGGCTGTGGGACCGCCTCACCCGCGGCCGCCAGCAGGCTGGCCGGAGGTCGGCGGCTGGGAGGCGGTCACTGCCGACCTGCTCCGGCTCATCCGGGACCGTGAATGCGATGCGTCGTCGAGGTCGGCAAGCAGCCGGCCTGGGCGGAAGCGGGGCGCACTCTGTGGCCGGGCGACGCGGCCTGCCGGCGCCCCGATCAGTCCCGAGGAAGCCTGGTGATGTCCGGCCACGAGCCGTACGCAGGTCTGGCGGACCTTTGGCGGCTGCTGGCCCGGTGCCCACGCGCCCAGCGCCGCGGTCGCCGGCGATCAGCCGGGGCCGAAGCAGGCGCCGGGCCTGTCGCCGTGTCCGGGAACGACGACAGCAGGGATTTCAGGTCCACAGCTGCGAGATCAAATACGTTTCGGCACGGGCAACGGCATCCAAGAGCGCTTCCTTGCGCAGCGCGGCCCGCCACTCCGTTTTGGCTTCGGCCGCGCCACGGACCTTCGGTCGTGCCGGGTTGTAACTCGCGGGCCTTGCTGAACGTGGGGAGAATAGGACGTACTCATCGACCCCAGACGCCCAGCGAGCGGCCGGGCCGGAAGGATCGGTATGAGACAGCGAAGACTGGTGACCGCCGTGCTGTGCACAGCCGCATCGCTGGGTCCGGCTGTGCCACAGGTCGCCGCAGCCGTCCCCAGCCAGTGCTCCCACATTCCATCGACGTATCGGCCCACGCTTGCGTACGGTGACACCACGGTGGCGGTGAAGCAGGCGGAATGCCTGAGCAACATGTGGGGAGGTCAGCCGCCCAAACTGGCTCTCGACGGCGTCTTCGACTCTGTCATGCTGAAGAAGATCGAGTGGATCCAGGGGTGCCACGGCCTGCCGGAGAGCGGCGTCATCGATGTGCGCACCTGGCAGGTGCTGTACCACCCCGCCCTGGACTGCTACAACCCCTATCCGGCTTGAGCAACCGGTCACCAGCCCGGTCAGCACGAGCAGGACATCGGCGGGCCTGCTGGAGGTGCTGCCGCAGCAGACCAAGCGCGAACGCCGCTTGGCCTTCGCCGACTTCCTGAACTGCTGCAACCGCGAGCGCCCACGCTCCGCGCTCGAGGCCGGTCAGGGCTCCCGCAGGCCCTGCTCCTTGGTCTGACCGGGCATCCGCGCGCCCGGCGCCTCCCTTCTCGGCGGGGCGCCGGGCCCAGCTGCCAAGTGGCCTGCCATGACCACCCGCACCGCTCGCCGGCAGATCAGGGGCTGCAGGTGGGGGACCCGGTCAAAGGCCCGAGGAAGGGCTGGTGAGTATCTGCCAGGAGAGTACTTGGAGGTTGCGCGGCGGTCCGACGTCTGACCGCCAGACCGCTGGTTGCCGGTCGTCTCCGCCAGGCGACGGCGCTCGGCGCGCCGACGGACTGAGTGAAAGGAGACCGCGGCGGAGAATGTCCTGTACAGCAGGCAGGCCGGGATGGTGACGGCGGACCACCGCGTGTGGGATACGGGAAGGGCGATGGCGTGTGCTGGTCCGAACGCCCCGGGATGCGGGAGGGTCTAGCCGGTTCCGCGGTCCAGGACGCGGCGGGCCGCCTCGGCTTCTGCCGCCGGCGGGGACAACTCGTCGAGGGTGTCGAGCTCGGTGTCGGCTTCCAGCTCCCGCTCCCAGGCTGCCGCGAGCTGTTCCTGTTCCTCGCGCGGTTTGGCGCTGACGGCCTTGCGGTGGTCCGGGTCCAAAGCCGCCAGGAATCGTCCGACCGGGTCCGTGGGCATGCTGTGCTCCTTGTCGCTGGGAAGGCGCTGCTCCCGGCCCAGCATTCCCAGCCGGGCCTGAGTCGGCTGCCCGACACGGCCTGTGACCACCCTGATGGCCCCCGCCGCCCAGCTCCGCTCTGCTGCGCACTGCACAGGGCCCTGCCCGACCACGGCGCCGGGTCAGGGTGCCAGATGAGGCCGACGGAGCGGGTAAGGGCCATGTCCCATTGCTCCTATGTCAAGCGGCCGTTGCGAGAGTGATCGCGTAGTCGTTGCGTACCGCTTGGAGTGGTGCAGCCGGGCGTCCTCCGTGGCTTCGCAAGGCCGAGGCGATGATCGCCGCGGCAACCGGGTGCCGGGCGGATGATGTACTGCGCAGGTCAAGCAGCGGCCCGCTGGCAGTACCCACGCCGGCACCCCGCAGTGACCGCCGGGTGAGCCGTCTGGTCATGTGGGTGATCGCGGGCCCCGGTGATGTGGGCCTCGGAGTGCTGGGGCAGGCGTGTTCAGGGTCGCGGACGTTGCGGCGGGCGCGCATGATCCACGACGGAAGTGTTCCACTCGGGTTCGGGAACCGGCACGGCCTGGCCGCGCGTTGCCAGGAGCATGACGACTAATGCGCCGCGGCCCGAGGTGCTGCGATACACCGCCTTCTCCAGCGCCCCCGACGGCGGGAACCCCGCCGGCGTCGTTCTGGACGCCGCCGCCCTGGACGAGGGCGACATGCTGGCCATCGCCGCCGACCTCGGGTACTCGGAGTCCGCGTTCCTGACTGCGCCTCCGCAGGGCCTCGGCGGCCCGGAGCAACGGGCCTACAGCATCCGTTACTTCAGCCCCAAGGCCGAGGTGCCGTTCTGCGGGCACGCCACCGTCGCGACCGCCGTCGCGCTCGCCGAGCGGATGGGCCCCGGAGAGCTGGTGTTCGCAACGCGCGCCGGCACCGTGCCGGTCGAGGTGACCGACGAGGGCGGGACGCTGCGGGCCACGCTCACCAGTGTCGAGCCGCACATCGAGGAGATCGCCGGCGCTGACCTTGCGGAGGCGCTCGCCGCGCTCGGCTGGCCGCCCGCCGATCTCGACCCGGCCTTCCCACCCCGCATCGCCTTCGCCGGCGCCCGCCATCTCGTCCTCGCTGCGGCGACGCGCGCCCGCCTGGCGGATCTCGCGTACGACTTCGCGCGCCTCGAAGCCCTGATGCACCGCTTGGATCTGACGACGCTGCAGCTGGTATGGCGGGAGTCGGCCACCGTCTTCCATGTCCGTGACCCGTTCCCCGTCGGCGGCGTCGTCGAGGACCCGGCGACCGGCGCCGCAGCCGCCGCGTTCGGTGCCTACGTCCGCGAGCTCGGCCTGGTCCCCGAGGACGCCGTCCTCACCCTGCACCAGGGGGAGGACCTGGGCCGCCCCGGCGAGCTCACCGTGACCCTGCGCGCGGGGGACCCGCGCGTCCGTGTCAGCGGCACAGGAGCTCGTATCATTCCGAGCTCCTGACCCGGTCGGGCGGTCAGGAGGCGGCCACCAGGCCCTCGCCGGCCTGAATCCCTTGTGGAGCGCACGGTCAGCGTGGGATCAGCGATCCCTCACCCGTGACCCTCAGGTGCGCCTGGTGGCCGCCCGGCGAGCACTTTCGGCCGTTGGGATACGTGGGTTGCGGGGTGACAGTGATCTGTCGGTCGAACACGGTGGCGCCCCGCTCGTTCTTGAACACCAGCGTGACGCGTACCGGCTTTCCCGGCAGGTCACGTACTTCCGCGAAACCAGGCCAGACAAAGCGCTCGGGGGCGTGGGGGGCCGCCGCCGGGTCTTCTGTGGCGGTGGCGGATTCCGTGGTCATCACGGGATTCCCCGGGGCGGCCGGTTCATCCGACCGCGTCTGCCGCAGCTGCAGCGTGGGCTTCCGGCATGTGCCGTCCCAGCAGGCCGTAAGGGTCGCGGCGACCACCCGGCTCGCCAGATCCGGGTCGATCTCGACCCGGATCCCGGCGGGCGAGTCCGTCAGGGTGCACGGATGGGTGTCACCCGCGAAACCGCACGCAGTCACCAGCGCCAGAGCCGCCAGGGGCACCGCCAGCGCGACGCTCTGTCTCACGTCGGCTCCTTGGCCATCGTCTGTGTCTTGATCACGGCCACCCATGCTCGCACGGCAGCTGCACCGGGTATGTCTGAGGTCAACCAGCGCGACCAGGCACTCCCGGGCGGGGGAGGTCGGTGGGCCGCGGCAGCAGCGTGCCGTCTACGTACAGGTCGACGTGCTCGTTGTAGAACGCGACCATGCCCGCGATGCGGTTGGCGAGGACCGTCGGGAAGTCGTACGCCCAGAGAATGTCCTCGTGGGTGGCGACGTCGCTGTCGAACGACCAGTAGCCGCTCGTCGTGCCCTTGTACGCGCAGCGGGTCACCGTGTCGGAGTGGCGCAGCCGGGTCCAGTCGACGTGCATGCGGTCGAGGTAGTAGCGGGTCGGCAGGCCGGTCTCGAACAGCTTCATGCAGTTCGGCGCGTCCGCCAGCACGACCCCGTCCAGCTCCACACGGACGCTGCTGGACGAACGCAGGGCGTCCACCCGGGAGTAGGGGCTCCTCGGATGTACGAAGACCGGCTCGTCCTCCTCCAGCCAGGACTCCAGCGCGTCCCACTCGAAACGGACGGTGCCGTGCAGCGGCGCCGGGGCGCCGTCGTCCCAGACCCACGCCGCACCCTCGCGGACCTCGGACCCGACGTGCAGGGAGTGGCGCCGCGCGGGCCCGGCGCCCAGCAGTTCGGCGTGGCCGTCGTCGGTCAGCACACCCTCGACCAAGTCCTCGACCGGGATGCTGAACTGGGGATAGGCGGGCCACTCCCACACGTACAGGGCACGCCGGGTGTCGAAGACGACCCGGCCGCCGATCAGCCCCCGGATGCGCCGCGGCACGGGCTCGACGTGCCCGACCGGGGCGATCAGACTCGGGTGCAACACGCTCTCGTCCGCCATCGGGGTCACCTCGGTTCACTCGTTCCACGTGCGCCCCCGTACGCCTGGCATCTCCGGCGCCCGTCAGAACGGCCGCATCTGCCCGGACTTGGGGCTCTTACCTTTTCGCCCGAAATGCTACCGACCGCGCAAGTGACGGCCCGTCGGGGCCGGTCCCTCGTCGGCACCGGTCAGTTTCGTCTTCATCAGCAAGACAAGGCGGACACGGAATTTGTGACAGCGCGACCCTGAAAAGCGCGATTCTCGGCGAGTGTGCGGCCTGGTACCCGTACGTGGTCGCAGCCGGCCTGCGCTATCTCGGTTCGAGGTCGACCTTGCCGTGCGTGCGGCGTTCACCGAGAGCCCGGTGGGCGGCTGCGGCGTCCTTCGGCGGGCTGGAGCGTCGCTCCTCGCTCAAGGAGCGGGTGGTGAGCCGGGGGCAGCGCAGTGTCGGCGTGCCGCTCCTGCGCTGGGTGGTGCGGCGCTGCTGTGTTCGGCGGCAAGGCGCTTGGCCTTGCGCCGGATTCGTTCGCCGGAGGCCTCCAGGTCGGTGGCCGCCGGCGGTGGCTGCGGCCTCCGTCCAGGTGGTGGAAGGGCATGTGATCTTGCCTATCCGTCAGCCCGGGAATAGGCTCCCAGTTAGTCATCGTTGGTGACTATCACAAGATTGACTAACGTGGCGGGCGACCGCCCTACCCGGGCGGACGACCGCCCCCAGACAGGAGAAGCATCATGAGCGAGCACACCTCCCGAACCGGCCGCTTCCACGAGCCGCTGACCCGCGACAACGCCGCCCTGCTGCTCGTCGACCACCAGATCGGTCTGTTCACCGGCGTGCGTGACATCGACGTCGCCACGCTCAAGCACAATGTGGCGGCTCTGGCGAAGGCGGCTCAGGTGCTCGACATTCCCACCGTGGTGACCACCACCATGGCGGACGGCATGTGGGGCCCGCTCGTACCGGAGCTGGCCGAGGTCCTTCCTGCGGGTCTCGAGGTGATCGACCGCAGCACCGTCAACGCCTGGGGCGAGCCTCGTGTCCGTCAGGCCGTGGAGGCCACCGGCCGCAGGAAGTTGATCATCGCGGGTATCTCCATCGAGGTGTGCGTCGCCTTCCCGGCGATCTCCACAACGGCCGCCGGCTATGACGTGTACGCGGTCATCGACGCCTCGGGCACCTTCAGCGAGGCCAAGCGCACGGCGGGTCTGCTGCGGATGCAGCAGGCGGGTGTCATCGTCACCGACTACGCCACCACGATGGTCGAGATCCTTGCCGACAATGCGGACCCGAAGGCATACGAGGTCTACGGGGCGGTGGACATGCCGTTCGCCGCGCTGGTGGGCCAACTGTCCGCCGCTTACTCCAAGAACGGCTGACCCGTCCCGCCGCCGAGCCGCTCCCGCGGGGCACCACCCCGTTAACTGCCCCGCGGGAGCCCCCGGGTGCCGGGCCCTGTCCCCTGCAGGGCCCGGCACCGCCCAGCGCTCGGCCGGGCGACGCCGTCGGCCGGCAGTTGATCCGGCCACTGTCCTACCGCCGCCAACTGGCCTTCACGAAGCCCTCGAACAGGAGCAGTAACAGCCATGACCTTGTGGAACGTCACGGCCCCGACCGTGCGCACCGTGGGCGAGGAGGAAGTGCACGGCACCCAGACATGGGTGGTCCAGGCGCGGTGCAGTGTCGAGGCGGTGCGGCAAGTGGTCGCCCGCGCCGTCGGTGAGGACGCCGTCCGGCACCGCCGGGGTGCCGCCATCGATCTCACCGCGCTCGCCGTCACCCGCTGGGCGAGTCCACACGGGCTGTTGGGGCCCACGGTTCCCTGCCCACTCCATCCGCGGGCCGGGCACGGCCGGCCGGGCCAAGGTGCGGACACTTCCTCGTCCGCACCCCGCCCGGTCGGGTGCGGGACTACTGCTGCTTGACCACCTCGATCTCGAGTGTGATCTCGACGCTGTCCCCGATCAACGCGCGCCCGCCGGACAGGGGCACATTGCCCGTCACGCCGAAGTCGGAGCGGCTGATCCGGGTGGACGCCCGGAATCCGGCTCGCGTGCCGCCCCACGGGTCCTCGGCGACGCCGAGGAGCACCAGGTCGAGGGTGACCGGACGGCTCTCGCCCCTGATGGTCATGAATCCCTCGACGTGGTATCCACCGTTGTCCTGTACCCGTACGGTGGCGGACTCGAAGTGTGCCGTCGGGTGCGTGTCGGTGTCGAAGTAGTCGGCGCTGCGCAGGTGCTTGTCCCGGTCGGCGTTGCGTGTGTCGACCGACGCGGTGTCGATCTCCGCGCGGACGCTGGACCGTGTCGGATCGTCCCCGACCGTGATGGTCCCTCCGAAGGAGGCGAAGCTGCCGCGCACGCGGGCCATGAGGTGGCGCACGGTGAAGCTCACTTCGGAATGGGCGGGGTCTATCTGCCAGACACCGGTGAGCTGGTCGGTCTCGGCGGGCGGCGCTGTGTTCATGGTGATCTCCTGAGTGTGTAGGCGCAGGTGAGCCGCCCACTCAGTCTATGGTCATAATCTTGACGGTCAAGATTTATTACTAATAGCCTGTGGGCCGCCGCAGGAGCGCCGAAGGAGTTGCCATGCCGAAGCTGATCCGAGCCGCCGTCGTACCGGAGCCGGGCGCCGACTTCGAGACCATGGACGTGCTGCTCGACGACCCCCGCGCCGGTGAGGTGCGGGTACGTGTCGAGGCGGTCGGCATCTGCCATGCCGACATCGCCGCCCGGGAGGGGACGACCCCCTTCCCGCATCCGGCCGTACTGGGGCATGAGGGTGCCGGGGTGGTGGAGACGGTCGGAGCGGGCGTCACCTCGCTGCGCCCCGGTGACAGGGTGGTGCTGACGTTCGCCTCCTGCGGTGCCTGTGCGAGCTGCCGCTCCGGTCTGCCGAGCCAGTGCGTGGATTTCCTGTCGCTCAACTTCGCCGCCGGCGCGCGCCCAGACGGCAGCCCGACGCTGTGGCACGGTGACACACCGCTGCACGGGCATTTCTTCGGGCAGTCGTCCTTCGCCACCCATGCGCTGGTCACCGAGCGGAACGCCGTGAAGCTCCCCGACGACGCGCCGCCGGCCACGCTCGCACCGCTCGGCTGCGGCATCCAGACCGGCGCGGGTGCGGTGCTGAACGTGCTGCGCCCGGCGCCCGGCGGTTCGGTCGCGGTGTTCGGGGCCGGTGCTGTGGGGCTCGCGGCTGTCATGGCGGCCCGGCTCACCCAGGCCGCGCAGGTCATCGCCGTCGACGTGAACCCCGGCCGGCTGGCCCTGGCCACCGAACTGGGTGCCACCGACATCATCGACGCCCGCACCGCCGACCCGGTGGCGGCCATCCGGAAGCTCACCGGCGGCGGAGCCGGTCATGTGCTCGAGAGCAGTGGCAATGTGCTGGTGTTCCGGCAGGCCGTCGACGCCGCGGCCATCGGCGGCGTCATCGGCATCGTGGGTGCGCCCTTCGGACGCGAGGCGGCGGTCGATGTTGCGGACATCGTCAACGCAAGCAAGCGGATCGTGGGAATCGTCGAAGGCGGAGGTGTGCCCCACGTGTTCATCCCCACCCTGGCCGCACTGCACGCAGCCGGCCGCCTTCCCGTCGAGCGCCTGGTCACCACGTTCCCCTTCGACCGGATCAACGACGCCGCCCGGGCCGCAGCCTCGGGCGAGGCCGTCAAGCCCGTCCTGCTTCTCTGACCCACCGGCGAACCGCGCCGGGCACCGTACGACTCCTGAGGATGATCATGACTACCGCAGAACTGACCCGCTTCCGGGTCCCCGCCGAGCGGGCCCAGGAACTTCTCGACGCACGGCCGGGGATGCTCGAAGCATTCCGCACGGACCGACACGGATTCCTCGGCGCCCAGTTGGTCCGCGTCGACGACGAGCAGTGGCTGGACATCGTGTGGTGGGACGCGGCCGACGACCTGGACGCGTCCAAGGCCAAGGGCGGCAACCTCCCCGCCATCCAGGCGTTCTTCGCGCCGATCAGCGAGCTGCTCAGCTCCGAGCGGGGCACCCTCGCCGACGCGACTGCTCAGCCGTGGTGACCGCCGGGTACGGGCCCGCGCCGTCCCAGGCGGGCGATCTGTATCGCCCACCGGGCGACGGCATCCACCCGGTCGTGGTGCTCATCCACGGCGGGTTCTGGACGGCGATGCTCGACCGCAGCCAACTCGTACCGCTGGCACAGGACTTGGTGGCCCGCGGCTACGCCGTCTGGAACATCGACTACCGCGGTCTGGGGGAGGACGGCGGCGGTTGGCCCGGAACGCTGGAGGACGCCGCCGCTGCCGTCGACGCTCTGGCCGGTCTCGCGGCGGGGGACCTGCCCGGCGGGCAGACCGCGGCCGATTCCGCCCGGGGCAGGCTGTGCCTGGACCGCGTCGTGGCGATCGGGCACTCCGCGGGAGGCCAGCTCGCCCTGTGGCTTGCGTCCCGGCCCGGGCTGCCCGCTGGGGCGCCGGGCAGCGGCAGCCCGGGCGTACCGCTCGCCGCCGCCGTATCACTGGCCGGCGTGCTGGACCTGCGCGCCGCGGACGCCGACGAGTTGGGGGCTCGCTTCGGTGACCCGACCGTACCACCGCCGGCGAAGGCTCCCGCCCCGGCCCGGCCGGAACTCGCCCCCGCCATCGCGGGCCTGACCGCCCATGGGGCGACCGCCGCACTGCTCGGTGGCCGCGCCGACGCCATACCGGACCGCTATGCGCTGGCCTCACCGCTCGAACGCCTGCCACTCGGTGTGCCTCAGCTCGTTGTCCACGGGGACACCGATACGGGGGTTCCTCCCAGTCAGAGCCGGACGTACGTCACTGCCGCCCGGGAACGAGGAGACCAGGTGGAGTACGTAGAGGTGCCGGGCGCGGACCACTTCGACGTCATCGACCCGGACCACCCGTCCTGGCAGGCAGTGGTGCGGCGACTGCCGGACCTGCTCAAGACCGCGGGGGACTGAGCGTGCGCGCAGCGTGGTACGAGTCGACAGGCCCCGCGTCCGCGGTGCTGCGGGTCGGCGAGATGGAAGATCCGCAGCCCGGCGCCGGAGAGGTGCGGATCCGTGTGCACGCCTCGGGCATCAACCACGGGGACGTGATCAAGAGGCAGGACTGGATCGGCTACGGCATGGCCTGGCCCCGGGTGATCCCGCACTCGGACGGCGCCGGCGTCATCGACGCCGTGGGCGAGGGCGTTCCCGCCGCCCGGGTGGGGGAGCGCGTGTGGTGCTACGACGCACAGTCGTACCGGCCTTTCGGTACGGCCGCCGGCTATGTGACCGTGCCCGCCGAGAAGGCGGTCCACCTGCCCGACGGCGTCTCCTTCGAGCAGGGCGCCTGTCTCGGGATCTCCGGGATCACCGCGCACCGCGCCCTGTTCATGGACGGTCCGCTGCGGGACACCTGGGTGCTTGTCACCGGTGCCACCGGTGCGGTCGGCCGCTCGGCGGTTGCCCTCGCCCGGCGTGGCGGGGCGCGGGTGATCGCCACCGTACGCCGGCCGGGCCCGGTGCCCGGCGCAGACCATGTGCTCCTGGCGGACGGCACGCTGCCTGCCCGGGTCAAGGAGTTGACCGCAGGGCGGGGGGTCGACCGGGTGCTCGAGGTGGCGTTCGGGGCCGATGCGGACACCGATCTGGAGCTCCTCGCCGTGGGAGGGGTGATCGCCGCCTACGCCACCGACGAGGCACGCCCGGCCATCCCCTTCTGGCAGCTGGGCTTCTCCAACGTCACCGTGCACTTCCTGGGAAGCGACGACTTCCCCGCCGCGGCCAAGCAGGCAGCGGCCGAGGAACTGAGCGCCGCGGCCGCCGCGAAGGCCTTGGTCCATCCCATCGCTCACCGCTACGCCCTGGAGGACATCGCCGCCGCTCATGAAGCAGTTGAAAGCGGTAGCGCCGGAGGGCGCATCGTGGTCGTTCCCGGCCTGTGACGACGCAGACCGTCCGCCCGAGCGAATGGGTTATAGTAAGAATCGTGACTGTCACTGAACATGACCACCGGTCGGATGCTGCGGCAGACCGCGCCGGGGGACTGGCGCCAAGGGCTCGCGCTGGTGGCGCACCTGGACGTCTGGAGTTCGGGGCCTCATCGGCGATGACCGGTGTGCCCCGAACAGCTCGACGAAGTGCGCCGACCGGAGTCCGGAGTGCGCTGCGCCATGTTCAACTCGTCACCGGAGGCAGACTCCTTCACCGATGTCACGGCGCACCTCGACGGGGGAGTGGACTCCTTGGCCGCACACGAGGCGTGCCTCGGCAAACTCGCGGGAGGATTCGCCCCGGAGCGGTTCCTGCGCCGTCAGGCCGTCGATGTCGGGCGCCGTGCGGGAGTACCTCCGGTGGTCGCCTGCGAAGTGGACCCGCTGTGGGCCGGGATCAGCGACCGGTGCCCTTCCGTGGCTCCCGCCTGCTGGCCGCCGCCTCGTCGAACTGCGCGAGCTGCCGGCCGGTGATCTCCCGGAAGGCGTCCTTGAAGGCCGCGTACTGCCGCTCGCCGATCGACTCCGCGTGCCGCTGCTCGATGGCGGCCATGATCGCGTCCGACTTCTTCATCTGGTCCCGCCCCCGGCGAGTGGGGACGATCAGCTTGGCCCGCCGGTCCCGGGGGTCGGGCCGACGCTCCACGTACTCCAGGGCTTCCAGCTCGTCGATCAGGTTGCCGATGACCTGCTTATGAGTGCCCGACTGCCGTGACAGCTCCGTCGCCCGGCTGCCCTCCTCGTCGAGAAAGCCCATCACGGCGCCGTGCTGCGGACGCAGGTCGGGATGCCCCTGCTCGGCCAGTGTGTCGAAGAGCTCCTTCTGGACCGAGAAGAGCAGTCGCGTGGACAGGATCCCGAGATCCGGATCCTTGAGCTTCCGTTCGCTGCGCCGCACTACGACACCCTCCTCGTCACCGTTATTGACTGTCACCATCAGTAATAATAATGGTCACGGAGGGCGTGGTCGGGGCTGCCGCCGCAGGTCTGGCGTGGATCCGCCCGTTCTCTTCTCTGTGCGGCGCCCACGTTGGCCCGCCGCCATGCCCCGCTGAATCCGACCGGCAGGCTGCGTCCGGCCCGATGTGTCGTCGAGCAAGCGGGGTGCTCGTCGGCGGGCTTCGCGCTGACCGGCTTCTGGTTCCTCCGGCGCTGGACGCCGCGCCTCGGACTGGAATACGATCAAGTTAGTCATGATTGTGACTATCAGGAATCTGACTAAGGTCGTGAAGGAGTCGACATGAATGCCATCCGGAGGGCGGCCGCACCCGTCGTCGGTGTGCTGGCGGGTGCGGTGGCGGCCACGAGCCTGCTGCTGGGCGGGAATGCCACCGCCACGGAGAGCAACGTTGCTGGTGACCGGTTCGCCATCCGCGAGGTGATAGACCGTCACCAGATGTACATCGATCTGCGGGACGCCGACAGCTACGCCAACCTGTACGCCAAGGACGGTCACTACCGGAGCCCCTTCGGCTCCGCCGACGGCCGCAGCGAGATCAAGGCCATGTTCATCGACCTGGCCGAGAAGGGCTTCACCAAGGGCAAGCGGCACATGACCGGCCCCGCCATGATCGAGGTCAACGGCACGACCGCCACCGCTCGTTCCTGGTACTGGGTCGCGGAGACCGAGGCGGAGCACGCCGTCTACGCCACCGGCACCTACACCGACAAGCTCCGCAAGGTGAACGGCAAGTGGGAGATCGTCCAGCGCGTACAGGCGCTGGACGAGCTTGCGCCCAACAGCCAGTAACTCCGCCGATCGGAGCGCTCCGCCAGTCGTTTGCTCCGCTCGCTCGTCGAGCTGACTGCCGTCACCGTGCCGCGCTCTCGCGGCGCGGCGCGGTGACGGTCCTGCCGGTCGCCCGCCCCACATCAGAGGTCGTCATGCCCCAGGAAGACCGAACCACCGCCCTTCCCCCCGTCCCGCCCGCGGGCGACCGCCCGGACACCGCCCCGCCCGCCGGTCGTGTGGTCGCCGCACTCGCCGTCGCGGTGCTGGCCTACGGGCTGTTGCAGACGCTGGTCGCTCCTGCCCTGCCCGCATTCCGGGACCATTTCGGGGTGAGCGGCGACTGGTCCGCGTGGGTGTTCACCCTCTACCTGCTGTCCGGCGCCGTACTGACGCCGGTGCTCGCCCGTCTCGGCGACCGGCGCGGCAAGCGCCGGGTACTGCTCGCCACGCTGGCCGTCTTCGGCGCCGGCACCGTGCTGGCCGCCCTCGCCTGGAACTTCCCCGTCCTGTTGCTGGCACGCGCGGCCCAGGGAGCTGGGGCGGCGGCACTTCCCCTGTCCTTCGCCCTCATCAGTGTGCTGCTTCCCAGGCAACGCATCGGCCAAGGCCTCGGCATCGTCTCCGCGATGATCGGAGCGGGTACCGCCCTGGGCTTCGTCATCGGCGGCCTCCTGGTCGACCACGCCTCCTGGAGGTGGATGTTCGCGGTGCTCGCCGGCGTCATCGCGGTCGCCTTCGTGCTGGTGGTCAGATGGATACCGGACGACGCATCGCGCCGGGACGAACCTCAGGACGTGCTGGGAACACTCCTGCTCTCCCTCGGTTTGGTGGCCCTGCTGCTCGCCATCACCCAGGGCTCGCACGCAGGGTGGCTTTCCGCCCCGGTGCTCGGCCTCTTCCTCGCCGCGGCCGTCTTCCTGGCCGCCTTGGCCGTGGCCGAACAGCGCACCCGGCACCCGCTGCTCGAACCGCGTGTCCTCCTCCAGCGGTCGATGCTGCTGACTCACTCGGCCGCCGCGCTCTTCTACGCCGCGGCACTGATCTTCTTCCTTCTCGTGCCGACGCTCGCCCAACTGCCCGCCCACGGGCCCGAAGGCGCCACAGGGGGATTCGGCTTCAGCATCACCGCCGCGGGCCTGCTGATGCTGCCCTCCGCACTGCTGCAGATCCTGGTGGCGCCGGTCGTGCCCCGCCTGGAGCGAGCCTTCGGCCACCGTGCCCCCCTGCTTGGAGGGCTGGTGCTGGTACTGGCGGGAAGCGCCGCGCTGGCGCTGTGGCACACAACGCCGGCGCAGATCCTCGCCGATTCCCTACTGCTGGGAGCCGGAGCCGCCGCGAGCTTCGCGGCGCTGCCCTCGCTCGTGGCCCGCTTCGCGCCGCACCACGCGATCGCGACCGCCAACGGCCTCAACACCGTCGTCAGGACAGTCGGCGGCGTCATCGGAACCCAGGTCGCGATCGCGATCCTGAGCAGCCACTCGGTCGCCGACTCCGAAGTCCCGGGCGAAGGCGCGTTCACCATCGTGTTCGCCCTCGGCGCCGTGTTCGCGGCGATCGGTGTCGTAGTGGTCCTCTTCCTGCCGCGCTCCGCCACCAGGTCGTGAGATGCGACGGTCGCGGGTCCCCGGGCACGGATTCGCACGGTCATCCGCAGGCCCCTGAACGCGCAGGGGGGCTGCCTCCGGGATGCCCGACGATTACCAGCCGTACCCCGCACACCGTGTACGGCTGTGGCGCACCAACGCTCGGGTGCGCCACACAACCTCCACGCCTCATGCACCGTGATCGGGCTGCGCCTCAGGCTGGTCCGCGGACTGCTTGCTGGACGGGTCCTTGGATGTCTGGTCGGGTGTGTCGGGGGCGGTGTAGAAGACGGAGGTGCCCTGCTTGCTGCGCTGGGCGTGGCCCTTGGCGACCAGGTTCTCCAACGTGGTGCGCACGACGGTGGCTTTGATGCGCCGTTCGGGGTGGGCCTGGCCGAGCGCGGTGGCGATCTCCGCGGCGGAGCGCGGTTCGCTCTGCTCACCGAGATGGCCGCGCACCAGGTCGATCAGCGTCGGCTGCGCCTGCTTCACGGCCGTGGCCGGGTCCTTGCCCGCCGTGCCCGCGGCCGGCTTGCCGGTCTTCGCCCGGCCGGAGGTGGCGGTGGCCTTCTTCCCTCGCGTCGCGCTACCCGCGCCGGAGGCGGCCTTCTTCCGGGGGGCCGGCACCGCAGCCGCGGGCGTGGGAGCAGGCCGGGCGGGCTGGGGGGCCTGGGCGGGGGAGGGGGTGATGCCGAGTGCCTGCTGCATGCTGACCAGCACGGTGTGGTCGCGTTGCAACGTGGTCAACTGATCCTGCAGGACGGCGATTTCCGTGCCGATACGCTCCTGCTCCTTGAGGTTGCGTTCCAGGTCACTGCTCACCTGGGCGGCGTACTGCGCTGCCAGGTCACTGGCGGCGGTGTTCTCGGACATGATGCTGACCTTTCTGCCGGTTGAACGGCCGACGAGTTGGCACGGGCCCGCTGACGAGTCGCGCAGAACCCATGCCGTACACGCGCAGGTTCGTCCGACGGTGCGGTAAAGGGCCGCACCTGCTGCCCGGCGTCTTGAGAACAGCGATAATACGGATGAGTGGAGCCAATTGTTCCCGTTGAGTTGTGTCATGTGCTCCAGGTGACGCTCCTGCCGGGCGTGCGACGGGACCGTCGGCACGCCAACGGGCCATGTCGGCCGTGCTTCGGTTGACCTTGAGCGTGCCGCCACAACTCTTGGCGCCTCAACACACGTTGGTGGTCCAACGGAACGGCCCCGCCCCGTTCGATCGATCCGCCGTCCGCATCCTGTGCTTCCTCACCGAAGAGGGCTTCCTCGAGTCCGACGGAGGCCTGCTGTTCGTCGGCCCCAAGGCCGAATCCCGCATCGGAAAGCGGCACTCCATCGAACTCACCGCCTCGTTCACCGCCCCACCGCAGTTCACCTGATTCTTGGGAGGAGGCCCCGGCGTTCACGCCGGGGAGGAATCGCATCCTGTGACGGCGACGCGGAGCGTCTCCGCGTCCGGTCTGCTGGGGCGCCGAGCGCCCGCATTGCCGCCGACGGAGGCCGGGCAAGCGAACGCGTGTGCTCATGTTCGCCGGTTGTGGTGACGGTGGCACGATGGGGGTACGGGTGTGCGGGTGTCGCACGTACGGTCTCGTCATGGGAGCCGGGACGCGCGGGCGGGGCGTGGGAGGGGTGATGTCGTGCCGGTGGTGAAGGAGGCCGGGGAGGGCGGGCATGCCCGGTATACGTACCGGCTGCGTGTGTCGTCGACCGCCCGCGCCGCGCTGCTCGCCGAGTGGGACCGGTGCCGGTGGGTGTGGAACGAGTGTGTGACCAAGTCCAAGGCCGTGCACGCGCGCAACACGGCGCATCCCGAGGACAAGCTGACGTGCGGCCCGGCCCGGCTCGACAAGATGCTGACCGAGGCCCGCGAGCGTACGCCGTGGCTGCGCGGGGGCAGTTCGGTGCCGCAACAGCAAATCATCCGGGACTTCGGCAAGTCGCGGGCAAAGGCGCAGAAGGACATCAAGGAGCGCCTGCCCCTTCGGCAGCGGGCCGGGAGCCCGGGTGGAAGAAGAAGCGCGAGGCCGACCCGACGCTGAACTACACCCGGCGCGGCTTCCGTCTCAGGGGCGGCCGCCTGCACCTCGCAGGCGGCATCGTGCTGACCGTGGTGTGGTCGCGGGACCTGCCCGCCGCCCCGTCCAGCGTGCGCGTGTACCGCGACAGCGTCGGCCACTGGTACGCCTCCTTCGTCGTACCCGCCGAAGTCCGGCCGCTCCCCACCACCGGCGCGGTGATCGGTATCGACTGGGGCGTCAATCAGACCGCGACCACCACCAGCGACGCCCACGATCTGCCCCACGCCCAGCACGGCCGGAAGGCCCAGCAGAAGCTGACCCGGTACGACCGGATGATGGCCCGCCGCAAACCCGCCAAGGGGCAGGCCGCGTCGAAGGGCTACCGCGCGGCCAAGCAGCTGCGCGCGAAGGCGTGCCAGAAGGTGGCCCGGCAGCGACAGGACACCGGCCGCAAGTGGGCCAAGCGCGTGGTGAGAGACCACGACGTGATCGCCGTGGAGGACTTCCGCCCGAAGTTCCTCGCCAGGACATCGATGGCGCGCAAGGCCGCGGACGCCGCGATCGGCGCCACCAAGAAGGCCCTGCTGGAGATGGGCCGCAAGCACGCACGGGACGTCCGTCTCGTGCACCCCGCGCACACCACCATGGACTGCGCACGTTGCGGAGCGAGAACCAAGCACGCACTGCCGCTGTCCGAACGTACCTACACCTGCACCGCGTGCGGAGCCGCCTCCCCCCGGGACAAGAACTCCGCCCGTGTGATGCTCGTCCGGGCAGGTCTGAACCCGGCTGGTGTCGAGGGCGTAAGACCTCCCGGAGCGCCGCTCCGGGAGGCAGCCTGAGCCAGGAATCCCCTCCCATCAGGGAGGGGAGCATTCAATTCCCGCCTGGGGCGAGATGGCGCTGCGACAAGCCGAGCCCAGGGCCCCAGCCATGCGCGTGCAGCGGGGCCCTGTTCGCTCGGTGACGCGCCCTCAGCGGCCGGGGAGCCGCTCCGTGATCTCCTGCAGGACCCAGCCGTTGCGGTCCGGGTCGCTGAAGGTGGCGTAGGAGGAGTAGCTGGCGCCTTCGGGATGCCGGCCGGGCAAGCGCTCCTGGCCCGCCAGCCGGTGGGTGACGTCTCCGCCCTCGTGACCGTGGAACAGCACTCCTCCGGCGTCGTGGAAAATGTCGCTCACATCGATACCCTGGTCGACCAGCTCCGCGCGGGCCGCCTCGATGTCGGAGACGATGAGATACAGCCCCTGCACCGAGCCGGGGGCGGCGGAGGTCAGTCCCTCGCCGAACAGGATCGAGCACCCGGAGCCGGGCGGCGTGAAGTGCACACCCCGGAAGTCGCCACCGGCCCCCGTGTCGAGGTCCAGGCGGAATCCCAGCTTCTCGTAGAAGGCCTTGGCCCGGTCGGTGTCGGAGACGGGCAGCACGATGACTTCGAGCTTCAGGTCCATGGGAACTGTCCTTGGGTGTGAGCGGTGGAGCTGTCCGTACCGTGTCCGTCCACCGCTCAAACAGACGTAGGGGGCATCTGGCGGAACGCCGGGTCCCTCCGCCGGCCGCGAGCCTCCATGGGCCGGTCTTTACCCGGAGCGGAGCGCGGCGTCGCCCTGCCTCGGGACACATCAGGCATCATCACTGTGACTCGCGGTTTCACTGAGAGTGATGACGAAAATGGACCTGAAAACGACCCGGCTTCCCGGCCCGTGACCAGACGTCGATCTGCCCCATCCCCCTCAGGTGCAGCCGTGGCCCTCCGCGGTCAGGCAGCCACCAGTCCTCCAGGCCCACCGCAACTGCTGTACACCGTCGGCCGCGCAGAGGCGAATCCGGACCACTACGCGCGACCTCCCCCAGGACGTAAGCCCGCGAAGCCCGAGAGACACAGGAGCAGCAATGAGCGACACCCACCGCACCTACGACGTCGTCGTCATCGGCGCCGGCCCCGTCGGCGAGAACGTGGCCGACAGGACCAGCGCTGCGGGGCTCAGTACCGTCATCGTGGAGAGCGAGCTGATCGGCGGCGAGTGTTCGTTCTGGGCGTGCGAGCCCAGCAAGGCGCTGCTGCGGCCGGTGCTGGCACGCGCCGACGCACGCCGGGTGCCAGGGTTGAGACAGGCGGTCGCCGGACCACTGGACGTGGCCGCGGTCCTCGCACACCGTGACGACATCGTGAACCACTGGCAGGACGACGACCAGGTCGACTGGCTGAACTCGGTCTCCGTCCACCTCGTACGCGGCCAGGGCCGCTTCGACGGCCCCCGCCAGGTCGTGGTGAGCACCCCCGACGGCGACACGGTACGGCTCACCGCCCGCCACGCGGTCGCCGTCTGTACCGGCACCGGCACGGCACTGCCGGACCTTCCCCATCTGGACGAGATTCGCCCCTGGACCAATCGTGAGGCAACCGGCGCCGACCGGGTACCTGGTCGTCTCGCCGTGGTCGGCGGCGGAGTGGTGGCCGTCGAAATGGCCACTGCCTGGCGCGCGCTCGGCGCCCAGGTGACCATGCTGGTCCGAGGCAGCCGCGGATTGCTGACGCGCATGGAGCCGTTCGCCGGGGAGATGGTCGCGGACGCATTGCGTGAGGCCGGCGTCGATGTGCGGTTCGGGGCCTCCGTCACGTCCGTGACGCGGGAGGAAGGTGCCGACGGCGAGGTACGCATCACCCTGGCAGACGGCGAGCAACTGGCCGCCGACGAGATCCTGTTCGCGACCGGACGAGCCCCGCGCACCGACGACATCGGCCTGGAAACCATCGGCCTCACGCCAGGCGACTGGCTGACCGTCGACGACACCTTCCAGGTCAGCGCCATCAACGACGGTTGGCTCTACGCGGTCGGCGATGTCAATCACCGAGTCCTGATGACCCATCAAGGCAAGTACCAGGCCCGCATCGCGGGCGCCGTGATCGGGGCCCGTGCCCACGGAGAACCGGTGGACGACAGCCGCTGGGGCCCACACGTCGCGACCGCTGACAGCGTGGCCGTACCGCAAGTGGTCTTCACCGACCCGGAAGTTGCGTCAGTCGGCCTGACCACACGGGAAGCCGAGCGCACCGGGCGCCGGATCAGGGTGGTGGACTACGACATCGGCGGCGTCGCCGGCGCGGTCCAGTACGCGAAGGGATATCGCGGCAAGGCTCGGATGCTGGTCGACCTCGACCGCGGCACCGTGGCCGGGGTCACCTTCGTCGGCCCCGGGGTCGCAGAGCTGCTGCACTCAGCGACCATCGCGGTCACCAGCGAGGTACCCGTCGAACGGCTCTGGCACGCCGTCCCCGCTTTTCCGACGATCAGCGAAGTCTGGCTGCGGCTGCTGGAAACCTACCGCGGGTAGCCAGGGCCAGGCGCTCGACGTCCTCGGCTCTGACTGGTAGGCCCGCGTGTTTGCTGTGCCCGCCGCGGAACCCTCCAGCGTTCTCAACCGACTTCCGGCGCGGCACCCGAGAAGTCGTACACGGCGAAGTCGGTGACCGGGACGTACCCGATTCGCTGGTAGAGGCTGTTACTGGTGGGGTTGGCCAAGTCCGCGAACAGCACGACCTCCGTCGCGCCTGCGGCCAGGGCGGCCCGGCTCACCTCGACGGTCACAGCGCCAGCGTAGCCGCGACCGCGTAGGTGGGGCGGGGTGTGGACGGGGGCCACCCGGATCTGGCCGGCGATCATCTCGGTCACACCCGCCATGGAGACGGGAGTGCCGTCCGGGATCTCCCAGAGCGTGACGCGTCTGTCGGAGAAGCGTGTGTCGGCCCAGGAGTCGGCGTCTGCGGAGGGGACTTCTCCGATGGCGGCGGCGAACTCGCGGTACCAGAATCTGAGTTGCTCGCGGGTCCGCTCGCCCGCGACTCGGCCCCGGCCTTCTGGGGGTGGCTCCGGTGGGGTGAGCGTGCCGAGGCGGTACAGGCGGTGCCGCTCGCGGAGGGTCGGCGTTGCGCCTGTGTACCGCTGCCAGGCCTCGGCGAAAGCGGTGGCGGTGTCGTGCTCCGCGCTGACGCCGGGGAGGGGATGGCCGAGGCCGGCCAGGCGGGCGGCGAGCGTGTCGGCATGCTCGGGGGGGGCAAGGGGGGTGAGGTTCAGGCGGCCGGGCGGGGTGCGGAAGAAGAAGGTGGCACAGACCTCGCCCGCTCGCTCCAGGCGGCCGAAGACGGGGGCTTCGGCGCCGTACGCGTCCGCCCCGCGTGTCCGCAGTGTCTCGGTCACCGTCAGCTGCATGGTGTGCAGGGCGGGGCGCGAGCGCAGGAAGTCTCCGGTTCGGGCGAGAAAGTCGTCGAGGTCTTCGGTGATGTGCCAGTCATCCGGGCGCATACTTCATGATTCCTCATCCAGGCAGCTCCTCGCCCGTCGTGCGCGCCAGCCCATTACCTGGTCGTTCACGAAGAAATGCGCCGCGCCGCGCACGGCCGACCGCATCATCAATGGGGGCGGTGACTTGTCCGGCCGCAGCGAGTTTCCCTGCGTCCGGGGTGGCAGCATGAATCGTCGAACCGGCCGTGGAGGGGCTGCGCGCCGACCTGCCCTCGGGAGGGCGGAGAACGGCACGCCGAGCTGATGGGGAATAGCTGCCGGGACGGACGGGGAAGACACCGGCCCCGGCCAAAAGCGAAGGGGAGAATGTGTCGCAGAGCGGTGACATCGAAACCGGCGGAGCGAGCAAGGCATCCGCTCTCGTGGTGGGTCAGGTACTCACCGCACAGCGCACCATTGCGGCCAAGGACATCGCCGCCTTCGCCGCTCTTGTGGGCGACGAGGGGCGTCACCATGTCTCGGCCGACGGGCCGGTCATGGCGCACGGTCTGCTGACCGCATCGTTGGCGACGCAGGTCGGCGGCCGACTGGACTACATCGCCCGCCGGATGACCTGGGAGTTCCTCAAGCCCGTCTGGGAAGGCGACACCATCACCGCACGCGTGACAGTACAGGCACTGGAGCGGAAGCGGTCCGGGATGGAGATCGAGTTCGGCATCGTGATCGTCAACCAGGACGGCCATGAGGTGCTGCGTGGCGACAGCACGGGCGTTGTACGTGATTCGGCAAGCGCGCAGCCCTGAGAGCCGGCTTGCCGCACTGGGCTTCTCCAGAGCCCGTAACGATGCCGCACCGGCTCGACGCGGACGTCATCCACAGCCATGCCCATGCTGTCCTCCGAGGTATCGCGAGTGCGAGTGCTGTCGCCAGGCGGGACTCGGGACGGTGTGGCAGGTGAGGGACACTCGACTTCCCAAAGGCGACGCCAGGGACCGCGCCCGCTGCTCATACTGACTGGCATGGCCACCTATGACACGCTCGGCGCAACGTATGCCCGGACACGACAGCCTGATCCGCGGATCGCCGCGCAGATCCACGCTACGCTCGGAAACGTCACCGATGTGATCAACGTCGGAGCGGGCACCGGCTCTTACGAACCGCCGCAGACGGTCCTCGCGGTCGAACCCAGCTGGGTCATGCTTGCCCAGCGCCCGCCGGGATCTGCGCCCGCCGTGCAGGCGGTCGCAGAAGACCTCCCGCTGCGTGACAACGCCGCCGACGCCGTCATGGCACGTACGCCGACGCCTCCCTTATCCCAAGGTCATCCGTTGGATCCTGGTCCTGCGGCGAAGCGTGCCGCGAGCACCCTGCCATGCGTTCGAGACGATCCGCGAGCACTTCGGATACCTCCCACAGCGACCGCCCGATCTGGTGAATTACCTGCGAAATTAGCTAGGTTGCCACTACCTCGCCCGACGTCCACAGGGGAGCGGCAGCCATGAGCCAGCAGCAGATGACCTTTCGTGCCATCGAGGTCGGTGACGGCAGCGACGGGCGCTGGGCCGCCCATACACAGGCTCTGTGGCCGCTCGCGGAGGATTGGATGACCGAGGAGGGCCAGACCCCGGAGGGCGCGGACCGTGCTCGGAAGCTGTTCGAGGCACACATGCCGGAGCTGGTTCCGGTGCTCGACCGGCTCGCCTATCAGCTCGACCGGCCCGAAGGGGAAACCTTCCTCACCCTCGCGACCCTGCGACCGTTCTTCTCGGGCTGCACCCAGATCGGCGGCAACGGCACCCTGCTGCGCAACTACGACTTCAGCCCCGACGACTGCGAGGGCACCGTTGTCTCCTCCCACTTCCTCCGCCCGGTGATCGGAATGCAGGATGCGGCCTGGGGCTTGCTGGACGGGATGAACGATGCCGGGCTCGCGGTCTCGCTCACCTTCGGCGGGCGATTCGTCCATGGTCCCGGATTCGCCATTCTCATCGTGTTGCGCTACCTGCTGGAGACGTGTGACACCGTTGACGAGGCACTCAGCAGACTGAAGTCCATACCGATCGCCATCCCGCAGAATGTCACCCTTGTCGACCCCGACCGGGCGGTGACCGTGTTCGTGGGACCGGACATCTCACTGACCGAGGCACCGGACGCCTGCGCTGCCAACCACCAGCACCTTCCGGTGCCCGACGAGCAGGAGCAGTTCTCCCGGACTCAGGAGCGGCTGAAGGCCATTCGCGCAGCGGGCGCGGATGTGGCGGCGATGCTGAAGCCGCCGCTGTATCAATCCGCATACGACGAAGGGCTGGGAACGGTCTACACCGCCCATTACCGGCCCTCCGAGGGCCGGGTGACCTACTACTGGCCTGACGAGTCCTGGGAACAGTCCTTCGATGACTTCGTTCCGGGATCCCGCACGGTAACCATCGGGCGAGCCGGCTGAGAGCGATTCCTAATGCCGTTTGTCAAGCAGCGAGGGCAGCGGGCGGCGTGAGCTCGTAGGGTCGTCCATCGCGCAAGAGGGCCCAGAGGACGTTGA
>NZ_JBHXVG010000024.1:33292-140898 GCF_042672405.1 Streptomyces sp. NPDC127197 | reverse complement strand
TGGTCAGCCGAAGGCCGCCTGCACGTACGGCAGTTACCAACCCGAGTGATCAAGTACGAGACGCCGTTCGAGACCCCAGGTTAAAGATCAAGCTAGGGTCTGTTGGGAAAGCGCTGGTCACGCCATTCGTTGAGGACTGCGACCAGCACGGTCGCCTCGTAGCGGACGGCAAGCTTGTCATATCCCGTGGCCACGGCCCGGTGGCGCTTGAGGCGGTTGATCCCGCCCTCGACCGCGTGGCGTTCGCGGTAGTCGGTCTTGTCGAACTTCGGCGGCCGGCCGCCTCGGGAGCTGAGCTTCCGGCGGTTGCGGACCCGGTCCGCGGGAACCGGAGTCGTCGCCTTGATCCCGCGTTTGCGCACCCATGAGGGCTGGGCTTGTCAAGGACAGACGACTGCCTGGCCCGGCGTGCTCACGGGCTGGTGCCGAGCGGGGGAAGTCTGTGCCTCTTCGGCCGGGGATTGTCGGTAGTCCCCAGAGGTAGGTCGGGCGGAGAAGGTCTCACACGCACCCATTCGGCTCCGTGCACCGTTGCCGGGCCGGCGCCATGACCCTGGTCCGGGGACCGGGCTGCTCATTCAGGTAGTCGAGCGCGGCGGGGCCGGCCCACGCGTAGACGCGAGCGCACCCGGGGGTCGGCAACCTCTCGGGGAGGAAGGTGGGTGTCATCGGCTCTCGGCTGCCTCCCGGACCAGGGTGTCCGGGAGGCAGGCTTCGTACTGGACGGCAGATGCCAGGCACGGGTGAGGAGTTTGCGGGCGTTCGCGATCGTGGCGATCTTCTTGCCGCGGCGGTGGGCGATCTGCTGATAGTAGGCGGCAAACTGCAGGGATCATTTGGCGGTTTGGGCCGCTTCGCTCAGGATCCAGCGCAACCAGGGATCGCCCTGTTTGGAGATGTGGCCGTAACGAACGGTGCGGTCCGAGCTCCGGACGGTGGGGGTGAGCCCGGCCCGGGAAGCAAGCTTGCGGGCGGAAGGGAACCGGTGGATGTCCCCGATCTCGGCCAGAAGAACCAGAGCGGTGAGCGGTCCCACCCCCCGGCAGGGTGGTCAGGACCTCCACTCGTGGGTCGGCCCTGGCCGCCGCCGTCAGCTCGCAGTCGAGCCGGTCGATGGGGACCTGCACGGCATCGATCAGCTCCAGCAGATCGGTGACCACGGTGCGGGACGCTGTCGGCAGCGGGAGCTGGTCCAGCCACGCCCGTCCGGGGCCGCTCCAGCAGCTGCGGCTGGTTCCCCGGTCACAGCCGTGATCGGCCAGTACGGCATGGATTCGGTTGCGCAACAGGGTCCGCAGCCGGACCAGTTGGGCCCGGTGTCGCAGCATGGCCCGCTGTTGTCAGACCGGCAGCGGGGCGATCCATGCTTCGGGCAGCAGGTCGGCCCGCAGCAGCTGGGCCAGGGTGGCCGCGTCGACCTTGTCGTTCTTCAGCCGGGCCGAGGCAATGGCCTTGCACTGCAGCGGATGGACGAGGTGCGGCTCGAAGCCGTGTTCCTGGAGCAGTTCCACCAGCCAGCCCCAGCCGAAGGCTGCCTCGAACGCCACCGGGGTGCCTGGGGGCAGATCACCGATCACCCCTTGACTTCGCGGCATTGGGATTCGACCGGGAGACCTACCGCCGACGCAACATCGTCGAGCGCTGCTTCAACCGGCTCAAAGGCTTCCGCGGCATCGCCACCAGATACGACAAGACGGCCACCTCCTACGAAGCAGCGGCCACACTCGCGTCATTCCTGCTCTGGGCAAGATCCGTTTGAAGACGGACCTGGCTCAATTTTCGTTGCCTGCCAGGCGTTCGGTGAGGGGGGAGGATGCGAAGTGCGTTGGTTCCTGCGACGTGGGCGCCGAGGTTGGGGCCGAGCAGGCGCGTCAGGTCGTGTTCGCCGGCTTGCTCGCGGTCGAACACCCCGTCGGAGTAGGGCCAGTCGGTCCCGAAGAGCATCCTGTCTGTGCCGACCGTGTCGACCATGGTGTTCACCTGCACGAGGGAGTCGGCCACGGCCACGTCGTAGTAGACCGACCGCAGGTATTCCGCCATCGGGCGCCGCACCAGCTCGCGGTAGGCGGCGACGACCCGGGGCGCCCCGGCCATGCGGTGGCCGATGTAGGGGACGGTGCCGCCGCCGTGCGACAGGACCCAGTTGATGTTCGGGTAGCGGTCGAGGACCCCGTTGAAGCATCTCAACTTCTCAAGAATGATGGCAAGAAGGTCCTCTCCCCTGGCCGGTCCGCCCTGTTCCCCGGTCCGGCCGGCGCGACGGCCCCCGAGCGCGCGCCATACCCGGCATCACCCCTCCGGCTGCCTTTCGATCCGCTCGACTGTTAGCCGTGCTGCCCCAGCCCGTCGCGCAGCAGGTCGAACGCCCGCTCGGTCGCGCGGACGGCCTCCGGGTAGCGGTCGTCGGCGGACGCGCCGCCCGCCAGACACTCCTGGTTCATGACCGTCAGTTCCCGCTGCACCACGATCACCTGAGCGGCCACGAGACGCGCGGCGAGCGGATCGACGCCCGCTTCCCGCAGCGCCTCGGCCAGCGCGTCGGTCCCGCGTGCCATGTACCGGGTCAGCCGCGTCGCCAGGCCCTCGGTGTCGAGGATCATGCGGAGGAAGGCCATGACCTCGGGGTCGTCGCACAGGCCGGTGTTTGGATCGCGGTGCGCCAGGGCGTCGAGCAGGGCCGCACGCAGCGCCTCCAACGGCGGCTGTCCGGCCGGCCGGGCGCGCACGACCCGGGCCGCCTCACTCTCGTGGTCGGCGAACCGGTGCAGCACGAGGTCTTCCTTCGTCGGGAAGTACGCGAAGAGGGTCCGCCGGGAGACCTCCGCCGCCTGAGCGATCTCGGTGATCGAGACCTGGTCGAAGCCCTTGTCGAGGAAGAGGCGGATCGCCGTCGCCGCGATCGTCTCCCGGGTGCGTTCCTTCTTGCGTTCCCGCAGGCCCATCCGCTGATCCATGCACCCAGTCTACCCGTGATGAGCTGGGTGCAAATTTGCATTAAGTTCCTCTTCTTTGGGAGGTCGTCATGCGGACCGAGGCCATCGTGGTGGGGCGGGCCCGACCGGGCTGATGCCGGCGTACGAGCTGACACTGGCCGGGATACCGGTCGTCGTCCTGGAGAAACAGCGCACCCGCGGCACCCAGTGCCGGGCGGGAGGACTCCAGCCGCGCGCCGCCGAAGTGGTCGATCTGCGCGGCCTGCTGGAACCGCTGCTCTCGCACAGGAACCGTCCGAGAACACCACCGGCGGGCATTTCGCCACCCTGCCGGTCGAGCTGGACTGCCGGCCTGGCGCACCCAGTACCCCCATCCGGTCAGGCTTCCACAGACCGGCTGGAGGCCCACCTCGAACGGATCCTCGGCGAGCGGGGCGTACCCGTGCTCCGCGGCCACGAGGTGACGGCGCTCGCGCAGGACGCGGAGGGGGTCACGATCGAGTGGCACGCGGACGGCGCCCCTGGCGGCGGTGAAGATCCGGGGCCACTACCTCGTCGCGTGCGACGGCGGGCACAGCACGGTCCGCCGGCACCCTTCAGGGAGCGAAGGCCAAGGAGGCCCTCAGCACGCTTGACGCGCTTTGGAACCGCCGACGAATCGCTGCAATCCAGACCCGTGATGTGACGGCTCTCACGAGCATAGTCCGCGTCTGTCGCGTATGGTCCTTTCGATCTCATGGCGGACGCGCCGTCAGGTAAGTCAGCGACTGGTCAACTTCAGTCCTTGATATTGGTCGGCACCCCGTTGGAAAACCGTGTCGAAGTAGAGTGAGAAACGCCCTTGACCTGCAAGAGCAGGCAGGGAGCCAACCCTCTGGGAGTACCAAATGCTGCGCACCATGCTCAAGTCCAAGATCTAGCGTTTGGGTGTTTCCGCAGGTCAGCGCCCTGAGTGTCGCCTCCGGGTCAGCAAATGGTCAGCATCAGGCCGGACGGTGTCCGGGCTTGCTGACCTGCACCCATGGCAGGGCCTGCTGCGCCGCCCGGCGCCCTGCTCGAAAGGCTTGGAGCGTGGCTCGACAGCTCGCCGGTGGGATGGGGCCCCTCTTCAAGGACTGCGACTGCGCCAAGCCGACCCGTTCCCCGCGCCGTTACACGATGCGGTTCAGGAACGCCACTCCACACGCACGGGCCGGCGAAGCTGAAGCATCGCAAGGCGGGGGAGTTCCCGGAGGTTCCTCTGCCGCGCTCGGTGCGGGAGGCGACGGAGCGGTACGAGGAGAAGCACGGCACGACGAAGGACGGTTATCTCCTGCGTGGTCCGAGCGGCTACTGCGCGGAGCCGATGGAACGCCGGCGCGTGCAGAAGCTCTTCAAGACACTCCCTGCGGAGGACGGTGTGGGGATGTACAGCTTCCGGCACTACTTCGCATCGAACGCGTTTGGTAACGGAATACCGATCAGCGACGTGAAGGAATGGATGGGCCACAAGTCCATCGAGGCGACGTATCGCACCTACCGGCATCTGATGCCCGGGAGTATCACGAAGGCGGCACGCATCCTGGACGCCGGCCTCTGGAAAGAAGCCTGATTCCGCCTCCTATGTGCGGTGGCCACCGACCGACACCGGCCCAGTGAGACGGGAACCCGCGCACTGTGCCGTAGAACGACAAGCTGCTCGCCGTGGTGGACTGGACGGGCGCGCTTGCCTTCTGTGGAACCGAGGATCACAACTCCGGCCGTTCGCGATGCAGCCTCAGGCGTCACGATCTCGCCGTGCGCGAGCCCCTTTTGCAGGCAAGTGTGTGGGGCGATCACCCCCGGTGATGCATCGGCGGATCTCGGTGAGCTGGGGGCCCGGACCACGGATGCCGGAAGGCTGTCGGGCTGCGTCGGGTCATCGATGTGGGAGGGGCGATCGGTATCACGGCGCGATGTTATGCCTTGTGTTAGTGTCACGCGTTTGCGTGGTCGTCGCGGTGGGCGCTTCTGCCTGTTCGGTTCCGCTTGTGCGTGGGCTGTTCAATCCTGCCGGGCCTTCCTCGGTACGTCCCCCTGCGGAAGGCTGTTCATGAAGCATCCCGACGACTCCGGCATCGCTCACGGCGGTCCCGCCCAGTCCGAGGCCATGACTCCGGCGCTGCCCCCGGCCGTCTCCTTCGCCGGCCTGGAACTGCCGGTGGAGGTGCTGCGGACACTGAGCGGACTAGGGGTGCGCGAACCCTTTCCGATCCAGGCCGCCACACTGCCCGATGCCCTGGAGGGGCGCGACGTCCTGGGGCGCGGGCGCACCGGATCGGGCAAGACGCTCGCCTTCGGCCTGCCGCTGCTGACACGTACGGCCGGGCGGCGCGCCGAACCGAAGCAGCCCCTCGCTCTGATCCTTGTGCCCACCCGGGAGCTGGCCCAACAGGTCACCCAGGCGCTGGCGCCGTACGCCGAGGCATTGCGGCTGCGGATGGCCACGGTCGTCGGCGGCATGTCGATCGGCCGGCAGGTCGCCGCGCTGCGCCAGGGAGCCGAGGTGGTCGTCGCCACCCCCGGACGCCTGCACGACCTGATCGAGCGCAACGCCTGCCGCCTGGGACGGGTAAGGAGCACCGTGCTGGACGAGGCCGACCAGATGTGCGACTTGGGATTTCTGCCGCAGGTTGCCGACGTGCTCGACCAGGTGCACCCCGACGGTCAGCGGATGCTCTTCTCGGCCACTCTGGATCGCGACGTCGATCAGCTGGTCCGCCGCTACCTCCACGACCCCGTCGTCCACTCGGTCGACCCGTCCGCGGGCACGGTCTCGACGATGGAGCACCACGTTCTGGTCGTCCACGGCCCTGACCGCTACGCCGTCACCACGGAGATCGCCGCCCGGGACGGTCGCGTACTGCTGTTCCTCGACACCAAGCACGCCGTCGACCAGCTCACCCGGCATCTGCGGGCCAGCGGGGTGCACGCCGGGGCCCTGCACAGCGGCAAGTCCCAGCCACAGCGCACACGGACTCTGGCGCAGTTCAAGAACGGCCAGATCACCGTTCTGGTGGCGACCAATGTCGCGGCCCGTGGCCTGCACGTCGACGACCTCGATCTCGTGGTCAACGTCGACCCGCCCACCGACCCCAAGGACTACGTGCACCGGGCCGGCCGCACCGCCCGCGCCGGTGAGTCCGGCAGTGTGGTCACGCTCGTGCTGGCGGGCCAGCGCCGCGAGACGAGCCGCATGATGGCCGGGGCTGGCATCGAGCCGACCGTCACCAAGGTGCGCTCGGGCGAGGCGGAACTGAGCCGGATCACCGGCGCCAAGGCTCCCTCTGGCACCCCGCTCGACGGCGGGCCCGCCGTCCCCCGACCCAAGAACAGCAACGCTTCCTTCCGCGGCCTCGGCACCAGCAAGGACACCTCCCGCGGCGCCGGCGGCAAGTCCCGAAAGGCTGGCGAGGTCCGCAAGCTCGCCGAGGCCCGCAAGGCCGCCCTCGTGCGTCGCAACGGCTGAGAGCCGTTGCCCTGTCAGCGAATCTCCTGGCCACGGGATCGACAACCCTCGGCCCGGCCCGAAGCCCGTCCTGTGCCCCCACTACGAAGCGAACGCCCTCGGCCGCGAGAGGGATACCCGCCGAAACGGAGCAGGATGATGTTGCCGGCGCCCCGCACTGCGCCCGGCATGACAAGCTGTGCTGGCCCACCCCCGAACCCAGGAGGTCACCATGACCGCAGAGCCCGTAACTACGGAAGGTTCGGAGCCGGCTGCCCCCGAGACGTCCCCTCTGGCGCCGGACAGCGACGGCAACTACGACCTCAAGCGCAAGTTCCGTGAAGCCCTGGCGCGCAAGCGCGGTGCGCAGGCGGACGCGGCCGATGTTGCCGCCAACCCGGATGCGTCGAAGGTGCGTGCGGCGCACGGCCCGGCTGCGAGCCAGCGGTCGTTCAGACGTAAGAGCGGCGGCTGAGTCGATCAGTCCCGCGGTCCGGCCGCTTTACCGGCACTCTGCGCGCTGTCCACTCGCGCGCCCGGTGCCGTGGCCCGCAACGTGCGCATGTCCGTGTGCGCGTTGCGGGCGAGGCGTAGCCGGCGGTCTCGCCTGTGGGAGGGCCCAACTGCGGCTGGCGCGGGTCGGTGGCGCCGCCGCACTGGCATTCCCGGCCAGGACGTCCGGCCGCCGACGTTGCACGGTGGCCAGGACGTAGCTGACGGCCCGGTGCGACGCCGGCGCGTCTGGCCATCCCAGCTGGCGTCACCACTGGAGCCGTCCGAATCACTGATCATTCCGGGCTGAGGGCACTGCCTCGTCCGAGGGCACGCGGCCGGTGTCGCGCGCCCGCCGTGCCCGCTGTACCGCTGTGGAGATCGACGACGGTTGTCCGGGCCTGACAGTAGGCAGCCGGCGTGGCAAGGACATTTGCTTCCCCGGTTCTGCTGCGGCTGACCGACGCATGGAGTCTCTGGGAAGCGGCGTGACGGCCGCTGGTGCAGCGGGCTCAACCCGGTCGTTCGTGGAGGAGGACGGGTGGTGCTCGTAGTCGCGGACCAGGCGCCAGTGCACTATCAAGATCCCGTAGGTCTGCTCGACCCTTCACGGCTGGCTCCGTGAGCGGCGACCTGGTTCTTGAAGCCCTGGTCGACCAGTGCCTCGACAGCTCGCCCGTGGGATGGGGTGGTTCTTCAAGAAGTGCGGTTGTTCCAGGCCGACCTGCTGCCCGCACCCGTACACAGACCGACGGCCCGGCCACGCCGAGTGACCTGGACAGGACCGAGGCCAACCGCGCGCTGGTGGCGGAGTTCGCGGAGAAGGTCCTCAAGGGCGCCGACTACTCGGTGCTGACCAACTACATCTCCACCGAGACCTACCACCAGCACAACCCGGAGGCCGCCGACGGCCTGGACGGCTTCGGGGCCGCGGCCGCCAAGTGGGCCGAACAGGGCAAGAACCTGGTCTACAAAACCGTTCACAAGGTGGTCGCCGAGGGCGACTTCGTCCTCCTGCAGTCCGAGGGCGAGTTCGGTGTGCCCGTCGCTTACTGGGACCTGTTCCGCGTCGCCGACGGCAAGATCGTCGAGCACTGGGACGTCATCGCCCCCGTACCGGCCGAACTGCCGTACACCAACGGCCTGTTCTGAGCGAGCGACAGGACCGCACCATCAGTGGGCTGACCTACGCCGGGAAGGCCTTCCGGCCGTCTTCATGATCCCTCCGACAGCCGCGATCTGCTGCAGCCATCCGGGACCCCGACATCGTCGATGCGATGAGGACGCACGGTTCGGGGGCCGGAGCCCAGCGATGGGCTCCGGCTCCCGGCCTGCCCCGCCAGGAAGCTCCAGCCGTGCTCCTGCCGTTCGGCGACTGGGCGGGCTACTTGCCGGGGGTGATCCGGGCGGCGAGCAGGTTGGGGTCGTCGTTGGTGAAGTAGGCGCCGCTGGCGACGTAGGCCCTGGTGCCGCGGACGGCGAGGGAGGTCGGGTTCTGCAGTCCGTCCGCTCCGGTCAGCACCACGCTGTGGCTGCCGTCGGACCGGACGAGGGCTACCTCGTTGTCCGCGTTGATCGCGGCCAGCAGCGTGTTCCCGGAGCCCGTGAAGGCGATGTCGTCGATGTTGACCAGGCCCGTGGCCCGGGTCTCGACGGGACCGGCGGTGCCGCGGCGGGTGACCGGGATGCGCAGCACGGTGCCCTGGTCCAGGTTGGACACCCAGACCGCGCCGTTGTGCATCTTGATGCCGTTGGCTCCCAGGAATCCCGTCGCTTCCAGCCCGGGCGCCGTGGCCCAGCGGGTGGCCGTACCGCCGTGGACGGGCATCTGCCAGACCGTGCCCAGGACCGAGTCGGTGGCGTACAGCAGGCGCTGCCGCCGGTCCAGGGCCAGGCCGTTGGGCAGGCTGTCGGCGGGGAGCGCGGCGATGCGCTCCGGGGCGCCGCCCGGACGCAGGCGCCACAGGCCGGTCAGATCGCTGGTGCCGGTGGCGTACAGGAAGTACAGCGTCCCGTCGTGCGTACGGACGATGCCACCGAGGAAGGGTGAGGTCAGCACAGGTGTGCTCGCACCGGCCGGCGGTGCCGGCAGGGTGGCCAGGACGTGCACCCCGCCAGCGCGGTCGATCCGGGCGACCTGGCGACGGAAGGCGAAGGTGACCACCGCACTGCCGTCGGGTTCCAGGGCGATGTTCTCCGGACGCTGCCCGTCCGCCATGTTCAGATGCGCCACGACGAGTACGTGCGATATCGGGGCGTCGGCGGCGAGCGCCGGCCCTGAGGCCGTCATGGCGAGGGCTGCCGTGATGGCCGTGGCCAGCAGTCCGGTTCGCTTGCCAAGAGAGGTTCCTGACATGTGTGCTCCGTATTCGTGAATCGTCATGTGATAGGTGGCCGGCCGGCCGTACCAGGGGCGTGGCACAGCCGGTCGGCCGGACCAAGAGGAGCGGCCTGGCGTCAGGCGGTGAAGGTGGGTGTACCGGAGGCCCCTCGTCGCCACACGATCGGTGGCCGGGCCGTCGGTGGTCCGCGGACGTAGCTTCCCCGGCTTCGGCTGGAGCAGCGGCATGCCTTCCTCCGTCGCCGTGGGGATTTCCGCACCGAATCATTGAGGAGATCCGCCGGTGGGCCTTGTCGGTGGCTGTATGGGGTCTGTTCCGTCAGCGCACCGATCCGCGACCGGCTCATCGACTGCCCGGTGCTGACCCTGTGGGGTGAGGACTTCAGTGCCATCGGGCAGGCCTACGGCGTCCTGGAGGTTTGGAAGGGTCTGGCCCGTCAGGTCCGCGGGGTGCCCATTCCCCAGTGCGGACACCTCTGCCAGGAGGAACGCCCCGACGTCGTCAACGCCGAACTCCTGGACTTCCTCACCGACTGGACGGGCTGACCCTGCCGCCCTGCCGCCGGTGTTCGCCGCATTCGCATGCCTGGGTGCGCTGTCGGACCAGTGCCGGTGCGCTCCAGGTCAACCAGGGCTTCGCGCACGTCCATAACCTCATCGCGGCGGGCTGCCGGACCCGTGTCGAGTCACGGCCGGGGCCCGTCACGATGTCCGGAATCCGAGGAGTGGCCATGGCCGAGCAGATCGTCGCGGAACAGTACGACGACCTCACGGCCTGTGCCGGGTCCGGCGGATCTACGGCGTGGTGGGTGACAGTCTCGATCCTGTCGTCGACGCGGTCGGACGGCACGACTCCGTCGAGTGGATCCAGGTCCGCCACGAGGAGGTCGCGGCGTTCGCCGCCGGCGCGGAGGCCCAGCTCACGGGCCGGCATCTGAGCGACGTCGCGCGGCCTCGGACAGATCGGAAACGCACCTGATGCCGATGACAGCGGAGGCGACCGGCACGACCACAGACACGCCCTTGGAGACGACGCCGTGAACTCCTTCTCACCCGGTTTCAAAGGCCGCGGCCGACATCTGGCGGACCGACTGCCGCCAGGCCAGTACGCAACGGAGCAGTTCCCCATGCTGTCGGCCGGGCCCACCCCCAACATCTCCACCGCGACCTGGGCCTTCACCGTGACCACGGAACTCGGCGAGATCCACAGCTGGACCTGGGAGAGCATGCTCGCCCTGCCGCAGCAGGAGACCGTGCAGGATATCCACTGCGTGACCCGCTGGTCGAAGTTCGACACCCGGTGGCGCGGCGTGCCCCTCGACGCGTTCTTCGAGGACGTCGAGACGGCGGCAGACTTCGTCGTCGTCAGCAGCTACGGCGGCTACACCACCAATCTCCCGTTGGAGGACCTCCTCGACGGCAGGGCCTGGCTCGCCCACACCTACGACGGCGAGCCGCTGTCCCCCCGAACACGGCGGCCCCGCCCGGCTCCTGGTACCGCACCTGTACTTCTGGAAGTCCGCCAAGTGGGTGCGCGGGCTGCGACTCACCCACGAGGACGAGCCGGGATTCTGGGAGAGCGTCGGCTACCACAGTTACGGCGACCCGTGGCGCGAGCAGCGCAACTGGGGCGACTGACCATGGCGTCGGGTACCGGCCCGGTTCGTCGAGCGTTGGCCCCTGACGGCCACCGCCCGCACCCTGGTATTCCGGGCGCCGGGCTGGCCCGGCCACCTGCCCGGGCAGCACGTCGACGTACGGCTCACCGCCGACGACGGCTATCAGGCTGCTCGGCTTGCGCCGTCAACCCGACTGGGCCCCACCCTTCGACCTCGATCGCACGGTCGAACTGCGCTGGCTCGACGCCACCCCGCCCCGAACCGGTTGCTCCACCTGCGAAGCACCATGACCCAGCTACCGGTCGCCGCCGTTCACCTCACCGCGCCAGCTGCCCACGTCATCACCACCGAACTGCGCACGGCCGACCACACCACAGAAACCGGAGGCATCCTGCTGGGACACCACACTGAAGACACCGTCACCATCCACCACGCCGGGACGCCCGGACCCGCTGCCGTACGCACCCCCACCTACTTCCTCCGCGACCTGCGACACGCCCAAGCCCTCGCCGACCAAGCGTTCGCGGCCGACGGCAGTGTCTGGGTAGGCGAATGGCACACCCACCCCACCAGCCGGCCGATCCCCAGCACTCAAGACACCGCCACCTACCAGCAACTCCTCGACGACCCGGAACTGGGATTCCACAGCGTCATTGCGGTCATCCTCGCCCGTCATGAACACCACTGGGTCGGCACGGCCTGGGCCGCTCGGCACGACCGGATCACGCCGGTGGACCTGCGACTCGACGGCGCCGTGCTATAACGCCAGGAACGACGCCTCGCACCCCCTCGACCGAGCCGCGTCGTATGGCAGGAAGACCCCGGCCCTCGTGATGACCGAGGCCCTCGTCATGGCCGCGGCCCGTCCGGTGCCCGGCACGACCGCGGACGCGAAGGTTTGGCGGGACTCCGACCTGGTCGAGCACTGCCGAGGCGTGACCGTGCTTGGCGATGGCGCCGACATCAATACTGGTCTGGTCGTCCCGCACTGCAGACGCTCCGGACTACCGCTACTGAAGGGCGAGGAGCAGGACAGCGCCGCTCACCGGAAGGTCCGTGCGCGAGTCGAGCACGTCTTCTCCCAGATGAAGAACTACAGGATCCTCCGCGCTTGCCGGCGATCCAGACCCGTGATGTGACGGCTCTCACGAGCCTAGTCTGCGTCTGTCGCATAGGGTCCTTTCGACCTCATGGCGGACGCGCCGTCAGGTAAGTCAGCGACTGGTCAGCTTCAGTCCTTGATATTGGTCGGCACGCCGTTGGAAAACCGTGTCGATGTAGAGTGAAAAACGCCCTTGACCTGCAAGAGCAGGCAGGGAGCCAACCCTCTGGGAGTACTACATGCTGCGCACCATGCTCAAGTCCAAGATCCACCGAGCCACCGTCACCCAGGCCGACCTGCACTACGTGGGATCGGTGACCATCGACGCCGAGCTGCTGGATGCCGCCGATCTGCTGCCCGGCGAGCTTGTGCACATCGTCGACATCACCAACGGCGCCCGGCTGGAGACTTACGTCATCGAGGGTGAGCGCGGCTCGGGCGTCGTCGGTATCAACGGTGCCGCGGCCCATCTGGTCCATCCCGGCGATCTGGTGATCATCATCAGTTACGCTCAGGTCACCGACGCCGAGGCGCGGGCACTGAAGCCGCGGGTCGTGCACGTGGACCGCGACAACAGGATCGTGGCCCTGGGTGCCGACCCGTCCGCACCGGTGCCGGGCTCGGACCAGGAGCGCAGCCCGCAGGCCGTGTCGGCCTGACCTTTCCGACCAGGAGCGTGCCCATGAGCGACATCGAGATCCGCGACGACCGGGCGGCCGGCCGCCTCGAGGCCCTCGGGGACGGCGGCGAAGTCGTCGGCCACATCGAGTACTTCGTCCTGGAAGCCCCGGGGCGCGCCCTGGTCCCCGTGCACACCATCGTGGAACCGGCCCACGAGGGGAAGGGCATCGCGGGCTCGCTGGCGCGCGAGCTGTACGCCATCGCGAAGCGTGAGGGCATCGTCGTGGCCCCGCTGTGCCCGTACGTCGTGAAGTGGGCGGAGCGCCACCCCGAGGAGGCTCCGGCGGCCGACCCGGAGCTGCTGCGGGCGGCGAAGCAGTGGCTGTTGGCGCACCCGGGCCGGTTCTGAAGGCCTGAAGGAAGGAGCCCTCTCCATGCTCGCTCTCCTGCACACCTCACCCGTCCACGTCCCCGTCTTCGACGCCCTGCGCGACGAGGACCACCAGGGCCTGGAACTACAGCACTTCGTCGACGAGGGACTGTTGGACCGGGCCCGTGCCAAGGGCCCCGAAGCGGTGGCGGACGACCTGCGTGCGGTTCTGGAGCGGGCGGTCGCCGACGGCGCGCGGGCCGTGCTGTGCACCTGCTCGACACTCGGCGGCGTCGCCGAGACGGCCGGCGCCGACGTCGGCGTGCCGGTGCTGCGCGGCGACCGTCCGATGGCGGCTGCCGCGGTGGCCGCGGGGTCCCGGGTCGTCGTCCTCGGGACGCTGGAGAGCACGTTCGGGCCGACCGTGTCGCTGATCGAGGAGGAGGCCCGCCGCGCCGGACGTTCCGTCGAGGTACGCCCCCGATTGGTGGAGGGCGCGTGGCAGCGGTTCGAGGCGGGCGACACGGAGAGTTACGCACGTCTCGTCGCCGCCGCGGCCGACGAGGTCACCGACGCCGACGCAATCGTCCTTGCCCAGCCCTCCATGGCCCCGGCCCAGCATCTGACGACGACATCGGTCCCGGTGCTGTCCAGCCCGCGTCCGGGGCTGGCGGCGGGGGCGCGGGCGGCGCGGACCGGGCTGTCGCGCTGACGTCGTCCGGATAGATCCCAGGGGTCCACCTGGGCCACGCGGTGACTCCGGCGAGTGACTGGCGGCACTGGGCCCCGGGTAGACGGGGAGTAGTCCACAGCCGACGTTCACCGACTGGCGGAGGACATCATGACCAATCCGTACCCCGATCCGGTCCCGCCGGGTCCCACTCCCGGACCGGATCCCCATCACCCCGAGCCGCACCCCGACCCGGTGCCGACTCCGGAACCGCCCCCGGGCCCCGGGCCGACCCCTCCGCCTCCGGCTCCCGAGCCGCCGCCGGGGCCCCGCCCCGTCCCGGAACCCAACCCCTCACCGATCCCCCCGGGCCCGGAGCCCGTCCCGAACCCGGAGCCCGGACCGCCGCTCTCCTGAGCGGCCGCACCACGAAGGGCGGTGAGCGCCCATGACGCGTGGTGGGCGACCACGAAGGCCGCCCACCACTGCCGTACCGCAGGACCGGCCCTGGCCACGACGCACCCGCACGTGGCGTACCGGACCTCCAGCGGAGCGCTCAGCCCGCCACCTCCGACCGGTCCCCGCCCCACAGCGTGTGGAACGAACCGTCCCGGTCGGTGCGCCGGTAGGTGTGCGCGCCGAAGAAGTCCCGCTGGCCCTGGGTGAGCGCGGCGGGCAGTCGCTCGGCGCGCAGGGCGTCGTAGTAGGCGAGGGCCGCGGCGAAGCCCGGTGTCGGGACGCCCTGCCGGGTGGCGGCGACGAGTACCTCGCGCCAGTCGTCCTGGGCCGCCGCGATCTCCTGGGCGAACGTCTCGTCCGACAGCAGGCTGGGCAGATCGGGCCGGGCGTCGTAGGCGGCGCGGATCCGGTCCAGGAACGCCGCGCGGATGATGCAGCCGCCGCGCCAGATCGAGGCGACCTGGCCGAGGTCGATGTCCCAGTCGTACTGCTCGCTGCCCGCGGCGATCTCGTGGAAGCCCTGGGTGTACGACACGATCTTGGAGGCGTACAGCGCCTGCTCGACCCGGTCGGCGAAGGCACCGGCCTCCGTCTTGTCCAGGGGAGACGCCTTCGGGCCGGCCAGGCCTCGGGACGCCTCACGCAGCGCCGCGTGTCCGGACAGTGAGCGGGCGAACACCGCCTCCGCGATCCCGGAGACCGGAACACCCAGGTCCAGCGCGATCTGCACGGTCCAGCGGCCGGTGCCCTTCTGCTCCGCCCGGTCCTGCACCACGTCCACGAACGGCTTGCCCGTGACCGCGTCCACGTGCGACAGCACCTCGGCCGTGATCTCGATCAGGTAGGAGTCGAGCCGGCCGGTGTTCCAAGTGCGGAAGATCTCCGCGATCTCGGCGGGGGAGTACCCGGCGACATCGCGCAGCAGCTGGTACGCCTCGCCGATGAGCTGCATGTCGGCGTACTCGATGCCGTTGTGCACCATCTTCACGAAGTGCCCGGCGCCGTCCGGACCCACGTGCGTGACGCACGGCGCCCCGTCCGCCGCCTTCGCGGAGATCTTCTCCAGCATCGGGCCCAGCGACTCGTACGACTCCTTCGAACCGCCCGGCATGATGCTCGGCCCGTGCAGCGCGCCCTCCTCGCCGCCGGAGATGCCGGTGCCGACGAAGTGGATGCCCCGCTCGCGCAGCTCGCGCTCCCGGCGCCGGGTGTCCGCGAAGTGGGCGTTGCCGCCGTCGATGATCATGTCGCCGGGCTCCAGGAGCGGAGCGAACTCCTGGATCACGGCATCGGTCGGATCGCCGGCCTTGACCATGATGACCAGGCGGCGGGGCCGTTCCAGGGCGGCCACGAACTCCTTGGCGGTCTCGGCCGCGACGAAGTCGCCCTCGCTTCCGAACTCCTCCACCAGCGCGTGCATCCGGGACGCCGTCCGGTTGTGCACCGCGACCGTGTAGCCGTTGCGCGCGAAGTTGCGGGCGAGGTTGCGGCCCATGACCGCGAGACCCGTGACGCCGATCTGGGCTGAAGTGCTCATTCCGCCTGCTCCTCAAGGGGTCCAGTGGATCCCGTAGATCGTGTTTGCCGGTCGTGCCGGTAGTGCCGTCAGTATCGCCCCCCGGGCCATCCTGACGTGCCGAAACGCCGACCGCACGTCCGACCCTACGGGGCTCAGTACGTACGGGAGGGGTTTGGTGCCTCAGCGGCACGCGCCCGAACCCGTCAACGGGGGTGTCTTCTGCGCCACTTGGCCTGACCGGGCGGCCGATTGCCGTCTTGTCATGGCCTGTTCGGGGCCCTTAGCTTTGGCCCTTCTGACGCTTGTCGAGGGGGCACTTCCATGGCCTTACGCGGCCGGCATCGCCGGTATCAGCCGAACAGGATCAACCGCGCCTCGCTCACCGTCACGGCGGGCGGCGCCGGAATGGCCCTCCCGTTCGTCGGCACCGGTGCCGCACAGGCGGCCGACGTGGACACCTGGGACAAGGTCGCCGCGTGCGAGTCGACCAACGACTGGGACATCAACACCGGCAACGGGTACTACGGCGGACTGCAGTTCAGCCAGTCCACCTGGGAGGCGTACGGCGGTACGGCCTATGCGCCGCGCGCGGATCTGGCCACCAAGGACCAGCAGATCGCCGTCGCGGAGAAGGTGCTCGACGGGCAGGGGCCCGGCGCCTGGCCGGTGTGCTCGGTGCGGGCCGGACTCACCGGCGGTGGCGAGACGCCCGGCATCCAACCGGGCGGGGGCACCTCGACCCGGACCGCCAAGAGCTCCGTGGCGGACGTACGGCCGCACACCACGCCCCAGTCGCGCGCAGGAACCGCCGAGATGTACACCGTCGTCCGCGGCGACACGCTCTCCACCATCGCCGAGGAGCAGCGCGTCCAGGGCGGCTGGCAACGGCTGTACGCCGCCAACCGCAGAACGATCGGGACGGACCCCGACCTGATCCTGCCGGGCCAGCGGCTGAACCTGCGAGCCAAGGCCACGGCTGCCCCGGCTCCCGCGCCGACCACACCGGCGGCACCCGAGTCCCGGCCGAAGACGACCGCTTCGGACGACGCCGACGACCGGCGCGAGGACTCCCTCGTCGCCCCCGTCAGCGGCTCCCTGGGGACCCCGTACCGGGCGGCCGGCTCCAGCTGGTCGAAGGGCTACCACACCGGCGTCGACTTCCCCGCAGCCACCGGCACCTCCGTGAAGGCCGTCGCCGCGGGCCGGGTCGTCACCGCCGGATGGGGCGGCTCCTTCGGCTACCAGGTGGTCATCCGGCACGCCGACGGCCGGTACACCCAGTACGCACACCTGTCGGCGATCTCCGTGAAGGCCGGCCAGCCGGTCGGCGGCGGCCAGCGCATCGGACGTGTCGGGTCCACCGGCAACAGCTCGGGCCCGCATCTGCACTTCGAGGTGCGGACCGGGCCCGGCTTCGGTACGGACGTCGACCCGGTGGCGTACCTCCGGGCCGGCGGGGTCAGGATCTGACCCCGGCGCGCTGCTCCACGCTCGGGAACGGGATGTACGAGGCGCCGTACAGGGAGTAGTAGTAGGGCGCGGTCCCGTCGGCGGGACCGACGGGCGCGTCGTTGCCGTACGTGCTCTCCGTGACCGGGCTCGGCAGGAAGACGCCGCCTTCCCGGTGCGCGGCGGGCTTCTCGGGGAGGACCTCGAGGAACGCGGTGGCGGGCTCGTCGGCGGGCCGCGCCGGGGCGACGATGCCGGACAGCTGCCCGGTGAGGGGCTCGGGCAGCAGCTCCGTGTTGTCGGAGTCGTCGGAATGCCGGATGCGCTCCGTCGTCAGCAGAATCAGACCGCCCGCCGCCACCACCCCGCAGCTCAGAGCGAGCACGGTGCCCGTGGCGCCATAGCGGAAGGTTTCGCCGAACATCGTGATGCCCACCGCGGCCGCTATCACCGGGTTCACCACCGTCAGCGTGGCCAGCGGAGCCGCGAGGCCGGCGCCCCGGTACGAGGCCTGGGACAGCAGCAGACCGGAGACGGCGAACACGCCGATCGCGGCCAGGGACGGCAGATCCGCGCCCGACACCCCGCCGGTCCAGTCGACCGCGACCGTCTTCGTGAAGACCGAGGACATGCCGAACGCGATGCCCGACGCGGTCGCGAGGAGCAGGGCGCGCACCGCCGGACGATGCCGGACCGCCCGTGCCGCGAGCATCAGCGCGGCGACACCAGCGGCGGTCGCCAGGAACACGGACACCTGCTGTGCCCCGTCCAGCGACCGCGAGTCGGACGTGCCGACCAGGGACAGCAGACCCGCGAGGCCGACGGTCGCCATCACAGCGCCCCGCCAGGCCGTCCCACCGGCCCTGCGGCCCACGAACAGCGCCGCCATCGGCAGCGCGAACACGATGGTCAGCGCCCCCAGCGGCTGCACCACGCTCAGCGGACCGTAGGCGAGGGCCGCCACGTGCAGTAGCCCGCCGAGACCGTTGAGCGCCACCGCGGCCCACCAGCCCGGCCGGCGCATCGGCGCGTACTGGCCGCCCGGCAACGACACCGCGACCCGCTCCTGCACGATCGCCCCGCCCGCGTACGCGACAGCGGACACCAGCGACAGGAGCACGGACAACGCGAGGGCGCTCATGAGCTGCTCCTCTGCCTGAGGCTGGGGCGCTCGGCCCGGTGCGACGAACGGTCGGCTTCCATGACCAACACGATGCCCGCTCGCCCTGTTCCCCGTCGTCGTCCCTGAGCACCCAATGAGTCCTACTGCCGATGGAGTACGAACGCCCCCCGGTCATCCCCAGGGTGGGTGAACCGGGACGGAGACCCCCTGATCCCGTCCCCTAGGGGGCTTGGTACTACTGCTCCTCGTGGACCTCGACCCGGACCTTGCCGCCCTGAGCCCGCTCGGCGGATTCTTCGTCCTGCGCACGGTCGTGGACGGGCCGTCAGCCCCTGTGAGGTCGCTGCCGACCCTGGCGCAGGCCTACGGCCCGTCGGCATCGGATGCGGACGCGGACCCCATGCAGGTCCGTGTCCGAAAGGTGGCGGCCGCCCTGGCCGTTCCCGAGGTGCGGATCGCGGCCTCGGTGGCGCACCTCGGGCTCGCGGCCCGGCTGTGGTCGACGGCGCTCGGCTGCGCCGTCCTGTACGGCAGCGTCCCCGATCTCGACCCGCGGCTGCTGCACTGGGACGCCGACGGCAGCGCACCCGACGACCTGTGGCTCGCTCAGGTGCGCCCGCTGCCGGGGGACGCGGCAACCGTCGTGGACGTCGTGCTGCACGGTCACCTGGAACCGCTGGCGGCCGTTCTGCGCACCCGCCACCGGCTCGCGGCGGGGCTGCTGTGGGGCAACGCCGGATCAGCGCTGGCGGGCGCCGTCCGCGAGCTGGACCGGTGGGCGCGGGCGAACGGCCTTACCGAGGCCGCCGTCCGGGCCCGCGCGCTGGCCGGCGAGCTCTTCGCCCACCCCCGCCTCACCGCAACCGGCACACTCACGGGCACTGCCTTCCGGCGCCGCAGCTGCTGCCTGTACTACCGGGTGCCCGGCGGTGGACTGTGCGGCGACTGCTGCTTCACTCGGCCCCCGGGCTCTTCCCCACGCGCCACATCTGGGTGACCATGAGGGAACCAGCCGCCGAGACAGGGGGTTTGCGGGTGCGAGTGGGACTGCTGACCCGGGAGTACCCCCCGGACGTGTACGGCGGTGCGGGCGTCCATGTCGAGTTCCTCGCCCGGGAGTTGAGATCCCTCGTCGACCTCGAGGTGCACTGCTGGGGCGAGGGCCGCGCGGAAGGCGTGCTGCGGCATCGCCCCTGGCCCGCGCTCGACACCGCCAACGACGCGCTGCGCACCTTCTCCGTGGACCTCGCCATGACCGCCGCCCTGGAGGGCCGCGAACTCATCCACTCCCACACCTGGTACGCCAACCTCGCCGGCCACCTCGGCAAGCTCCTGTACGGCATCCCGCATGTGATGACCGCCCACTCCCTGGAGCCGCTGCGCCCCTGGAAAGCCGAGCAACTCGGCGGCGGATACGCCCTGTCGAGCTGGGCCGAGCGCACCGCGATCGAGGCCGCCGACGCGGTGATCGCCGTGTCCGGTGCCATGCGCACGGACATCCTCGACTGCTATCCCGCGCTGGACCCCGCCCGCGTCCACGTCGTGCACAACGGCATCGACACCGACCTCTACCGGCCCGACGCCGCCACCGACGTCCTGACCCGCCTCGGCCTGGACCCGGCCCGCCCGTACATCCTGTTCGTCGGCCGGATCACCCGGCAGAAGGGCGTGCCCCATCTGCTGCGCGCGGCACGGGACATCGACCCCGCGACGCAGGTCGTACTGTGCGCGGGGGCGCCCGACACCCCGGAGATCGACCGGGAGTTCCGCAACCTGTACCAGGAGCTGAGCCGCGTCCGCGACGGCGTGCACTGGATCTCGCGGATGCTGCCGCGCCCGGAGGTGATCCAACTCCTCACGCACGCCGCCGTGTTCGTCTGCCCTTCGGTGTACGAACCGCTGGGCATCGTCAACCTGGAGGCGATGGCCTGCGGCACACCCGTCGTGGCCTCCCAGGTCGGCGGCATCCCCGAGGTCGTCGCGGACGGCAAGACGGGCCTGTTGGTGCCCGTGGACGACGACTTCGAGACGGGCCTCGCCCGCGCCCTGGACGCGCTCCTCGCCGACCCGGAGGGCGCCCGGCGGATGGGGGAGGCGGGACGGGAACGTGCGGTGGGGGAGTTCGGCTGGGACACGGTCGCCCGCCGCACGGCCCGGCTCTACGCGGAGATCCTCGAACAGGCTTAGCCCGCCCGGCTCAAGGGCAATCATGGGTCAACCAGGGTGAGGGGAGCGGCCATGCGTCGTGGTGGACCTTCGGTGCTCGGGATCGTACTGGCGGGCGGGGAGGGCAAGCGCCTGATGCCCCTGACCGCGGACCGCGCGAAACCCGCGGTGACCTTCGGCGGCACGTACAGACTTGTCGACTTCGTCCTCTCCAACCTCGTCAACGGCGACATCCTGCGTATCTGCGTCCTCACGCAGTACAAGTCCCACTCGCTGGACCGGCACATCACCACGACCTGGCGGATGTCCAGCCTGCTCGGCAACTACGTCACGCCCGTCCCCGCCCAGCAGCGGCTCGGCCCGCGCTGGTTCCTGGGCAGTGCGGACGCCATCCTGCAGTCCCTGAACCTGATTTACGACGAACGGCCCGAGTACGTCGCGGTGTTCGGCGCCGACCATGTGTACCGCATGGATCCGCGGCAGATGCTCGCCCAGCACATCGAGTCCGGCGCGGGCGTGACGGTGGCGGGGATACGCGTCCCGCGCACGGAGTCCTCCTCCTTCGGCGTGATCACCCCGGGCTCGGACGGAAGCACCGTCGAGCGGTTCCTGGAGAAGCCCGCGGACCCGCCCGGCCTGCCCGACGACCCCGACTCCGTCCTCGCCTCCATGGGCAACTACATCTTCACCACCAAGGCGCTGATCGAGGCCCTCCAGCGGGACGCCGACGACGCCAACTCCGTGCACGACATGGGCGGTTCGATCCTGCCCCAGCTCACCGAACGCGGCGAGGCCCACCTGTACGACTTCGGCGACAACCACGTCCCCGGCGAGACCAGCCGCGACCAGGGCTACTGGCGTGACGTCGGCACGCTCGACGCGTACTACGAGGCCCACATGGACCTGATCGCCGAGCGGCCCGCCTTCAACCTCTACAACCGCAGCTGGCCCATCTACACCCACTCCAACCAGCTCTCGCCGGCCCGCTTCAACGCCGGCGGCATCGCCGGCGAGTCCATCATCAGCGCCGGCTGCCTGATCCGGGGGCAGGTCACGCGGTCCGTGCTCTCGCCGGGTGTCGTGGTCGACCCGGGGGCGGTGGTGCAGGGGTCGGTGCTGCACGACAACGTCCACATCGGGCGGGGTGCGGTGGTGCGGGGTGCGGTCCTCGACAAGAACGTCGAGGTGCCGCCCGGCGCGACGATCGGCGTCAACCCGGAGCGGGACGCCGAGCTGTACACGGTGTCCAAGGGCGGCGTGATCGCGCTGGGCAAGGGGCAGCGGGTGCCGTAGCCCGGCTACGCCGGGAGGAGCGGCGGCGGCGTCACACGATCGAGCGGACACGCCGGGCCGGGCGTCGGTTCACGCCTTCGTGGGGCACTGACCTGGACACTATGACCTCTCACGCCACATGAGTCCCGCCTCTTTCGTAGGAGGCGGGACTTAATCTGCTGTTAACTGTACGTAGCCTGATCGTACTTGACCGTAATCGCCCCAGGGCGATTGACTGCTGGCCCACCCGTCATCGTCGCGAGGCAAGCCATTGACTCCTGACCTGCTCGCACCACTCGACCTGGCGTTCTGGAACATCGAGTCCGACCTGCATCCCATGCATCTCGGCGCGCTCGGCGTGTTCGCGTCCCACTCGCCCGCCGCCGGTGCCCACGCCGCCGACCTGCTCGCCGCCCGTGCCGCCGCGGTGCCCGGGCTGCGGATGCGGATCCGGGACGTGTGGCGGCCGCTCGATCCGGGGCAGCCGTTCCCCTTCGGACTCCGCCGGCCGCTCGCCTTCGGCGGCGCGGCCAGGGAGCCCGCCCCCGACTTCGACCCGCTCGACCACGTCCGGCTGCATGCCCCCACCGCCGACTTCCAGGGGATGGCGGGCCGGCTCATGGAGCGTCCCCTGGAGCGCGGCCGGCCGCCGTGGGAGGCGCATGTGCTGCCGGGGGAGGACGGCGTCTCGTTCGCCGTGCTCTTCAAGTTCCACCACGCCCTGGCCGACGGCCTGCGCGCGCTGACCCTGGCCGCGGCCGTCCTGGACCCCACGGACATGCCGGCCCCGCGGCCCCGCCCCGCCGAGCCCCCGCGCGGCCTGCTGCCCGACGTGCGCAAGCTGCCCGGGCTGCTGCGCGGCGCCGTGTCCGACATGGGCCGGGCCCTCGACATCGGCGCCTCCGTCGCCCTGTCCACCCTGGGCATGCGTTCGTCGCCCGCGCTGACCTCGGAGCCCTCCGGCACCCGTCGTACCGCCGGAGTGGTCCTCGACATCGATGACGTGCACCGCGTCCGCAAAGCTGTCGGAGGCACCGTCAACGACGTCCTGATCGCCGTCGTCGCGGGCGCCCTGCGCCGCTGGCTCGACGAACGCGGCGACGGCAGCGAGGGTGTCGCGCCGCGCGCGCTGATCCCCGTCTCCAAGCGTCGCCCGCGCACCGCGCACCCGCGGGGCAACCGGCTGTCCGGTTACTTGATACAGCTCCCGGTCGACGACCCCGACCCGCTCGGCCGCCTCGAGGCGGTCCGCACGGCCATGGACCGCAACAAGGACGCCGGCCCCAACCGGGGCGCGGGTGCCGTCGCGCTGCTCGCCGACCATGTGCCGGCGCTCGGCCACCGGCTCGGCGGCCCGCTGGTCAGCCAGGCCGCCCGGCTGTGGTTCGACATCCTGGTCACCAGCGTGCCGCTGCCCGGCCTCGGCCTGAAGCTCGGCGGCAACCCCCTCACGGAGGTGTTCCCCTTCGCCCCGCTGGCCGCCGGCCAGTCCCTCGCCGTCGCCGTCTCGACGTACCGGGGGCGGGTCCACTACGGGCTCGTCGCCGACGCACGGGCCGTACCGGACCTGGACCGGTTCGCCCAGGCGGTGTCCGACGAGGTGGAGACGCTGATCAAGGCCTGCGCTCCTTGATCGCGACGGGTTTGGCGGTGCGGCCCGGCGCTCCGTAAAATCTGCCGTTCGAATGCGGGCGCGACCGGAGCGCCGCGACGGCAGACACAGGGAACGGCAGCGGCGATGACGGTGACAGAGGAAGGCTCGACGACCACGGACGAGGTCGTCTACGGGCCCGGCATCGACCCGGAGCGGCTGGCTGTCTGCCTGAGCGTGCTCGAGGAGCTCGACAAGCTGGAGGTCGACCACCCCGACGCGATCGCCGTGCGCCGGGCCACCGCGGGCATCTACCGCACCGTCAAGCAGCGCCGCCGCCAGGAGCGCCGGGCCGCCAAGACCGCGCACGACAAGGCGGTCACGGAGGCCACGGCGACCGGCTCCGCCCAGCGCATCGACGACGAGACGGAGGGCATCCTCCCGTCGTCGATCACGGAAGAGGGCAAGATCGCGGGGATACTCCAGCGCCCGCGCTCCTGCTACACCTGCAAGACCCGGTACGTGGAAGTCGACTACTTCTACCACCAGCTCTGTCCCGACTGCGCCCGCCTGAACCGCGGCAAGCGCGACGCCCGCGCCGACCTCACCGGCAAGCGTGCGCTGCTCACCGGCGGCCGCGCCAAGATCGGCATGTACATCGCGCTGCGGCTGCTGCGCGACGGCGCGCACACGACGATCACCACGCGGTTCCCGAAGGACGCCATCCGCCGCTTCAAGGCCATGGACGACTCGGCGGACTGGCTGCACCGCCTCGAGGTCGTCGGCATCGACCTGCGTGACCCGGCGCAGGCGGTGGCCCTCGCCGACCAGGTCGCCGAGGCGGGCCCGCTGGACATCCTCATCAACAACGCGACGCAGACCGTACGCCGTCTGCCCTCCGCCTACGCCGCCCTGGTCGAGGGCGAGAGCGCCCCGCTGCCCGCCGGTGAGCTGCCCGCCCACCATGTGATCGGCGCCTTCGGCTCCGGCGCCGTCGACGGCCTGGCCGCGCTGCCCGCCGGGATCTCCGGCTTCGACGCACAGCAGGTCGCCGACCTCGCCCTGGTCGCCGGCAACGCCAGCGTCGCCCGGCACCTCGACGGCACCGCCATCGACGCGGGCGGCCTCGTCCCCGACGTCGTCGACACCAACACCTGGGTGCAGACCATCGAGCAGATCTCCCCGGTGGAGCTCCTCGAGACCCAGCTGTGCAACTACACGGCGCCGTTCATCCTGATCAGCAAGCTCCGCCCGGTCATGGCCGACGCCGCGAAGAAGGCGGCGAGCGGGCGCGCGTACGTCGTCAACGTCTCGGCGATGGAGGGTGTCTTCGGCCGCGGCTACAAGGGCGCGGGCCACCCGAACACCAACGCCGCCAAGGCGGCGATGAACATGGTCACGCGGACCAGCGCCCAGGAGATGTTCCAGACCGACGGCATCCTCATGACCTCGGTCGACACCGGCTGGATCACCGACGAGCGCCCCCACTACGACAAGCTGCGCCTGGCCGAGGAGGGCTTCCACGCCCCGCTCGACCTGGTCGACGGCGCGGCCCGCGTCTACGACCCCGTCGTGCGCGGCGAGGCGGGCGAGGACCTGTACGGCGTCTTCCTGAAGGACTACGCGCCCGGCAAGTGGTGAGACCCGGCGTCGCGCGTCCTCCACGAGGTCGGACCAGGCGGGCGCTGGTCGACGGCCCCGAGTCGCGAGTTGCGGGCCGCCACGAGCTCCAGGACCGTACGCCAGTCCTCCAGGACTCCCGCGTCGAACCCGATGACCTTGCCGGCCTCGTCGGCCTGCCGCAGGGCCACGGCGTCGTCGGCGAGCGGGTCCCGCTCGAACGCTGCTGCCTCCGCGGGACTCATCGGGCCGCCCTGCCTGGTCAGGGTCCGGGCACTCTGCGGCGACAGATCACGCCCCGCAGACACGGCGGCCAGATAGCGCTTCGCGGCCACATGCAGTCGTACGAGACGGGAGACCCGCTCACCGAGCAAGGGCCGGACGGCGTCCGCCGCGAGGTCGGCGTGACCGGCGTCGTCGCCGGGCCGCAGCAGATGCCCGATGTCATGCACCAGGCCCGCGATCTGGAGTTCCTTGTCGGCGGGGCGACTTCGGCGCAGCAGTGCGGCCGTCTGCAGCGCGTGGTCGTGCAGGTCGACCGGGTCGCCGGTGCAGTCCGGAGTGTCCCGGACTCCACGGCAGGCGTTCAGCAGATCCATCAGCTCTTCGACACTGCGCAGCTCCATGCGTCAGTCCTCCCGCCGGACAAGCCGTTGCCGGACGTCAGCAGATCATGGCCGCCTTGCGAATCGGCCAACGGGACTTGAACTGCATGGCCCCTGGCAGCCGCCGGTCGTGGGCGTGTTCGCCCGGGTAGGCCGTCCGGGTGAACCGAAAAGTCCATTGCGTAACAAATAGGGGTAGATTTCCCCTGATTGCACACGGGGTGACGCGCAATAGTTACCCGCTGTTTTCAGCCCTATCGAGCGGACCCTCGCTCATTTGGTTAATCTGGTCCAGACGGACAGCCAGAACGGGTCCCTACCCACACCCACCGTCCGTCCCGGGGCAAGCCGGTGCACAACGGCCTGCTCTCACGCGACCCACCGACGCCACCGCGTCCGCGCAGCAGCACGTCAGACCCAACGGGCGTCGGGCAGCGGACCGCAGACCGCCGACGCGCCCCGAGGGTGACCCGACACATAAGGAGTGCGCGGTGACACCGGAGAAGACGAATCGCGAACAGCGCCCCAAGGAACGCCCGGAGCGTGCGGGCCGCCGCCCCGGCGAGCTCGGCAACCTCGACGTGTGGGCCAGGTCCGCCCCGATCCGCCTGGCGGGCTACGAGGACGACCTCGCCGAGCCGCACATCCTGCCCAGCGTGGACTGACCCGGCAGGCCCCTTCGCGATCGCCGACGGCATGGGCGTGCGAGACTCACGCCCATGCTGATCAGGGAAGCAACGGCCGACGACTGGCCACACATCTGGCCGTTCTGGCACCGCATCGTCGCCGCCGCCGAGACCTACGCCTGGGACCCGGACACCACCGAGGAAGCGGCCCGCGCCCTGTGGATGAGCCCGGCCAAACGCGTCTACGTCGCCGAGGACGAGACCGGAGCCGTCGTCGGCTCCGCCTATCTCACCCCCAACTACGGTGGCCCCGCCGCCCGGATCGCCAATGCCGGCTTCATGGTCGACCCCGACCAGGGCGGCCGCGGCATCGGCCGCGCCCTCGCCGAGCACATCCTGGCCGAGGCCGAGGCCCAGGGCTACCGGGGCATGGTGTTCAACGCGGTCGTCGAGACCAACCCCGCGGTCGAGCTCTGGACTTCTCTCGGCTTCACCATCCTCGGCACCGTGCCGGACGCCTACGACCACCCCCGGCACGGCCCCGTGGGCCTGCACATCATGTACAAGGCGCTGTAGTCAGGGCCGCCTACTCCATCGGCGCCGTCCGCTGCCACGGACGCGCGGCCTCCAACTGGGCCGCCAGCCCCAGCAGTTCCGCCTCCGACCCCGGCCGCCCCACGAGCTGTACGGCGCAGGGGGCGCCGGAGGGGAGGGTGCCCAGCGGCACCGTCATCGCGGGCCAGCCGGTCAGGTTCCACGGCGGTGTCATCGGCGAGTAGGCGGTGTTGGCGGCCACGTTGCGCAGCCAGCCCCGCTCGTGCCAGGGCACGGCTTTGGGGGACCGGCGGGCGAGCGCCGGTGTGAGCAGCACGTCGTACTCGGCGAAGAACGGCTCCAGACGCCGACGCAGGGCGTCCCGGCTGCCGCCGCCGCGCACGGCTCCCACGAACCGCCTCCCGACGGCCGCGTGCACCCGGGTGCGCCGGGCCAGCAGCCGCGGGTCCAGGCCCTGGGCGTCGACGGAGGTGCCCGCCGTCCAGTGGGCGAGCGAGGTGAAGCTCAGCGACAGCGGATACGGCGGATCGGCGCGCCGCACCTGGTGCCCTGCCTTGATCAGCAGCCCCGCCGCCTCCTGGGCGGCGGTCGTATACGGTCTGCTGACAGTGACCCCGGCGAGGGGGCTGCGCAGGGAGACGGCGACGCGGTGGGTGCCGGGCGCGTCACGCCGTACCACCTCGGTGTCCGCGAGGACGGACAGCATCAGCCGCGCGTCCGCCACGGTCGTCGCCAGCGGCCCGTTCTCCGACATGCCGAACCAGTCGCCGTCACCGATGCCCGCAGGAACCACCCCGTGACCCGGCTTGATGGTGACGAGGCCGCAGTTGGCCGCCGGTATGCGCAGGGACCCCATGCCGTCGTTGCCGAGCGCTATCGGCACCAGGCCCGCGGCCACCGCCGCCGCGCTGCCGCCGGACGAGCCGCCCGCCGTGCGCGTCGTGTCCCACGGGTTCCGGGCGATGCCGTGCACGCCCTCAGTGGTACCGAACACGCACAGCTCCGGCACATTGGTCAGCCCCACGACCACCGCACCCGCTGCCCGCAGCCGGGCGACGGTGACATGGTCCTGGTCGGCCGGCGTGTCGGGAGTCGCGGCCGAGCCGATCCGCACGGCCTCGCCGCGCACCGCCAGATTGTCCTTGACGGCCACGGGCACGCCCGCGAGCGGGAGTTCGCCCAGATCACCGCGGGCGCCCACCTCGTCGGCCTCCGCGAGTGCGGCCTGTGCCCGCACCGTGCGAAAGGCGCCGACGCGGCCGTCGATCCGCTCGATCCGCGCGAGGTGCTCGGCCACCACCTCCCGCGGCGTGACCTGCTTCTCACGTACGGCGGCGGCAATCTCGACGGCGGTCCGTCCGACCCAGTGGGTCACGGGCGCTCCTTGGGGCAGAGGGCGGCTGATGCGCACGTACTCGCGAGTACGTAGGCAGAACTGTGCCCGGACACGCCCGTCACGTCGAGAGTGCCGACCATGAATCCGGCTGACATCCGGTGACTTCCTCAACTCCGGCCCTGTCACTGACCGTACGACGAAGGGGCTGCCCCGCGTGCGGCAGGGCAGCCCCCTCCGGGCTCAGCCGACCGGAGCGCCCGCCGACTCCTCGGCGAGGCGTTCCATGCCGCTGGTGGTCTTCAGCGGCTTCTCCTTCAGGAACATCACGGAGATCAGCGCGAGCAGCGCGAACGGCGTCGCGATGAGGAACAGGTCGGCCGTGGCGACGCCGTAGGCGTGCTCCACGATCGACCGCATCGGGGCAGGCAGCGTCGTCATGTCCGGCACGTGCGAGGACTCGCCGCCCGAACCCTGGCCTGCCGCCCCGGTGATGCCGGCCTCCTCCAAGCCCTTGGTCATCTCGGTCGCCACGCGGTTGGCGAGGATCGCGCCGAGGACGCTGGTGCCGATGGTGCCGCCCATGCTGCGGAAGAAGGACAGCACGGAGGTCGCCGCGCCCAGCTCGGTGGCGGGCACGTCGTTCTGGGCGGCCAGCACCAGGTTCTGCATCAGCATGCCGACGCCGATGCCGAGTACCGCCATGTAGATGCTGAGCAGGCCGAAGTGGGTGTCGGCGCCGATCGTGGCGAGCAGTCCGAGTCCGGCGGTCATGATGACGGCGCCCGCCACCAGGTACCGCTTCCACTTGCCGGTCCGGCTGATCATCTGGCCGGCGGCGGTGGACGACACCAGCAGGCCCAGGATCATCGGCAGGCTCATCAGACCCGCGACGGTCGGCGACTTGCCGAGGGACACCTGGAAGTACTGCGACAGGAACACGGTCCCGCCGAACATGGCGACACCGACCAGCAGGCTGGCCACGGTGGTCAGCGTGACCGTGCGGTTGCGGAAGATGCCGAGCGGGATGACCGGCTCGGGGGTGCGGGACTCCACGAACACCGCGGCCACCAGCAGCAGCACGCCACCGCCGGTGAGCGCGGCGGTCTGCCAGGACGCCCAGTCGAACTGGTTGCCGGCCAGCGAGACCCAGATGAGCAGCGCGCAGACACCGGCGACGATCAGGAACGCGCCGAGCCAGTCGATCCGTACCTGCCGCCGGACTGTGGGCAGCCGCAGGGTGCGCTGCAGCAGCGCGATGGCCAGCAGGGCGAACGGCACGCCGATGAAGAAGCACCAGCGCCAGCCCAGCCAGTCGGTGTCGACCAGCACACCGCCGACCAGCGGTCCGGCCACGGTGCCCACGGCGAAGACGGCGCCGAAGATGCCCGCGTACCGGCCCAGTTCGCGCGGCGGGATGACGGCGGCCATGACGACCTGGGCGAGCGCGGTCAGACCACCGGCGCCGATGCCCTGGATGACCCGGCTGAAGATGAGCAGTCCGACGCCCTCGGAGAAGCCCGCGAGCAGCGACCCCACGACGAACATCGACAGGGACAGCTGCAGCAGCAGTTTCTTGTTGTAGAGGTCGGACAGCTTGCCCCACAGGGGCACCGTCGCGGTCATCGCCAGCAGTTCGGAGGTGACGACCCAGGTGTAGGAGGACTGGCTGGCCCCGAGGTCGGCGATGATCCGGGGCAGCGCGTTCGAGACGACGGTGCCCGCCAGGATCGCGACGAACATGCCGGCCATCAGACCGGACATGGCCTGGAGTGTCTGCCGTTGGGTCATGGAGGTGGGCGACGCCTGTTCCGGCGTCTGCGGTGGTGCGGTCACGACAGCTCTTTCGACGGTGGTGATCGGATGATCGCGCGAGAGGGCACGCTCAGGAGGAGGGGAGGAGGTGCTCGGGCGGCGCGCGACGGGAGAGGGGACGCTGACCCGGGGTCGGACCGGGCGGCGGGTGCGATGCTCAGCCGGGCGGCGTCGGCAGTCCGGCGGCGAGGCTCGCGAACGTCTCCTGGAACACGTCCGCGAACTGGCGTTCCTCCGGGTCGGCGCTCCAGTGCTCCACGGCGACCCGGACGGCGGTGCCCGCGACCGCGGCCAGCAGTCGCGGATACAGGTCGAGGCTCCGGCGGGCGTCTTCGTCCGGCGCGGTCGTCTCGGGGACGTCCGTGGGGCCGCCGCGCAGGCGCCGGGCGATGGCCACGGCCAGCCCGGTCTCGTCCGCCATGTGCGCGCCGAGGCTGCGCACCAGCAGATGCGGTGCGGCCCGCAGCACCTCGGCATGGAGTTGCCACAGCTCGTGCTGCTGCTCGGCCTCGGCGAGTTCGGCCGCGATGGCGTCGCGCACGGCGTCGAGCGGGGGGACCTCGGCCGGGGCGCGCAGCACGGTGCTCCGCACCCGGGCGCTGATGTCCGTGTCGATCACCACGAAGGCGTCGTCACGCGCGTCGAAGTAGTTGAAGAACGTCCGTACGGAGACACACGCCGCGGCGCTGATGGCCTCGACGGTGACGTTCTCCACCCCGTGCTCGGCGGCCAGGCGTACCGCCGCCTCCGCGAGCGCGGCCCGGGTGGCCCGCTTCTTCTGCTCACGCAGGCCGCCCCCTGCGGCACTCTTCTCCGGCATAACTTGCATGGTATGCAAAGATGCACGTCCTGCAAAATTGACCCGGGCCCGCGCCTCAGCCGCCCCGCGCCGCTCCCGTGCTCTCCCGCCCGATCAACTGCGGCACCGGCACCTGCACCGTGCGGGCCGGACCGCCGTCGAGCAGGGCGGTCAGCTCCCGGGCCGCCGTACGCCCGAACTCCACCGTGTCCCGGGACAGTGCGGACAGCCAGGGCTTGACCATGCGGCACAGCGCGGAGTCCTCCCACGCCACCACCGACACATCGGCAGGCACGGAGAAACCCAGCCCTGCCGCAGCGGCGACGCCCGCGACGGCCATCACGTCGTTGTCGTAGACCAGGGCCGTCGGGGGAGTGGGCCCGGACAGCACGCGGCGGGTCACGGCGGCGCCCTCCGCGTCCGAGTAGTCGGTCGTCACCGACCGCACCTCGGTGAGACCGCGCCGGTCCGCCTCGGCGCGCAGCGTACGGATCCGGCGCTCGGTGTGCGCGAGTCCCGCGAGGCCGGCGATGTGCACGATCCGCCGGTGCCCGAGGGTGTACAGCTCGTCGACGACCGCGGCCATCGCGCCCGCGTCGTCCGCCCACACCGTGGTCAGCCCGGGGTGCCGTGCGTCGGGCGCGCCGCCGATCACCACGCCGGGCAGGCCCAGTTCGTCGAGCAGGTCCGGGCGCGGGTCGTCGGTGCGCGGGTCGACGACGAGCACGCCGTCCACCCGGTGCTCGGCCCACCAGCGCCGGTACACCGCGCACTCGTCGGCGATGTCCTGCGCAATCTGGAACAGCAGCCCGAGATGACGCTCCGCCAGCACCTCCTGGATGCCGGACACGAGCTGCAGGAAGAACGAGTCCACGCCCAGCGTGTCCGCGGGCCGGGCCAGTACGAAGCCGACTGTCGCCGCGCCCTCGCCGGACAGCGCCCGCGCCGCCGTGCTCGGCCGCCAGCCCAGCTGCTCGGCGACCCTGCGCACCCGGTCCCGGGTCACCTCGGAGACCCCCGGACGCCCGTTGAGCGCGAACGACACCGCGCTCTCGGAGACCCCGGCACGCCGCGCGATGTCCTTCATCGTCGGCCGGCGCGCGGGAGACCGCTTGCCCGTCACATGCTGCTCCCATTCGAAAGGCGCCGCGCACTAATGCGCTTGAGTGCGATCACCCTAAAGCGCATTAGTGATCTAACGCAAGGCCTGGCCCCCACCATCCTGACCTGGCATTTCTCTCAACTGAAGGCTTTAGCTGAGCTGAATCCATTGACTTTGTGCGGAGGGGAAGTGCAAGGTCTGCCCGACGCGCCGGTCCATCCCGGACGTCACCGGACCTCACCGCCGCAAAGGAGCACATCGTCGTGCGTATTTCCCGCCGGACCTTCGCCGCCGTCGCCGTCGTCCTCGTGCCGCTCAGTGCCTGCGGCTCCGGGGGAGACGACGGCGGCTCGGCCGACGCCTCGGGCGAGGTGGAGGGCAACATCACCTTCCAGACCTGGAACCTCCGCGCCAACTTCAAGGACTACTTCGAGGGCCTGATCGCCGACTTCGAGAAGAAGTACCCGGGCACCGAGGTCAAATGGGTCGACCAGCCCGCCGAGGGCTACGCCGACAAGATCAGCGCCGACGCGGCCGGCGGCACCCTGCCCGACGTCGTCAACGTCTCCCCGGACCTGGTCGCCCCGCTCGCCAAGGCCGGCCTCGCGCTCGACCTCGACAAGGCCGCGCCGCAGTACAGGAAGGAGTACCTGGAAGGCGCCTGGGCCAGCCACGAGATACCAGGCATGACCGGCACGTACGCCTTCCCCTGGTACCTCAACACCGGCCCGCTCTTCTACAACAAGTCCCTGTTCAAGAAGGCCGGACTCGACCCCGACCAGCCGCCCAAGACGTACGACGAGGTCTTCTCCGCCGCCCTGCAGATCGCGCAGAAGACCGACGGCGAGGTCGCCACCCTCGCCAACGTGCCCACCATCGAGGACTTCGGCCGCTACGGCGTCCCGCTGATGAACAAGGAGGGCACCGGCTTCACCTTCAACGACGCCAAGGGCGTCGAACTCCTCACCAAGTACAAGGAGTTGTACGACGCCAAGGCCCTGGACCCGCAGGCGCTGACCGCCACGCCCGAGTCGTCCGGCAAGAAGTTCCTCACCGAGGCCGTCGCCATGAACCCGGGCAGCGCCCTCGACCTCGGCAACTTCAAGAAGCAGGCGCCGAACCTGTACAAGAACATCGGCATCACCGACCAGATCACCAGCACCGGCCACGTCAACATGTACGTGATGGGCGTGATGGTCAACGCGCAGACCAAGCAGAAGCCCGCCGCCGTCGCCTTCGCGCACTACGTCACCGACGCCGCGCACCAGATGTCCTTCGCCAAGCAGGTCGCCATCTTCCCGAGCACCGCGGGCTCGCTCGACGACCCGTACTTCACCAAGGAGGACGGCACCGACGAGACCCGGGTGCGGGTGGCCGCCGCCAAGTCGCTGAAGAACGCGGTCAACTACACGCCGGTGCTGTTCAGCGAGCAGATGAAGGTCGAGCTGCGCAATGCCGTCGCCCGCGCGCTCCAGGGCAAGGAGAGCCCGAAGGAAGCTCTTGACAACGCTGTCAAGGCGTGTGACCGGCTGCTCCAGCAGCAGGGCTGAGTCGTCATGGCGAGTCCCGCTGTCTCCCGGGTGCGGCGCCAACTGCCGAGCAGCCCCTGGCTGTTCGCCGCGCCCGGACTCATCGTCATCGGCGCGTTCGTGCTGTACCCGTTCGTCTCCACGCTGGTCAACGCGTTCACCGACCGCCGGACGCTGGTCCCGGGCGAGTTCGTGGGCCTCGCCAACTTCCGCGAGCTGCTCCACGACGACATGTTCTGGATCGGCCTGCGCAACAGCACGCTCTACGTCCTCGGAGTCGTACCGGCCCTGGTGATCCTGCCACTGCTCCTTGCCCTGCTGGTGCACAAGAGCATCCCCGGCATCACCTTCTTCCGCTCCGCCTTCTACACCCCGGTCGTCGCCTCGATCGTCGTGGTCGGCCTGATCTGGGTGTGGCTGCTCGACGAGCGCGGTCTGGTCAACTCGCTGCTGGAGGCGGTCGGCGTCGGCCGGATCGGCTTCCTCAGCGACCAGTGGCTGCTGCTGCTCAGTGCCATGACTGTCACGGTCTGGAAGGGCCTCGGCTACTACATGATCATTTACCTGGCGGCGCTCGGGAACGTACCGCGCGAACTGCACGAGGCCGCCGCGGTCGACGGCGCCGGAGCGGTACGCCGCTTCCTCACCGTCACCGTGCCCGCTGTGCGCTCCACCATGGTCCTGGTCGCCGCGCTCTCCTCGGTCGCCGCCTTCAAGGTGTTCTCGGAGGTGTATCTGATGGCCGGACCCGCCGGCGGACCGGCCGGCGAGGACACCACCCTGGTGATGCTGGTCCAGCGCACCGGCACCGGCCTGACCGGCCGGGTCGGCTACGCCTCCGCGATCTCCGTGGTCGTCTTCGTCGTCACCGTCGTCCTGATGCTGCTCGTGCTGCGCGCCGACCGGAGGGAGGAACGATGAGCGTGATCGAGAAAGTACGTCCCGCCGAAGCGCCGCCCGCCCCGAAGCGTGCACCCCGTCGCCGCCTCACCGACGAGCACGGCCGCCGCATCCCCGGCTGGGAACTCTCCCTGCGCTACCTGCTGCTGCTCGCCGTGCTGGCCCTGACCGTCGGCCCGTTCCTGTGGCAGCTGTCCACCTCGCTCAAGGGACCGACCGAGGACATCTTCAGCTCTCCGCCGAAGTTCCTGCCGAGCGACCCGACCCTGCACAACTACGAGCGCGTCGCAGAGACCATCCCGGTCTGGGACTACGCCCTGAACTCGCTGAAGGTCGCCCTCGCGAACGTGGTGACCAACTGCGTCGGCGCCGCCCTCGCCGGCTACGCCCTGGCCCGGCTGCGCTACCGGGGCCGCCGTGCGGCCACGCTCGCCTTTGTGCTGGCGATGCTCGTGCCGGTGGAGAGCATCATCATCGCCCAGTTCACGTTCATGCGGGACCTCGGCCTCAACAACATGCTCGTCGGCGTGCTGCTGCCCGGCTCCATCGCCTCGCTGAACGTGCTGCTGATGCGCAACGCCTTCCTCAACCTGCCGTACGAGATCGAGGAGGCGGCCTTCGTCGACGGCGCCAACGTCTGGCAGCGGTTCCTGCGGATCGCGCTGCCGTCGGTGAAGGGGACGATCGCTGTTGTCGCGATCTTTGCCTTCATGGGCGCCTGGGACGACTTCCTGTGGCCGCTCATCGTGCTCAGCGACCCCTCCAAGTTCACGTTGACCATCGGCCTGAACTATCTGCACGGCACCTTCGCCAACGACGAACGCCTCGTCGCCGCGGGCACGATCATCGCCGTCGCGCCGCTGATCGTGCTCTTCGCCTGTCTGCAGCGGTACTTCTTCCGCGGCGTCGGCGAGGGCGCCATCAAGGGCTGACCCACCCGTACCTCCGACTGGCAAGGAACCCGCATGCCCCCTGCCGTGCGCTTCGGCGTCAACTACACCCCGAGCGAAGGGTGGTTCCACCACTGGCTCGACTTCGATCCGGACTCCGTACGCGCCGACCTCGACTCGATCGCCGCGCTCGGCCTGGACCACATCCGCGTCTTCCCGCTGTGGCCGTACTTCCAGCCCAACCGCACCATGATCAGGCCGAAGGCCGTCGAGCAGCTGGTCACACTCGTCGACGCCGCCGCCGAACGCGGACTCGACGTCAACGTGGACGGACTGCAAGGGCACTTGAGCAGCTTCGACTTCCTGCCGGCCTGGACCGGGACCTGGCACCGGCGGAACCTCTTCACCGACCCGGACGTCCTCGACGGCCAGGCGACCTACCTGCGCACCCTGGCCGCGGCCCTCGCCGACCGCCCCAACTTCCTCGGCATGACCCTGGGCAACGAGGTCAACCAGTTTGCCGCAGGCCCGCATCCCGACCCCGACCGGGCCACCGAGGCGCAGATCGACGCATGGCTGGAGCGGATGCTGGCGGCCTGCGAGGGGGGCGCGCCCGGCAGACTGCACCTGCACGCCGAGTACGACGCGACCTGGTACCAGGACGACCAGCCGTTCACCCCGGCCCAGGCGGCCCGGCGTGGTGCCGTCACGGCCGTGCACTCCTGGGTGTTCAACGGCACCGCCCAGCGCCACGGCCGTACCTCCGTGCCGAGCGAACACCACGCCGAGTACCTCATCGAGCTCAGCAAGGCCTGGGCCGACGACCCGCACCGGCCCGTCTGGCTCCAGGAGGTCGGCGCACCCGCCCCGCTCGTCCCGGCCGAGCACGCCGCCTCCTTCACCGAGGCCACGGTGCGGCACGCGTTGGACTGCCCGGACCTGTGGGGCATCACCTGGTGGTGCTCCCACGACGTCTCGCGCGACCTCGCCGACTTCCCCGAACTCGAGTACGGCCTCGGCCTGTTGACCAACGACCGGCGGCCCAAGGACTCCGCGCGGGTGCTGGCCCGCGCGGCCCGTGAGCACACCGGCGCCGCGCCCGCCGCCCGGACCACGGCGCTCGTCGTACCCGCGGATCCGTCCCTCCGTTCCCGCTGTGCGCCCGGCGGTCCGGTCTTCGACGCCTTCTTCCGGCTGGTCGCCGACGGCGCCCGGCCCGCCACCGTCCTCGACACCAAGGCGGACGACAAGGACCATCTCGCCGCCCGCGGCATCACCGAGGTCGTCACTCCCGACCAGGTACTTCCCCTCCCACAAGGAACCCAAGGAGGCACCCGCTCGTGAACCCCACCAGACGCACCGTCCTGCTCGCCGGCGCCGCAGCCGCCCTGCTGCCGGGCATGCCCGCCGCTGCCGCCCCCAAGTCCGCGGCAGCGCTCCAGCCGTACGCCTCCTACTGGTATCCGGACTCGCTGCCCTCCGGCACCCCGGGCGCCGGCATCACCTGGCGCAGCCTCAAGGCCTGGCGCGCGGCGAACGACCCCGACCTCGCCTTCAACGCGGCCTCCGTGCCCCTCGCTCCACGCTTCACCCCGACCCCGGCGAACCCCACCGCCCGCACCGACCAGGCCCGCATCCAGTCGCTGGTCTCCTTCGGGCCGACGTCGAGCAACCCGTCCCAGGGCTCGGCCACCGCCGACTACTACGCGCTCACCCACTGGGCCTACATCGACGAACTCGTCTTCTGGGGCGGCTCCTCCGGCGAGGGGCTGATCCTCGCCCCGAACGCGCCCGTCGTGGACGCCGCCCACCGGCACGGCGTGCGGGTCCTCGGCAATGTCTTCCTGCCGCCCGTGGCGTACGGAGGGCAGTTGCAGTGGACGCGCGACCTGGTGCAGAGGGACGCGGCCGGGCGCTACCCACTCGCGGCCCAGCTCGTCGCGGTGGCGGCTGCCTACGGCTTCGACGGGTGGTTCGTGAACGCCGAGACCGGGGGAGGGGACGCGGCTCTCGGCGCGGACATGCAGGGCTTCCTGCGGGAGCTGAAGTCGCTCGCCGCCGCCCGGGGGCAGCGCGTGACCTGGTACGACTCGATGACCGTGAACGGGAACGTCAGCTGGCAGGGGGCGCTCAACGCGCAGAACCAGCCGTTCTTCGAGGCCGCCGACGACATGTTCCTCGACTTCCGGTGGACGGCGGGCAGCCTGGTGTCCTCCGGGCAGCGAGCGGAGCAACTGGGTCGCAGCCGCTACGAGTTGTGGGCGGGCGTCGACGTGGAGGCGAACGGCTGGAATACGTCCGTCAACTGGGACGCCATCGTGCCGACGGGCTCGCCGCACGTCACCTCGCTCGGCTTCTACCGGCCCGAGTGGACGCGCAATCACCTGCCGGCGGACGGGAGGGCGCCGGGGGAGTTCCACGCGGCCGACGACCGCTTCTGGACCGGACGGTCGCTCGATCCGTCACGGCCGGACGCGACGGACCGATGGCGGGCGCCCTCAGTGACGGTGGCCGACCGGTCGACGGTCACGTCGGTTCCGTTCGCGAGTGTGTTCAACACGGGACACGGGCTGCGATGGTACGAGGACGGCGTCGTCACCTCGGACGTGCCGTGGAACCATCTCGGGCTCCAGGACCGGCTGCCGTCGCGGCGGTGGGTCGTGCACACCGAGGGGCGGCGTCCCACCGTGAACTTCGACTTCGCGGACGCATGGCGCGGCGGGAGCAGCGTGCTCGTCGACGGTGAACTGGACCAGCCCGCGACGGTCGATGTGTACGCGACTCGGCTGCCGATCACCGGTGACACGGTGGTCGAGCTGACGCACCGGTGTGACGCGGGTGCGGTGAACGTCGAGCTGGCGGTCGCCACCGCCGAGCCGAGCGCGCCGGGTGCGACACCGCCGTACACGTATCTGCCGGTGAGCTCGGTCAACCAGTGGAGGACCGTGGCCGTCCCACTCACCGGTCTGACCGGAACAGTGCACTCCATTGCCGTCCGGCTCACCCCGGTCGACCCCGGCAGTCCCGTGCGCTGGCGCCTCGGCGCCCTGGCCGTCCGCACCGCGCCGCCCCGGACCCCCGCCGCCCCCACCGCCTTCAGGATCACCGCCGCCTCCGCAGGTGACCTGCGCTTCGGCTGGCAGCCCGCCCCCGACGGCGTCCGCCACCACACCCTCCACCGCCTCCTGCCCGACGGCACCCGGCGCTTCCTCGGCGGCACCTGCCAGCGGGCCTACTTCGTCGGCGGCCTCAAGCCCGAGCAGGGTGAGCAGGCAGCGCGGTTCGAACTGCGCGCCGTAGGGGAGCTCTACACCTCGTCGGACCCCGTGACCGTGAACCACACCTGGTAACCACCGCAACCCAGCTACGGAGCACCCCGCATGCATGACGACCGCAGCCTCGTGGAAGCCCGCCTGAGGCGTGTCCTCGACGAACGCATCCGACCCGCCGTGTATCCCGAGTCCGTGCCGCTCGACGTGGCCGTCTGGCACGCCCCCGACGAACCCGTGCCGGTCGCCGAGGGGCTCGCGGCCGAGCCCGAGCCGATCGAGGTGGGCGCCCGGTGGGGTGCTCCCTGGGGCACCAGCTGGTTCCGGGTCACCGGGACCGTGCCCGAGGCGTGGGCCGGCCGGACCGTCGAGGCGATCCTCGACCTCGGGTTCGACGAGAACATGCCCGGATTCCAGTGCGAGGGCCTGGTCTACCGGCCCGACGGCACGCCGGTGAAGGGGCTCAACCCGCGCAACCAGTGGGTGCGCATCGGCGCCCCGGTCGAGGGCGGCGAGGAGGTACGCCTGCACATCGAGGCCGCCTCCAACCCCGTCATCCTCGACTACCACCCCTTCCGGCCCACGCAGCTCGGCGACAAGGAGACCGCCGGCAGTGAACCGCAGTACACGCTCACGCGCATGGATCTCGCCGTCCTCGACGAGACGGTGTGGCAGCTGGTGATCGACCTGGAGGTGCTCGGCGAGCTGATGGCCGAGCTGCCGGTGGAGTCGGCGCGCCGTTGGGAGATCCTGCGGGCGGTGGAGCGGTCCCTGGACGCGGTCGATCTCCAGGACGTGGGCGGTACGGCGGCCGAGGCCCGTGCCCGGCTCACCGACGTCCTCGCCACCCCGGCGGCCCCGTCCGCGCACCGCATCAGTGCCGTCGGTCACGCGCACATCGATTCGGCGTGGCTGTGGCCGCTGCGCGAGACGGTCCGCAAGGTGGCGCGCACCACCTCCAACATGACCGCGCTCCTGGACGACGAGCCGGACTTCGTGTTCGCCATGTCGCAGGCCCAGCAGTGGGCCTGGGTGAAGGAGCACCGGCCCGAGGTGTGGGCGCGGGTGAAGAAGGCCGTGGCGGACGGGCGGTTCGTGCCGGCCGGCGGGATGTGGGTCGAGTCGGACACCAACATGCCGGGATCCGAGGCGATGGCCCGGCAGTTCGTGCACGGCAAGCGGTTCTTCCTCGACGAGTTCGGCATCGAGAACGACGAGGCCTGGCTGCCCGACACCTTCGGCTTCGCCGCCGGACTGCCGCAGATCATCAAGGCCGCGGGGAGCAAGTACCTGCTGACGCAGAAGATCTCCTGGTCCCGGACCAACAAGTTCCCGCACCACACCTTCACGTGGGAGGGCATCGACGGCACCCGGATCTTCACCCACTTCCCGCCCGTCGACACCTACAACTGCTCCATGAAGGGCAGCGAAATCGCCCACGCGGCCCGTAACTTCAAGGACAAGGGCGTCGCCCGCCACTCCCTCGCCCCCACCGGCTGGGGCGACGGTGGCGGCGGTACCACCCGTGAGATGGTCGCCAAGGCGGCCCGGCTGCGCGACCTCGAAGGCTCGGCGACCGTCGCCTGGGAGACTCCGGCGGACTTCTTCGCCAAGGCGGCGGCCGAGTACCCGAACCCGCCGGTCTGGGTCGGCGAGCTCTACCTCGAACTCCACCGCGCCACCCTCACCAGCCAGGCCAAGACCAAACAGGGCAACCGACGCAGCGAACACCTCCTGCACGAGGCCGAGTTGTGGGCGGCCACGGCGGCCGTGCGCACCGGATTCCCCTATCCCTACGAGGACCTGGACCGCATCTGGAAGACGGTGCTGCTGCACCAGTTCCACGACATCCTGCCCGGCTCCTCCATCGCCTGGGTGCACCGCGAGGCCCGCCGTACCTACGAGCGGATCGCCGAGGAGCTGAACCGGATCATCGACGCCGCCCAGCGCGCCCTGGCCGGCGAGGGCACCACCCTGCTCGTCTTCAACGCGGCCCCCCATGCCCGCGCCGGAGTCCCGGCGGGCGGCGCGGCCACGCCCACCACCAAGGGCCGGACCACGCTCGCCGCCCGTCCGGACGGCGGCCACGTCCTGGACAACGGGCTGCTGCGCATCGAGGTCGATGCCCGGGGCCTGGTCGTGTCGGCGTACGACATCCAGGCCGACCGCGAGACGATCGCCCCCGGCCGGGCCGCGAACCTCCTCCAGCTCCACCCCGATTTCCCGAACATGTGGGACGCCTGGGACGTCGACGAGTTCTACCGCAACACGGTCACCGACCTGACCGACGCCGACGAGGTCATCCCCGGTGAGGACGGGGTGTCGGTGCGGATCGTACGGTCCTTCGGCGCGTCGCGCGTCACGCAGGAGCTGTCGCTCGCGCCGGGGGAGCGGCGGCTGGTGGTGGACACGGAGGTGGACTGGCACGAGACGGAGAAGTTCCTCAAGCTCGCCTTCCCGCTCGACGTGCACGCCGAACGGTACGCGTCGGAGACCCAGTTCGGGCACTTCCACCGGCCCACCCACACCAACACCTCATGGGAGGCGGCAAAGTTCGAGGCCTGCAACCACCGCTTCGTCCACCTGGAGGAGCCCGGCTGGGGTGTGGCGATCGTCAACGACTCGACGTACGGCCACGACGTGACCCGCACGGTCCGCACCGACGGCGACGGAGGTACGACGACCACGGTCCGTGCCTCGCTCCTGCGCGCCCCGCGCTTCCCCGACCCCGAGACCGACCAGGGCGTCCACCGCTTCCGGCACGCCCTCGTCCCGGGCGCGGGCATCGGCGACGCGGTGTGCGAGGGCTGGCGGATCAATCTGCCGGAGCGGCGGATGACCGGTGCCGGAGAGGTCGCCCCGCTGGTCTCGGTCGACCGGGACGCGGTCGTGATCACGGCCGTCAAGCTGGCCGACGACGGCAGCGGCGATGTGGTGGTCCGCCTCCACGAGGCGCACGGCGGTCGCGTCCGCGCCAAGCTCACCGCCGGGTTCGAGGTAGCGGCGGCCGCGGTGACGGATCTGCTGGAGCGCCCGCAGGCCGACGCGCCGCAGCCGCAGCGCGACGGTTCCACCATCACGCTGCGGCTGCGGCCGTTCGAGCTGGTGACGCTGCGGCTGAAGCGGACCTGAGCAGGTAGGGGCGAGCGGATCCGGACGGTCCTACGGCCCCGGTCGTACGGATCAGGCCCGAGTGGTCGTACCACCACTGCCCACCGGCCCGCTTGCCCCGCCGCACCCGGCCCACGAGGATCCACGTATGCGCACGGCACCGCCCCACCAGGTCCTGATGGTCGTCTTCGACGGGGTGCAGATCCTCGACGTCACAGGACCGCTGGAGGTGTACGCCGCGGCGAACGAGCACGGTGGGTCCTACCGGATCACCACGGCGTCCGTGGACGGCGAACCGGTGACCGCGACGGCCGGGGTGCGGCTGGTGCCTGACCTGGCGGTGAAGGACGTCGACTTCCCGGTCGACACACTGATGGTGCCCGGCCGCCCCGACTGGTGGGCGGCGGTCGCCGATACGCCGCTGATCGACGGCGTCACGCACCTGGCGGCCGGTGCCCGCACCGTGGCCGGTATCTGCGCCGGCGCCTTCCCGCTGGCCGCCGCCGGTCTGCTGGACGGGCGGCGGGCGGCCACGCACTGGCGGCTCGCCGCGGACCTCGCCGCCCGCTACCGGGACGTCGAGGTCGACAGCGACCCCATCTTCGTGCGGGACGGGCGCTTCATCACCTCGGCCGGGATCACCGCCGGAATCGACCTTGCGTTGTCGCTGGTGGAGGACGATCTCGGGGCGGACGTGGCGCGGGCGGCGGCCCGGCAGCTGGTGGTGTTCATGGCCCGGCCGGGCGGGCAGTCGCAGTTCTCGGCGCGGCAGAGCGCGAAGTACCCGGCGGACTCCGTGCTGCGCCGCGTGCTGGACGCGGTCACCGCAGACCCGCGCGCCGAGCACACCCTCGCCTCCATGGCCCGTACCGCCGGAGTCAGCGAGCGTCATCTTTCCCGGCTGTTCCGAGCCGAGACCGGGACGACCGCGGCCGAGTTCGTGGAACGGGTAAGGCTGGAGGCGGCGCAGGCGCTGCTGGAGAGCGGCGGCGACACGCTCGACGCGGTCGCCCGGGCCAGTGGCTTCGGCTCGGTCGAGACGATGCGGCGCACCTTCCGGCGGCTGCTCGGCCTCACGCCCGGCGCGTACCGGGAGCGGTTCCGGTCGACCCGACGGTGATCAGGGCTTCCGCCCCGGTCACTCGGGCCAGTCCGACCCGAGGACGATGTCGACGAAGTTCTCCCGACGGTACCCGGGCACGTACCGCTCGAGAACGTCGGCCTTGACGTTGCCGAACGTCGTCTGCGGCCGGTGCGCGATGCCGTCGGTGAACTCCTGGAGGATCCGCCGCTTGAAGTCCGGCCGCGGATGCAGCGCCACGACCTCCGCGAGCGCCTGGTCCCCGATCTCCTTCAGGCCCAGGCCCAGTACGTCCGCCTCGACGCCGGCCGTGACGAGGGCGACCTCGGGGGCCATGTGCCACGGGATCTCCGGAGTGGTGTGCAGCGCGATGCCCTGCCAGGCCAGGTCGGCCCGCGCTTCGGCGACACCGTGCCGGACCAGGAACCGCCGCGCCTCGTCGGCGCCGTCGATCTCGAAGCGCTGGTCGGCGCGCCGGTACCGCTCGGTCAGGCCGAGGTCGTGGAAGAGGGCGCCGACATAGAGCAGTTCGGGGTCGGCGGACAGGCCGCGGGCCCGACCGCGCAGCGAGCCCCAGAAGAAGACGCGCCGGGAGTGGTGGAAGACGGTGTCGGAGGCCTCGTCGCGGACGAGTTCGGTGGCCTCGCGGGCGAGCGCGCTGTCCGGTACGGCGACGCCCGCTGTCTCGGTGGGTCGGGTGGTGGTCATGGCTGCCTCCTGGGGTTGATTGCCGTACTCGAATCAACCCCACTCGGGCCCGCTCACATGACCGTCCTCACGGACACGCGACCCTCGGATCCGGACATCACGTCCAAGGCCGCATCGGCGCCCTCGGACCCGTCACGCCCCCAACTGTGCCCGCAGCCACTCCTCCACCTCGCCCACATGCGCGGCCGCCGCCGCCCGGGCCGCCTCCGGATCCCGGGCGACCAGGGCGCGGTGGATCGCGGCGTGCTCGCGGCGGGTGCGGGCGAAGGCGCCCTCCTCCTGGTAGCCGCGCCAGACGCGGGCGCGGAAGGTGCGGGAGGACAGGCCCTCCAGGATCGCGGCCATGGTCTCGTTGCCGGCGGCCACCGCGATCTCGCGGTGGAAGGCCAGGTCGTGGGCGAGGATCTCCTCCGGGTCGTCCGTGGCGTTCATCGCCGTCAGGTGCTTCTCGACCTCCGCCAGCCGGTCCGGTGTGATGCGCGCCGCCGCCAGGGCCGTCGCCGTCGACTCCAGGATGCGGCGCACCTCCAACAGCTCCACCAGACGTGGACCGCGGGACAGGTCGGCCACCACACCGAACGTCTCCAGCAGGTCGCCGGCCTCCAGTTGCGTGACGTAGATGCCGGAGCCGTGCCGGGCCTCCAGCACCCCCAGCACCGTCAGCGCGCGGATCGCCTCGCGCATCGAGCTGCGGGAGATGCCGAGCTGGGCCGCCAGATCGCGCTCGGTCGGCAGCCGCTGGCCGGGCTCCAGCCGCCCCTCGGCGATCATCGCCTTGATCCGCTCGATGGCGCGCTGCGTCACGGTGCCCTTCTGCGGGGCTGTCTCGTCCACGCCATTCCTCCCGTCGCCCGAGGCGCCTGAGGGCGCCTGGTGAGCGGCAGTGTAATCACCAGATTGGTCGGACCACTACGGCCAAAAACAGCGAGAATCTGCCTCCACAGGGTGTTGTACCGGCAAAGTGGTCTGATAAATATGCGGGCATCTGCTGGAACACGCTCAACGAGGAGCCGCCAGATGCCCGGCACAACAGCGCGGAAGCAGAACAGGTCACGGATGGTCAAGGCGGTGGCCGCGGTCGCCGGCGCCTCACTCGTGCTCGCCGCGTGCGGCAGCACCAAGGACACCGGCGCCTCCAGCGCCGGAGGAGGCGGAGGTACCGGCAAGGTGGGAGTGATCCTGCCCCTGCTGACCTCGCCGTTCTGGCAGTCGTACAACGACTATGTGCCCAAGATGGCCGACTCCGAAGGTGTCGAGGCACTGAAGACGGTCAACTCCAACAGCGACCCCTCACAGCAGATCACCGACATCAACAACCAGCTCAACCAGGGCGTGAAGGGCCTGGTCGTCGCCCCGCTGGACAGCGCCGCCATCGAGGCCGGCCTCGACCAGGCGGAGCGCAAGGGCGTGCCGGTCGTCGCCGTCGACGTGGCGCCGGACAAGGGCAAGGTCGCGATGGTCGTACGCGCCAACAACGTCGCCTACGGCGAGAAGGCCTGCCAATACCTCGGCGAGCAGATCCCCTCCGGCAAGGTCGTGCAGATCATGGGCGACCTCGCCTCCGTCAACGGCCGTGACCGCTCCGAGGCCTTCCGGGCCTGCGTCAAGAAGAACTTCCCCAAACTCAAGGTCCTGGAGATACCGGCCAAGTGGGAGTCCGACACCGCGGCCTCCAAGCTGGACACCCTCCTCAACGCCAACCCCGACATCAAGGGCATCTACATGCAGGCCGGCGGCGTCTACCTCGCGCCGACCCTCCAGACCCTGAAGTCGAAGGGCATGCTGAAGAAGGCCGGGCAGGCCGGTCACATCACGATCGTCTCCAACGACGGCATCCCGCAGGAGTACGACGCCATCCGCAAGGGCGAGATCGACGCGACCGTCTCCCAGCCCGCCGACCTGTACGCCAAGTACGGCATGTACTACATCAAGGCGGCGATGGAGGGTAAGACCTTCGAGCCCGGCCCCACCGACCACGACTCGACCATCGTCAAGCTGCCCAGCGGCATCCTCGAGGACCAGCTGCCCGCCCCGCTGGTCACCAAGGACAACGTCGACGACCCCGAGCTCTGGGGCAACACGGTCAAATGACGACGCCACTCGTTGAAGCGCGGGACATCGTCAAGCGCTACGGCCCCACCACCGCCCTCGCCGACGCCCGGCTCACCGTTCTCCCCGGCGAGTCCCACGCCCTCGTCGGCCGCAACGGCGCCGGCAAGTCGACCCTGGTCAACATCCTCACCGGCCTCCAGGCGGCCGACGAGGGCGAGGTCCGCTTCGACGGTCACCCCGCGCCCCCGCCGGCCGACCGCGACGCCTGGCGCCGCAAGGTCGCCTGCGTGTACCAGAAACCCACGGTCGTCACCGAGTTGACGGTCGCCGAGAACCTCTTCATCAACCGGCAGCCGCTCAACCGTGGCTTCATCAGCTGGCGCAAGCTGCGTGCCGAGGCCGCCCAGCTCCTCGACACCTGGGACGTGCACGTCGACCCCGAGGCCCGCACCGCCGACCTCAAGGTCGAGGACCGCCAAATGGTCGAGATCGCAAGGGCGTTGAGCTTCGGCGCCCGTTTCATCATCCTCGACGAACCCACCGCCCAGCTCGACAACCGCGAGATCGAGCGGCTGTTCACGCGCATGCGGGCGCTCCAGGACTCCGGCGTCACCTTCCTGTTCATCTCGCACCACCTCCAGGAGGTGTACGAGGTCTGCCAGACCGTCACGGTCCTGCGCGACGCCCACTGGATCACGACGGCACCGGTCGCCGAACTCCCGCGCCGGGCCCTGGTCGAGGCCATGGCGGGCGAGTCCGTCGAGACCATCGCCGAGCAGGCCGTGGACCCCAGGGACGTCGACCACGACGCGCCCGTCCTCCTCGAAGCGCGCGGGCTCACCTCACCGTCGTACGAGAACATCGACCTCACCGTCCGCCGCGGCGAGGTCGTCGGACTCGCCGGGATCAGCGGCAGCGGCAAGGTCGAGCTCGCCGAGTCCTTCGGGGGACTGCACACCCCGACGAGCGGGACCGCTCAACTGGACGGCGAGCGGCTCCCGTTCGGTGATGTGCGGGCCGCCCTCGAGGCGGGCGTCGCCTGCGTGCCCCGCGACCGGCACGACCAGGGCCTGGTCGCCGGCATGACCATCGGCGACAACGCGACCATGAGCGTCCTGGAGCGGCTCGGCCGCTTCGGCTTCGTCGGCACCGAACGCAAGCGCGGCTTCGCCACCGCCCTCATCGAACGCCTCGACATCCACACCGAGGGCCCCGACCAGCTCGTCTCCGACCTGTCCGGCGGCAACGCGCAGAAGGTCGTCATGGCCCGCGCCCTCGCCTCCGACCCCCGTCTGCTCGTGCTGATCAACCCCACCGCGGGCGTCGACGTGAAGTCCAAGGAGTCCCTGCTGGCCCGCGTGGACAGCGCCCGGGAGGACGGCATCGCCGTGCTCGTCGTCTCCGACGAACTCGACGACCTGCGCCGCTGCGACCGCGTCCTCGTCCTGTTCCACGGCCGTGTCGTCGCCGAGCACCCGGCGGGCTGGCGCGACCACGAGCTGATCGCCTCCATCGAAGGAGTGGACCATGGCTGACACCAAGGCCCCACCGGTTACGCCCGTCAAGGTCCCCGATCCCCGTGCGGCCAGGACGGTCCTGCTCCGCCGCGCCCGCGAACTCGCCCTCGTGCCAGCCCTGTTGCTCCTCATGGTGCTCGGCGCGCTGGTCAACGACTCGTTCCTGACCGAGCGGAACCTGATCTCGATCCTGGGCGCGTCCGCCGCTCTGGCGATGGTCGTGCTGGCCGAGTCGCTCGTTCTCATCACCGGCAAGTTCGACCTGTCCCTCGAATCGGTCGTCGGCATCGCGCCCGCCGTCGGAGCGCTCCTCGTCCTGCCCGCCGCCCAGTCCGGCTGGGGCACCGAACTCCCCGCCGCCCTCGCCCTGCTGGCGATCCTCGTCGTGGGCGCGGCCGTCGGTGCCTTCAACGGCATCCTGGTCGTGAAGTTCAAGCTCAACGCGTTCATCGTGACGCTCGCGATGCTGATCGTCCTGCGTGGTCTGCTGGTCGGCGCGACCAAGGGCAAGACGCTGTTCGGGATGCCCGACAGCTTCTACTCCCTCGCCACCACGACCTTCATCGGCATCCCGATGTCGGTCTGGCTCGCGGCGGCCGCCTTCGCGATCGCCGGGTTCGTGCTCAAGTACCACCGCATCGGACGAGCCCTGTACGCCATCGGCGGCAACGCGGATGCCGCCCGCGCGGCAGGCATCCGGGTCGAGCGTGTGATGCTCGGCGTGTTCGTCGTCGCAGGCACCCTCGCGGCCGTCGGCGGGATCATCCAGACCGGCTATGTCGGCGCGATCAGCGCCAACCAGGGCAACAACATGATCTTCACCGTGTTCGCGGCCGCGGTGATCGGCGGCATCAGCCTCGACGGCGGCAGGGGCACCATGTTCGGCGCGCTGACCGGCGTACTCCTCCTCGGCGTCGTGCAGAACCTGCTCACCCTCGCCCAGGTGCCGTCGTTCTGGATCCAGGCCATCTACGGCGGAATCATCCTGGTCGCCCTCATGATCGCCCGCGTGACGACGGGCCGCGCGCAGGACTGACCCCGCGCCTGACTGCCACCGACCGAAAGGCCCTCTGTGTCCCCGACCTCCGCCCGCATCATCGCGGTCGACACCTACGACATCCGCTTCCCCACCTCGCGCGAGCTCGACGGCTCCGACGCGATGAACCCGGACCCCGACTACTCGGCCGCGTACGTCGTCCTGCGCACCGACGCCGGGGACGGGCTGGAGGGGCACGGATTCACCTTCACCATCGGGCGGGGCAACGAGGTCCAGGTCGCCGCGATCGAGGCGCTGCGCGGGCATGTCGTCGGCCGGTCCGTCGACGAACTGTGCGCCGACCCGGGGACCCTGAACCGCGACCTGATCGGCGACAGCCAGCTGCGCTGGCTCGGCCCCGAGAAGGGCGTGATGCACATGGCGATCGGCGCGGTCATGAACACCGTGTGGGACCTGGCCGCCAAGCGAGCCGACAAGCCGCTGTGGCGGCTCCTCGCCGACGGCGACCCCGAGTGGATCGTCCGCCAGATCGACTTCCGGTACATCACCGACGCGCTCACGCCCGAGGAGGCGCTGACGATCCTGCGCCGGGGCCGGGAGGGCTCGGAAGAGCGCACAGCCCGGCTCCTGGAGCGCGGATACCCCGCCTACACCACCTCCGCCGGCTGGCTCGGCTACGACGACGACAAACTCACCCGCCTCGCCGCCGAGGCCGTCGCCGACGGCTTCCGGCAGATCAAGCTGAAGGTCGGCGCGGATTTGGAGGACGACGTACGGCGCTGCCGTGTCGCCCGCTCGGTCGTCGGGCCGGACATCCGCATGGCGATCGACGCCAACCAGCGCTGGGACGTCGACGAGGCAATCCGCTGGACCAAGGCCCTCGCCGAGTTCGACCCGTACTGGATCGAGGAGCCCACCAGCCCCGACGACGTCCTCGGCCACGCGGCCGTCCGCGAGGCCGTCGCTCCGGTGAAGGTGGCCACTGGCGAGCACGTGCAGAACCGGGTCGTCTTCAAGCAGCTCCTCCAGGCCGGGGCGATCGACGTCCTCCAGATCGACGCGGCCCGCGTGGGCGGCGTCAACGAGAACCTCGCGATCCTGCTGCTCGCCGCCAAGTTCGGCGTGCCGGTGTGCCCGCACGCGGGCGGCGTCGGGCTGTGCGAACTCGTCCAGCACCTGTCGATGTTCGACTGTGTGGCGGTCACCGGCACTACCGAAGACCGTGTCATCGAGTACGTCGACCATCTGCACGACCACTTCCTCGATCCGGTGGTGATCAGGGAAGGTCACTACACGGCACCCGTCGCACCGGGCTTCTCGGCTGCCATGCGGCCCGAGTCGATCGCGCGGTACACGTTCCCCGGCGGTACCTTCTGGGCCGCCGACCTCGACGAGCGGAAGCAGAAGGGGCAGGCTGCATGAGCGACTTCGAGGGCCTCAAGGCCCTGGTGACGGGCGGCGCCTCCGGCATCGGCCGGGCCACCGCGGAACTCCTGGCCGAGCGCGGCGCCCAGGTCGCCGTGCTCGACCTCGACCCGTCGTCGGTGGAGAAGCCGCTGCTCGCCTTCCGCGCCGACGTCACCGACGACGCCTCCGTACGCGAGGCTGTGGCGGCCGCGGTCGCCGACCTCGCCGGACTGGACGTGGTGATCAACAATGCCGGCATCGGCGCCCAGGGCACCGTCGAGGACAACGACGACGCCGAGTGGCACCGGGTCCTCGACGTCAACGTCGTCGGCATGGTGCGGGTGGCCCGCGCCGCCCTGCCGCACCTGCGCGCGTCGTCGCACGCGGCGATCGTCAACACCTGCTCCATCGCGGCCACCGCCGGGCTCCCGCAGCGGGCGCTGTACAGCGCGACCAAGGGCGCGGTCCACTCGCTCACCCTCGCCATGGCCGCCGACCACGTCCGCGAGGGCATCCGCGTCAACTGCGTCAACCCCGGCACGGTGGACACTCCCTGGGTCGGCCGCCTGCTCGACGCCGCCGACGACCCGGCCGCCGAACGCGCCGCTCTGGAGGCCCGCCAGCCCACGGGCCGCCTCGTCTCGGCCGCCGAAGTCGCGGGCGCCATCGCCTACCTGGCGAGCCCGCTCTCCGGGGCCACGACCGGCACCGCCCTCGCCGTCGACGGCGGAATGCAGGGCCTGCGGCTGCGGCCGGTGGGCCGGTGAAGCGGCTCGGCGGCAGCGCCGTCCAGGTCAGCGAACTGGCCTTCGGCGCCGGGAGCATCGGCAACCTCTACACCGAGGTGGGCGAGCAGCAGGCGTACGAGGCGGTGGACGCCGCCTGGCAGCGCGGCATCCGCTACTTCGACACCGCGCCGCACTACGGCCTCGGCCTGTCCGAACGCCGCCTGGGCGCGGCCCTGCGCGAACGCCCCCGCGCGCAGTACACGATCTCGACAAAGGTGGGCCGCCGCCTGGAGCCCTCGGACGGCACCGGCGACGACCTCGCCAACGGTTTCGCCGTCCCCGCCACGCACCGCCGCGTCTGGGACTTCAGCGAGGACGGCGTACGACGCACCCTGGAGGCCAGCCTGGAACGGCTCGGTCTCGACCGCGTCGACGTCGTCTACCTCCACGACCCCGACGACCACGCCGAGTGGGCCTTCCGGGAGGGCTACCCGGCGCTGGAGAAGCTCCGCTCGGAGGGAGTCGTCGGCGCGATCGGCACCGGCATGAACCAGGCGGAGATGCTCACGCGCTTCGTGCACGACACCGACGTCGACGTGGTGCTGTGCGCCGGCCGTTACACGCTGCTCGACCAGGGGGCGTTCACCGAGCTGCTGCCCGCCGCCCAGGCACGCGGCACCTCCGTCGTGATCGGCGGCGCCTTCAACTCCGGCCTCCTGGCGGACCCGAAGCCGGGTGCGACGTACAACTACGCCACCGCGTCACCCGAGTTGCTGCACCGCGCCCTGCGCCTGAAGTCCGTCGCCGACCGCCACGGCACCACCCTGCGCGCCGCAGCCCTGGCCTTCTGCGCCGCCCACCCGGCGGTCGCGAGCGTCGTCGTCGGCGCCCGCTCGGCGCACGAAGTCGTCGACTGTGCCCACCAGTTCGCGGCCCCCGTGCCCGCCGCCCTCTGGCAGGAGCTGCGCGACACCGGTCTCCTGCCGCCCGACGCCCCCGTCCCCGCCGAGGAGCCGTGATGAGAGTCGCCCTGCACACCAAGGTCCGCGCGGACCGCGTCGCCGAGTACGAGGCCGCCCACCGCGAGGTCCCGAAGGAGCTCACGGACGCCATCCGGGCCGCCGGTGCCTCTTCCTGGACGATCTGGCGCAGCGGCACCGACCTCTTCCACGTCCTGGAGTGCGAGGACTACGGCCGCCTCCTCGCCGAGCTGGAGAAACTGCCGGTGAACGTGGCCTGGCAGGCCCGCATGGCCGAGCTGCTCGACGTGGTGCACGACTACTCCAGCGAGGGCGCGGACGCCGGCCTGCCCGTCGTATGGGAGCTGCCGTGACGGTCGTCGACGCCCATCACCATGTGTGGGACCTCTCCGTCCGGGACCAGGACTGGATCACCGGCCCGGACCTCCAGCCGCTCCGGCGGAACTTCACCATCGCCGACCTGGCCCCCGAGGCACGGCAGGCCGGAGTCGACCGTACGGTCCTCGTCCAGACGATCACTGTGCCCGAGGAGACCCCGGAGTTCCTGGCCCTCGCCGCCGAGCACGACCTGATCGCCGGTGTCGTCGGCTGGACCGACCTCACCCGCCCGGACGTCGCCGAGGAACTGGCCCGGCTGCGGGAGCTGCCCGGAGGGCAGTACCTGAAGGGCATCCGCCACCAGGTGCAGGGCGAGCCCGACCCGGAGTGGCTGCTGCGTGCGGAGGTACGACGCGGACTGGCCGCCGTCGCGGACACGGGGCTGGTCTACGACCTGGTCGTCCTGCCGGACCAGCTGCCGGCCTGCGTCAAGGCGGCCGAGGCGCTGCCGCAGCTCACCTTCGTTCTCGATCACCTGGGCAAGCCGCCCATCGCCTCCGGCGAGCGAGAACCCTGGGAGACCGCCGTCCGCTCTCTGGCCGCCCTCTCCAACACTGTCTGCAAGTTCTCCGGCATGGTCACCGAGGCGGACCTCGCCTCCTGGACGGTCGACGACCTGCGCCCGTACGCCGACGTGGTGCTGGACGCCTTCGGCCCGGACCGGCTGATGTTCGGCTCCGACTGGCCGGTGTGCACTCTGGCGGCGTCGTACGGTCAGGTGCTCGCCACGGCGGAGGAGTTGCTCGGCCCGTTCGATCGCACACGGATCTTCGAAACCACCGCCACCCGCATCTACGACCTCTGAGCCACCTCCGCCAGCCGGGTCGGCGGCAGATACTCCCGCACATACGTCCGCTCCCAGCACGCACCCGTCTCCCGCAGCTCCCGCCAGGTGGTGTAGCGGTAACGGAAGAGACGGGCGCGGACGAACCGCGGGGGCTCGTCGGGCGGGAAGGGCGAGCGGCGCAGCAGCTTCAGCGTGTCCCGGTCGTTCTCCAGCAGCCGCTCCACCAGCGCGCCGAACCACGAGCCGGCGTACGCGGGCGACAGCGCGGCGAACCACATCATCCAGTCCAGCCGCAGATGGTACGGCGCGAACTGGCGCGGCCAGTGCCGGGGATCACCGGGCTTGCCCTTGAACTCGTACTCCCGCCAGTCGGAGTCCTCGTGCGGTACGGCGTCGGTGGTGCCCTCGATCACCACCTCGTACCGCACCCGGCTGACGCTGCCGAACGCGCCGTAGGTGTTCACCAGGTGGAGCGGGTCGAAGGAGCGGTTCATGATCTGGCGGCGGGAGATCATGTTGCGGACCGGCTGATAGCTGAGGAACGCGATCAGCGCGGCGACCGCGAGGACCACGACGATGTACCAGAGGGGAGCGCCGGGCACCGCCGGCGGGTCGGTCGGGAACTGCACCACGGACAGGGCCAGCACGATGGTGATCCAGTTCAGCCAGGAGAAGTTGCCCGACAGGACCAGCCACAGCTGCGTGACGATCATCAGCGAGGCGGCGGCGGTGGCGACCGGCTGCGGGGTGAACAGCAGAACGGGCACCACGAGCTGGGTGGCATGGTTGGCGGCCACCTCCACCCGGTGCAGCGGGCGCGGCAGATGGTGGAAGAACCAGCTCAGCGGGCCCGGCATCGGCTGGGTTTCGTGGTGGTAGTCCAGGCACGTCAGCTTCCGCCAGCACGCGTCGCCGCGCAGCTTGATCAGACCCGCGCCGAACTCCACCCGGAACAGGATCCAGCGCAGCAGGAACAGCACCACGATCGGTGGCGCCACCTCGTCGTTGCCGAGGAACACGGCGAGAAAGCCGACCTCCAGCAGCAGGGACTCCCAGCCGAACCCGTACCAGGTCTGGCCGACGTTGACGATCGACAGATACAGCGCCCACGGCACCAGCCACAGCAGCATGCCGCCCCACAACGGCAGCAGCGAGTCCAGGCCGGCCAGCAGCGCCGCCGACACCGCACAGCCCGACCAGGCGCACACCGCGAAGAAACGGTCGGAGTAGTGGAGTTGGAAGAGGCTCGGCGCCCGCTTGAACGGCACGTACTCGACGAACCGCGGCACCGGCAGCATCCCGCGGGCACCCATCAGCGCCCGGAACTGCAGGGCCGCCGTCAGGAACGCGACCAGGTACACGCCGGCCAGAGCCCGCTGGAAGACCAGCCGGCTCAGCCAGTAGTCGGGTGCGGTGAACCAGTCCACGCGTGCGCTCCTCTCTTCCATTCTGGCGTCGGCACCTGTCGCTCCGGCCGGTTCGTCGCTCTCTGCGTCCGCCCGCTCTGTTTGCGTGACCCCAGGAGAGTGAAGCAGATGGTTCTGACAGTCCGGCCGATTCACTCGAAAGCCGACCCGGTCGAAGAATCGGTCGAATACTGGCAAAGTGGGCGCATGGCTGATCGGGGAGCGAGCGCCCTGTCTCTCCCGGACGACTGGCCCGCCCACCCGGACCCGATCCTGGCGCTCAACCAGATGGGCAGCTTCGACTGGGACCTGGACACCGGTCTGTTCCACATGGACCCCCAGGCCCACGAGGTCTTCGACCTGCGCCCCGAGGAATACGACGGCCGCCCGGAGTCCCTGGGCGTCCGGGTTCCGCGCTCCGAAGGCCGACGACTCGACACCCTGGTCGCCCAGGCCATCAAGGACGGCAGCGAGAACTACGGCGCCTATTTCCGCCTCCGCCGCCGCGACGGCACCCTGCGCTGGACCCACACCCAGGGCTACATCCGGCGCGACGAGACGGGCCGGCCGCGCCGGATCATCGGCATCGTCCGGGACGCCACCCAGGAACTCGGCGAGTTCGCGGCGCGCTGCGGGCAGGCCGGCCAGGACCACGCCCGGCGCGATCAGACCGACGTCGTGGAGTTCACCACGGCCGCCCTCGCGCACGCCCGTACCGTCCAGGACGTCATCGACGTCCTCAAGGACACCCACGGCGTCACCCACCTCGGCGCGACCAGTCTGGTCATGGGCCTGGTGGAGGCCGGACGCATCCGGCTGGTCGCCGAGGGGCCCGAGGGCAGCTTCGTGCCCGGCACGCTGATCACCCGGATCGACGAGCCCTACCCGATGAGCGAGGTCGTGCGCACCCTCAGCCCCCGCTTCATCGAGTCCCCCGAGGAGTTCGCCGAGGGCTACCCCATCCTGTGGCCGCACATCACCGACCTCGAGATCACCTCGGCCGCCTATCTGCCGCTCATCGTCCAGGCCCAGCCCATCGGTGCGATGGGCCTGCTCTACAACGACCGCCGCGGCTTCACCCCCGAGGAACGCAACATCCTGGTCGCGCTCGGCAGCAGCATCGCGCAGAGCCTGCAGCGGGCGATGTTCTACGAGCAGGAGAAGGACCTGGCCAGCGGTCTCCAGCAGGCCATGCTGCCGCGCACCATCCCCAGCGTGCGGGGCGCCGACGTCGCGGTCCGCTACCGGGCCGGTGGTGCCGGGGGCTCCCTCGGCCGGGACATCGGCGGCGACTGGTACGACCTGATCCCGCTCCCCGGCGGCCGGGTCGGCGCCGTCATCGGCGACGTCCAGGGCCACGACATACACGCCGCCGCCGTCATGGGCCAGCTGCGCATCGTCCTGCGAGCCTACGCCGCCGAGGGGCACACGCCCGCCACGGTGATGGCCCGCGCCTCCGTCTTCCTCCACGAACTGGACACCGACCGCTTCGCGACCTGCCTGTACGCGGAGGCCGACCTGGCCACCGGCGTGGTCCAGGTGGTCCGGGCCGGCCACATCGACCCGCTGATCCGGGCCCCGGACGGCAGCTGCCGCCGCGTGCCCGTCGTGGGCGGCCTGCCGCTCGGCCTGTCCGCCGAGTTCGGGTGCCTCGAGTACCCCGTCGGCACCGTCGAGCTCGACCCCGGCCACACCCTGCTGCTCTGCACCGACGGCCTGGTCGAAGAGCCCGGCGCCGACCTCGACGACGGCATGCAGACCCTCACCGCGCTGGTCGCCTCCGGCCCCCAGGACGTGTGGAAACTCGCCGCCCTGCTCATCGACGTGGCCGAGGAACGCGGCGGCGAGGACGACGTCGCGCTGCTCCTGCTGCGCCGCCGCGGCCTGGACGCCTCCCAGGTCGGCGGCCGGCTCCAGCAGCACGTGGCCCCCGGCGACCCGGAGGCCCTCACCGAGGCCCGGCACATGATCCGCGCCGCGGTCGGCGCCTGGGGTGCCGCCGACCGCTCCGACGAGGTCGAACTCGTCGCCGACGAGCTGATGACCAACGCCCTGATGCACACCGAGGGCGCCGCGATCGTCACCCTGCGGGTCCTGTCCGGCGCCGACCGCCGGCTGCGCGTCGAGGTCGAGGACTCCTCCAGCGCCCTGCCGCGCCGCCGCGAGGCGACCCACTTCTGCGTCTCCGGACGCGGCCTGCTCCTCGTCGAGGTGCTCACCGACGTGTGGGGCGTGGAGGCGCGTGGTGGCGGCAAGTGCGTGTGGGCCGAGTTCGTGGTGCCGGAACGTCGCTGAATCCCCCTGGCACTGTCGGTCCCGGATGGCACTCTGAACGTATGCCGGAACTGCCCGAGGTCGAAGCGCTCAAGGACTTCCTGACCGACCACCTCGTCGGTCACGAGATCGTGCGCGTGCTGCCGGTCGCGATCAATGTGCTCAAGACGTACGACCCGCCCCTCGCCGCCGTCGAGGGCCACGAGGTCGCCGCCGTGCACCGCTACGGCAAGTTCCTCGACGTCGAGACGGACGGCGGCCCGCACTTCGTGACCCATCTCGCCCGTGCGGGCTGGCTCCACTGGAAGGACCGCCTCCCGGACGGCCCGCCCCGCCCCGGCAAGGGCCCACTGGCGCTGCGCGTCGCGCTGGAGACCGGTGCCGGCTTCGACCTGACCGAGGCCGGCACCCAGAAACGGCTCGCGGTGTACGTCGTCCGGGACCCGCAGGAGGTGCCCGGCGTGGCCCGGCTCGGCCCGGACCCGCTCGCCGACGACTTCGACGAGGCCCGGTTCACCGCGCTGCTGCAGGGCGAACGCCGACAGCTCAAGGGCGCCCTGCGCGACCAGAGCCTCATCGCCGGAGTCGGCAACGCCTACAGCGACGAGATCCTGCACGCCGCGAAGATGTCCCCGTTCAAGCTCGCCGCCTCCCTGACACCCGAGGAGACCCGAAGACTGTACGAGGCCCTGCGCACGACACTCACGGAAGCCGTCGAACGCTCCGGGGGCCTGGCGGCCGGACGCCTCAAGGCCGAGAAGAAGAGCGGCCTGCGCATCCACGGCCGGACCGGCGAGCCCTGCCCGGTGTGCGGCGACACGATCCGGGAGGTCTCCTTCAGCGACTCCTCGCTCCAGTACTGCCCAACCTGCCAGACGGGCGGCAAACCACTGGCAGACCGCAGAATGTCCCGCCTGCTCAAGTGACGGGCGCCCCGAAGGGGCGCGGGGCTGTATCGACATGCGGCTCCGCCGCGTGGGCGCGACCAGCCACGACGCACCCGCAGATGGCGTACCGGCGTTCCAGCGGAGCGCCTAGCGCGAGTCGACCGTCACCAGCCGCTCCCCGGCCTTCGTGCGCACCTCGTACCGCGCGATCTGGTCGGGATGCAGGGCCGCCGCGCCCTGCAACGTGTTCGGGCGGGCGTCATGGTGGGGCGCGGTCCAGTTGGTCACCGTCTCCTCCGAGCCGTCATGGCCGATGGCGACCAGTCGGCAGGCCCGGGGACCCGCCGCATCCTTGACCTCCACCACCACCTGGCTGCCCCAGACCTCGTTCTCGGTCGTGACCTGCGCCCACACCCCGGTGCGCTCGTCGGTCGCCGACACGCGCACCGCCCGGTCGCCGCCCTCCGTCACGATCGCGATCCCGGGCCCGGCCACGGCGCACACCACCGCGGCGGCCACGGCGAACAGCATCCGTCGACGCCCCGCCCGGTGCCGCGCCGCGACCTCGCCGAGGAGCCGGTCCAGCAGCCGCGGGCCGGGTCCGGCCATGGGGTGCACCGAGCGCGGCGTCGCCCGCCGGTAGAGCATCAACTGCCGTGCCGTAGGCCCGAATTCGGTGACGTGCGCAGTGCATCGAGGGCACTCCATGAGGTGGTCCTCGAAACGGAAGGCGTCCGCCTCGTCCAGCACGCCGAGCGCGTACGCGCCGACGTCGCGATGCCTCTCCAGGGACCTCATGCCGAATCCTCGTGATTCTCGTGCCGGTGGGTGTGGGTGGGGTTACTCCTTGCTCCCACCGGTACGCACCAAGCAGCCGAATCACTCAAGCCCCGTACAGAATCGCAACCAAGGAGTTCGGAGCGGCCCGGCCCGAGGATTGGTCGGATTCCGAGGAATCCAGAGGAATCTAGAAGAGATGGATGGCGAGGTGCCCCAGCGGCAGCCCCAGCTGCCACGCCGGCGTCCACACCTTCGGCCCGTCGTCCTCGCCCACCACGGCACCGCCGCCCGGGACCGCGTTCAGGTCGGGGGCGAGCAGCTCGGTCTCCTGCAGCCAGCGCCAGGCCGCCTGTGCCAGTTCCAGGTCCGGCGCGGGGCCGCCCGCCCGGGCCGCCTCGGCGGCGAGTTCGGCCATGCGCTCGCGCACCCAGTCCTGCCACGGCTGGTCGTACGCCGTCAGCGACAGCCAGGTCTCCAGCTGGGAGACGACCCGGATGCCGGAGAGCTCGCCCTCCGTGTCGGACAGGAAGATGGTCAGCGCCAGGGCGTCCCGCCCTGCGCGGAACTCGAAGGACGTCGGCGGCATGAGATCGCCGGTCCGCAGCAGTTCGTCGGCGATGTACTCGGCGTACAACCAGGCCATGGGGACGGTCAGTTCACCGCCACCGGTGCCGTCCGTACTCTGGTGACCTCTGTGCTGCATCCCTTCCTGCCTTCCTCCGGTGCGTGCGCGTCGCCCGACCCCGGGCCGGTGGCCCGTGGCCCCATCCGGAACACGGATGAGGACAGCCGATTACTCAACCGGGGTCCTCAGCAAGGCGCTTTACGGAGGTTTGACTCGGCAGTCGGTTTCACCGCAGGTCGGCCGCGTATCCCGGAAGCACCCGGCGCAGGGCGCGCAGCGCGTAGTACGCGCGGGACTTCACGGTACCGGGCGGGATTCCCAGGGTTGCCGCCGCTTCCGCCACACTGGCCCCCTGGAAGTACACGAGCACCAGAACTTCACGGTGCTCCGGAGTGAGTGTCTTCACAGCCTCGCGTACGTCGACGGTCGCGGCCGACCGCTCGGCGTGGTCGGCGATCACCCGCGCGCTCTCCAGGACCGCGTCGCCGACCTCCGGCGGACGTGCCTGCCGGGCCCGCCGCGCGTCGATCGCGAGCCGTCGGCCCACGGTCAGCAGCCAGGGCCGTACGGACTCGAAGGCGTCGGCGCGCAGCGCCTCGGGGTGCTGCCAGGCGCGTACCAGGGTCTCCTGGACGAGGTCCTCGGCGCGCTGCCGGTCGCCGTCGCACAGCCGGAGCAGCAGCGCGAAGAGCGGTCGGCCGTGCTCCCGCTGCAGTGCGGCGAGCTCGTGCTCGGCGGTCGTCCCGTTGGTGATGGTGGTTCCGGCCGTCATGCGCGTATGGGATCGCAGGGTGCGGTTCCGGGACAGGGCGCGCACACGCTGGTGCGGCGGACGGTCGAACGCGTCGGCGAACGGTACGACGAACGGTCCGCAACCGCCGGTCGCGCACACCGGACGGGTTAAAGGGAGCCCTGGGGCTGTTTGGCGCTGTGTTCAACTTCGTACTTATTAGTCCGTAAATGTGACCGCACTGGGGTGAGCTGATGATCGTACGCATCGCACGCAGACGACAGGTGGCCCTGGCCCTGACGGCCCTTCTCGCCGCGGGCGCCACCTGCCAGGCCCAGAACGAGAAGTCCTCCGGCCGGGCCGGCAGCCCGGCCTCCGCCGACTCCAGCGCATTCACCCTCGTCGCGTCCGGCGACGTCCTGCCGCACACGTCCGTCCTCGACCGGGCGCGCTTCGACGGGGGTGGGGTCAGCCACGACTTCCGGCCCATGCTGTCCGGGGTGGAGCCGGTCGTCTCCCAGGCAGACCTGGCGCTGTGTCACATGGAGGCCGTGTACGGCGTGGGAGGCGCCCACATCGGTCGGCCGGGCACGTTTCCGCCGGAGATCGCCGGAGGGCTCGCCGCGACCGGCTACGACGGCTGCTCCACCACCGTCACCCGCGGCACCGCCGACAGCGCCGAGGCCATCGGGCGCACCCTGGACGCCCTCGACCAGGCCGGCGTCCGGCACGCCGGGGCGGCGCGTACCGAGGCCGAGGCGCGCACGGTCACCATCCTGCCCGCGGGCCGGGCGATGGTCGCCCACCTCGCCTACACCAACGGCACCAACGGTCACCCGCTCCCGCGGCGGCCCTGGGCCGTCAGCCAGATCGACGAGGGCCGGATCCTCGCCGACGCCCGGGCGGCCCGGCAGGCCGGCGCCGACGTGGTCGTCGTGTCCCTGCACTGGGGCACCGAGTGGCAGGACGAACCGGACCGGCGGCAGCTGAGCCTGGCGGAGACCCTCACCGCCGCCAAGACCCGCGGCCGCCCCGACATCGACCTGATCCTCGGCACCCACGCCCATGTCCCGCAGGCGTACGAGAAGGTCAACGGCACCTGGGTGGTCTACGGGATGGGTGACCAGGTCACCGGCCAGATGCCCGACCGCCAGGGCGTCCCGGACCCCCGGGGCACCCAGTCCACCATCGGCCGCTTCACCTTCACGCCGCCCGCCCGGCCGGGGCAGCGCTGGCAGGTGACGAAGGCCGAGTTCATTCCGCAGCTGTACGACATCGACGCAGGCCGGGTGGTCAACATCAACGCCGCCCTCGCCCAGGGCGCCGACGTTGCCGCCGCGCGCGACCGCATCCAGCAGGTCGTGCTCAGCCGGGGTGCGGCGCAGGACGGGCTGGTGATGGGGGAGTAGCCGGTCAGTTCACGTCGACGTGATCGAACAGCTTCAGCATCTCGCCGAGCACCCGCAGGCACGCCGTCACCTCGGCGTCCGTCAGATCGCCGCCGACCTCCCGCAGGGTGCCGTGCTCGCGGGCGAGGACGGCGGTGATCGCCGCGCGGCCGTCGTCCGTGAGCCGGATCAGGGATGAGCGCTGGTGCGCCGGGTTGGGGCCCGGCCCATCTGCGGCACGGTCATCGGCCCCTGCTTGCCCAGCAGGTCCAGGACGGCCCGTACCCACACGGACAGGCCCTAGCGACCCGCCATTTCCGACTTCCGGTACGAGTACCCGAAGTAGATCACCAGCCCGAGCGCGAACCACACGGCGAAGCGCGCCCAGGTCTGCCACGCCAGGAACGTGATCAGCCAGATCGAGAAGACGATCCCCAGCGCCGGCACGAACGGCATCCACGGCGTACGGAAGGTGCGCGGCAGCTCCGGGTGCCGGTAGCGCAGCACGATCACCGCGGTGCACACCACCGCGAACGCCAACAGGATCCCGATGTTGGTCAGCTCGGCCGCCTCGCCGATCGGCAGGAACCCGGCGATCGCGGCCGACGCCACCCCGACGATCCACGTCACGCGGGTCGGCACGTGCCGCGTGGGGTGCGTCTTCGCGAACCACGGCGGCAGCAGCCCGTCCCGGGACATGCTGAACCACACCCGGGTGACGCCCAGCATGAACGTGAACATGACCGTCAGAATGCCGATGATCGCGCCCACCGCGATCACATCCGCCAGCCCGCCAAGCCCCACCGACTTGAACGCCGTCGAGAAGCCGCTCTCCGGGTCGATCTCCGTGTAGTTCTGCATGCCGGTCAGTACCAGGCACGCGGCCACGTACAGCACCATCGAGATCGCCAGTGAGTAGATGATCGCCTTCGGCATGTGCCGCTGCGCGTCCTTCGACTCCTCGGCCGCCGTCGACATCGCGTCGTATCCGAACACCGCGAAGAACACGGTCGCCGCGCCGGTGAACGCCCCGCCGATCCCGTACGGGAAGAACGGGTTGTAGTTGGACGCGTCGATGTGGAACACACCGACCGCGATCACCAGCAGCACCACCAGCACCTTCAGTGCCACCACGACCGTCTCGAAGCGCGCCGCGTTCTTGATGCCGAGGTTCAGCAGATACGCGATGAGCAGGCACAGCAGCGCCGCGAACAGGTCGATCCGGTGCCCGTCGCCGGTGCCGGGCGCGCCCAGCATCCAGTTCGGCAGGTCGGCGCCCATCTCGCCGATGAGGAAGCTGAAGTATCCCGAGATGCCGATCGCGACCACTGCCACGATCGCCGTGTACTCCAGCAGCAGGTCCCAGCCGATGAACCAGCCCGCGAGCTCGCCGAGCACCGCGTAGCCGTACGTGTAGGCGGAACCCGCCTTCGGAATGAGGCCCGCGAACTCGGCGTACGACAGTGCCGCCGCCGCGCTCGCGACGCCCGCGATGAGGAACGAGATGAGCACCGCCGGCCCCGCCGTGCCGTTGGCCACCGTGCCCGCGAGGGTGAAGATGCCCGCGCCGATGATGCCGCCGACGCCGATCGCGGTCAGTTGCCACAGGCCGAGGGATCGTTCGAGCTGGGTGCCCTCGACGACTTCCGTCTCCTCGATGTGCTCAATGGGTTTGCGGCGGAGAATCCCCTTGCCCATTTGGAGCCTGGCCATGCGCCTCACCTCTTCGCGATCGGCAACCGGCTGACCGCGGATCATGATGGCTCAGCCACGTCCCCGAAGGAAGACGCCACACACGCCCTACGGCACCACGGTCACTGGCCAGCGTCCCGCTTTCACCAGCTTCACCGCCACCGAGCCGACGAAGCGGTGACCGGCCTGCTCGGAGGCGCCCACCACGACCGCGTCCGCCTTCAGCTCGTCCGCCGCCTTGACCAGGCCGTTGTAGGGATCGCCACGGAAGGTGTGAAACTCCCAGCGCAGCTCGAATATCCCCTTCAGCCGCTCGGTGGCCTCCCGGATCTCCGTCACCAGGTTCTCGGCGATCGCGTCGGTCGTCGCCGCGACCGGCGCCCCGAGCGCCGCGCCGGCCGCCATGACCGGCTGGACGTACACGATGGCGAGCAGAGCCTTCTGCCTGCGGGCCAGGCCCGCGGCGTACGCCGTCGCCCGCATCGAGGTGTCCGAGCCGTCCACGCCGACCAGGATGACCTTCGGGCCGTCCGTGCCGCGCTCGAACTGGTGCGAGTGCTGTTCCGTCACGGCTCGAGGCTATCGGAAGCCGCAGGTCCGGACGCCGGGCGGGAGGCGACGGGGCGCCGCGGACGGGGTGTCATGGGCCGCACGGGTGTTTCCTGCCGCCGCTGCGGTGTTGCTGAGATGCGCCGGGCGTGGGCCGGGCGACTGATGAGTCATGAAGAAGGATCAGATGCTCACGCGGCGCAGGGTGGTGCTGGGCGGCGCAGCCGCACTGGGCGCGGCCGGAACGGCCCGTCTGCTTGCCCTGGGCACCGACAGCGACCCGGTCACACCGCTTGCCCCCGCGGCGGGTCCTCCGGCGCGCCGCCCGCTCAAGCCCTCCGCCCACCGCCTCCAGCCTCTCGCTGGATACGGCCCTCCGGCCGCCTCCGGCCGGACCCCGGTACGCAGTGAACCCCTCCTGCGGGTGACCGGAATCGGCCGCACCATGGTGCTGACCTTCGACGACGGCCCCGACCCGCACTACACCCCGGACATCCTGAGCACCCTGCGGACCTACGACGTCCGCGCCATGTTCTTCGTGTGCGGCGAGATGGTCGTCCACAACAAGGACCTGCTCGCCGAGATGGCCGAAGAGGGGCACGTCGTCGGCAACCACACCTGGTCCCACCCCCTGCTGACCGGGCTGACCCGTGGCCGGATCCGCTCCGAGATGGAGCGCACCAGCGAGATCATCGAGGAGGCGTACGGCGAGCGGCCCCGCTGGTTCCGCGCCCCCTACGGCGCCTGGAACCGGGCGGTCTTCCAACTCGGCGCCGAACTGGGCATGGAACCCCTCGCCTGGACCGTCGACTCCCTCGACTGGATCGAACCCGGCACCCCCACCATTGTCGACCGGGTGCGAAACGGCGCCGGCCCCGGTGTCGTGGTGCTCTCGCACGACTCCGGCGGAGACCGCTCGCAGAGCGTGCGGGCGTTGCGCGACTATCTGCCGCAGCTGCTGGACGCCGGCTACCACATCACCGTGCCACGCCGGTACCAGGTGTGAGGGGCGCGCGCCCGCACCGTCGGGGCCCGGTCAGCGGACCTCGACCATGCGGGCGAAGGCGACCACGTTCCCGTCGTAGCCGTTCTGCTCGGAGAAACCGCCGCCGCAGGTGATGACCCGCAGCTCGGCTGTGCCCTTGGAACCGTAGACCCGGTCGCCGGGGAAGTTGTTCTTCTCGAACACCTCGATGCTGTAGATCTCGAAAACGGCGGTCCTTCTGTCCTGCCGGGTGACCTCCACCCGATTCCCCCGCTTCAGCGACCCGAGACCGTAGAACACGGCGGGCCCCTGGTGGTTGTCGACATGGCCGACGATCACCGCGGTGCCCTTTTCCCCGGGGGCGACGGCACCGGTGAACCAGCCCGCCAGATTGGTGTTCTCGGGCGGCGGCGCATCGACCCAGCCGGCCGCGTCCAGACCGACCGGCATCATGGGCGCGTTGACCTGGATGGCGGGAATCCGGACCCGGTCCGGCACGGAGTAGGGCAGCGGGGACGGGGCATTCGTGAAGGTGCCCGGGACGGTGTGGGTGTCCGAGGCCGCCGCCGACGCGGGCTGCGGCGGACCCACGTTGAACTCCCCCGAGCCGTTCCGGATGAGCGCGAGACCGGTCAGCAGGACAAGCGCTATCACGCCCCACGGGGCACGCTTCCTCGGCCGCACCTCCTCTTCGGCCGGCCCGAACTCGGAAACATACATTCGCCATCCCCTCTCGACGCGGCCGTCGCCACGTCATTTCGCGCATGGGAGAACGCTAAGTCCAGCGTGCGTCACAGGCGACGGGGCGGATACGAACGGGTGGCCCTGCGCGGCTTCCCGGTGCGCCATCCGAGTCGCCGCGAACAGGAATTTTTCGACGGCGCGTGACCTGCGGCAATATCCGATTGTGTGGTTTTCGCCCGGCGTGTCGCCTCACCAGGACGGACCATTGCCGAAATGCGGGTGCGTCCCCGGCAACTGAGGGTCTGTCTGGGAGACGCTTTCTCGCCGATCGACCGGGGACGGGTCCCGGGGCGTCTTCCGCGGAGGAAGACATGCGAACTCTACGTGCACTGGCGGCCTCTGCGGCTGCCGTCGCCGCCCTCGGGCTCGCCGCTCCCGCGGCCGTGGCCTGGGAAGACCCGAACGGCGGCGGGAACGGCGGCGGCTTTGGTGGGAACGGCGGCAACGGGGGCGGCAACGGCGGCGGCTTCGGGGGCAACGGGAACGGCGGCGGCAACGGCGGCGGCTTCGGGGGCAATGGGAACGGCGGCGGCAACGGCGGCGGATTCGGCGGTAATGGTGGCCATGGTGGGGGTGACGGCGGCGGATTCGGCGGTAACGGTGGCAATGGTGGGGGTGATGGGGGCGGCTTCGGCGGTAACGGGAACGGCGGCGGAAACGGAAACGGAAACGGCGGCGGCTTCGGCGGGAACGGCGGCGGCTTCGGAGGCAACGGCAACGGAAACGGCGGCGGTGGCTTCGGCGGTAATGGCGGTAATGGTGGCCATGGTGGGGGTGACGGCGGCGGCTTTGGCGGGAACGGCGGTAATGGTGGGGGGAACGGCGGCGGCTTCGGCGGGAACGGCGGTAATGGTGGGGGGAACGGCGGCGGCTTCGGCGGGAACGGCGGTAATGGCGGCGGCAACGGCGGGAAAGGTGGGGGGAACGGCGGCGGAAACGGCGGCGGCATCGGAGGCGGCAATGGCGGCGGCAACGCCGGTGGCAACGCCGGTGGCAACGGCGTCGTCTCCCCGAGGAATATCGTCGCCCTGCCCGGCGTGATCTCCCGAGGCGGCCAGCTGGCCGTCACGGTCAACGACTGCCCCAACGGCGGCACCATCACATCCCCTGCCTTCCCGACGACCAGGCTGCCGATCAACAGCGCCGGCGGGGCGTTGAGGGCCACCGCGATCATCAACAGCAACGCCCGCCCCGGAAGGTACGACATCACCGTCAACTGCTCCGGCAGGATCCTGACCCGCCCGGGCGCCTTCACCGTCCTCGGCGGTGTCCGCGGCGGCATCGGCGGCAGCAGCAGCGTCGGGGCGACGCCGACCGACATGGCCATCGGCGGCGGCATGGTGGCCTCGGCCGTCCTCGGCGGCGGGCTGCTCTGGGTGCGCCGCCGCTCGGAGCAGCAGAACTGAGGCCCGGCCGGCCCTCAGGCGCCTCTCATGTGCAAGGCCTTCGCCACGTATCCCGACGTCCCGACGGAATCCGTGGCGAAGGCCTCTGCGGTGGCGGCGAATGGATGCCGCGGTAGGGGCCTGTCAGCCGCGCTCGGCGTCGGGGAAGAGGCTGAGGAACGGCTCGGCCGAGGCTGTGATGCCACGGCTGTAGGGTGCGTCGAAGTCCCAGATCAGGAAGAGCAGGAAGGCGATCAGCGCGGAGAACAGGCCGGCGAGGATCAGCTCGCGTGGTGTGCGCCGGATCTGCAGGGCGAGGATCATCCCGATGGTGATCACGGCGCCGACGACGAGGCCGAACCAGACCACGCCCGGCATGGTCGGCGCGGTCGAGTCCGCGCGGGCGGCACGCGCCTGGTCCGCCGCGGCCACCTGGTCGAGGAGCGGCTGGTAGGCCTGGGCCTCGAAGTCCGACTTCGGCTGGTAGTCCGTCACGTCCGCGCGTACGCGGTCCAGGAGCTCGGTGCCGCGTTCGGTGACCTTGCCGTTGTCGGCCATCGCCTGCCACTCGGTGGTGACGACATGTCCTACATAGGCGTTGACATCGTCCCGGATGCGGTCACGGACGTCGGCGGGGTAGACCCGCACCCGCTCCGAGATCTCGTGCAGCGCCTGGGCCTCCGCCCGGACGTGCTCCTGGGCGACGCTGCGGGCCTCCCAGACACCGGCGATGGCCAGGCCCAGGACGATGGCGTAGACCACGCCGATCCACATCGTCATGTACTCGATGACGTCCGGCGTCTCGGAGGGATCCTCGTCCTCGGACGCCGATCGGTGGCGTAGGAGGGTGATGACGACCACCACGGCGCAGGCGGCCAGCATCGCGAGGGTGAGAACAAGCCATTCCGGCAACGGGTTCCTCCAGGGATCAACGCGGCCGCAGCGCGGCGACGGCGATCACCGCGGGCGCGGTGATGAGCAGGACGTAGGTGACCGGCGACCGGCCGTGGTGCGAGGGCCGGTTACGCGGCGGGGTGCGGTACTCCGGGTAGCTCACCGGGGTGACCGAGGGACGCGGAGTGGGCGACGGCTTCGGAGTAGGGGTCGGGGTCGGGGTCGGCCGCAGGGTGGGCGTCGGAGTCGGGGTGGGAGCGGCGGGCGGTGCGGGCAGGGGAGCCGGCGGAGAAGGCGGAGGCGGTGGCTCCGGCGTCGGTTTCGGTGGCGGCGGTGGCTCCGGAGGGGGCGACGGGGCCGGTTTCGGCGGCGGAGACGGGGTGGGTGTCGGTGTGGGCGACGGGCACATCGGGGGAGTGGGCCACGTGTGGCTCCCCGCCACCGCCACCGCCTCTGTGCCGCCGGGTCCGGTCGAGGCGTACGCACAGGCGTCGGCCGTCGCGGCACCGGCCGGGGCGCCGACGAGGACCCAGGCCAGTGTCACCAGGGCCAACACCCGTACGGCGACGGGCGAACGGGTCGGTTCGGATCCATGCACGACGGAGATCATGAGGCGCCGAAGGGCGCCGCACGCGCCTCGGCCGGGGGATTGCCCCGAAGGAGGGAAGCGAGGTGGCAGGGCGTTTGATCAGCGGGCGCCCGTGTGTCCGGGCGGGTGGACGCACATGCGACCCACCCGGGAGTCCGGTCGGCCACTTCACGGACTTCGGAAAGAAATCTCGTCGCGGTTGAACACAACCACCGTCCCCGTTCGTACCCATTGTCGTGCGGCGGCGCAGCAGGGCGCTGCAACACCCTTGGGATTATGGGGAGTTGACGATGAAGACCTCCTGGCGGAGCGCCTCACTCGTGGCGAGCGCCGTGGCCGTACTGGCGCTGACGACGGCGTGCGGTCAGGAAAACGGCGGCCAGTCGGCCAGTCAGAACGTGGGCGCCACGGCCGCGGCGGGCGGTTACGGCGGCACGGGCCTCGGTTCGGGTACGGGTACCGGAACAGGGGCCGATGCGGGTGCGGCGCCGGACCAGCAGAACGCCGGGGCCCAGGCCGCCCCTGCGGGCAAGTTGGCGGTGTCGGCCAATGCGGAGCTCGGTCAGGTGCTGACCGACAGTGCCGGTCGCACCCTGTACCGGTTCGATCAGGACACCGCCGAGCCGCCGAAGACCAACTGCGAGGGCGACTGTGCGACCGCCTGGCCGCCCGTGCCTGCGGACGATGTCAAGGCCGGTGAGGGAGTCGACGAGGAGTTGCTCGGCGAGGTCACCCGTCCCGACGGCACCAAGCAGCTGACGATCGCCGGCTGGCCGGCGTACCGCTATGCGAAGGACGTCAACCCGGGCGACACCAAGGGCCAGGGCGTGGGCGGCACTTGGTACGCGCTGGCCCCCGACGGCAAGAAGGCCAAGCTCGCCGACCTGCCCGGACTGTCCACCCGTGAGGACCCGAAGCTCGGGGAGATCGTCGTCGACAAGAACGGCCACACGGTCTACCGCTTCATGAAGGACTCGCAGTGGCCGATGAAGACCGCGTGCACCGGTGAGTGCCTGGAGAAGTGGCCCGTCGTCGCGCCGGTCGACGCGAAGGACACAAAGGGGATCGATCTGCAAGGGTCCACCCCCAACCGGGGCTACGTCGTCTTCGACCGCCCCGACGGCATCAAGCAGCAGACCATCGACTGCGTACCGATCTACACCTTCGCCGGCGACAAGAAGCCCGGCGACACCAACGGTCAGGGCGTGGGCGGCACCTGGTTCGCCGTGGCGCCCGACGGCAAGCCGGTCGGCGCGCCCGAGTAGGAAGAGCAGGAGGACCTCCCCACCAGGTCCGGCCCCGGCGCGCGACCTCGCGGTCCGCCTTCCGCACCCCTCGCGGAAGGCGGACCGCTTTGCCGTAATTCACCGGGAGTCCGCCTGACTCATCCCCTTACGCCGGAACTCCGGAACTCTGCGAGATGCTGCGGCTACTTTTCGTAGCCTGTTCCCGAGTGGGTCAATTTGGCACGTGCCGCAGGCAGTGACCGGGAACGGATGGTCAATTTCCGTTTCTGCTCGCTCCTTTGGCGGGCGATCAGTAGCCTCAGCTCGAACACCGGATCGCCTACGCCTTGGAGAGATAGATGGAGCGTCCCGCCTGGGCCCCACGGAGCATCGACATCTCGGTGCCGAGCGTTTCGCGAATGTACGACTACTACCTGGGCGGTTCGCACAACTTCGAGGTCGACCGGGAGGCGGCCCGCAGGGCGATGGAGTTCATGCCGGGACTCCCCAAGATCATGCAGGCGAACCGGGCGTTCATGCGTCGCGCGGTACGGTATGCGGTCGGCGAGGGCATCACACAGTTCCTCGACGTCGGCTCGGGCATCCCGACCTTCGGCAACGTCCACGAGGTGGCCCAGCAGGCGCGCCCCGGAGCGCGCGTGGTCTACGTCGACCACGACCCGGTGGCCGTGGCGCACAGCGAGGCCGTCCTCGAGGGCAACGAGAACGCGGACGTCGTCGCCGCCGACCTCCGCAAGCCGCAGGAAATCCTGGCGAGCCCTCAAGTGGAGGGCCTGCTCGACCTGAACCGGCCCGTGGCGCTGCTCCTCGTTGCCATACTCCACTTCGTGGAGGACGCAGACGATCCCTACGGGGCGGTGGCTCAACTGAGCGACGCACTGGCGCCCGGCAGCATGCTGGTTCTCACCCATGCCTCGTACGAGGGAATCCCGCTGCCACCCGAGCGGGCGAGCGGCGCGGTGAACGTATACAAGGACCTTCGCAACCCGCTGATCATGCGCTCGCGCGAGGAGATCGCGCGGTTCTTCGAGGGGTACGACATGGTGGAACCGGGACTGGTGCCGATGCCCGTATGGCGACCGGACACCGAACCGGAGGACGAGGATCCGTATGCCTTCTCCGGTTTCGCGGGCGTGGGGCGTACGGCGTGAGCGCGGAGCCGGACGGGCCGGAGGACAGAGTGCGCCGGTTCGCGACGATCTGGAGCCGGGCGGTGTTCCCGGCCACCTCGACGTCGCTGACCCGGCCGGAGTTCGAGGAGCAACTGCTGCCGCTGGCCGGGCGGTTGAGCGAGATGCTGCGGGCCCGCACCTTCGACGCGGCCGAGGCACGGGCGATCGGTGCCGCCCTGGTCGACGCGCACTGCACCGGCCCGGAGGCGCTCACCCGGGCCTTGGACTGCATCGACGCCTACCTGGTGCTCTACTGCGGCGAGGACGGTCCGCAGGACGATCTGCGGGCGCGGTCGGCACGGCTGCAGCACGCCGTGGCCGCCGGGTTCGCCCAGGCGCTGCGCGAGCGGACCCTGGCCGAGCAGGAGGCCATCGCCCAGGCGGCGTTGCGTGCCCAGGGCGTGGTGGCGCAGGCGCTGCACACGAGCGAGGCCCGCTTCCGGGCGGTGTTCGAGGGCGCGGCCATAGGCATCGGCATCGCCGACCTGGACGGAAACGTCCTGGAGGCCAACCAGGCGCTGCTGCGCATGTTCGGCGGCTCCGAGCAGAGCGTGCGCGGCCGCAACTTCCGCGAGTGGACGCACGCGGACGACGCGCCCCAGGTGTGGCGGCTGTACGAGGAACTGGTGCGCGGCGAGCGCGAGCACTACCACGTGGAGAAGGCCTTCTACCGGCCTGACGGAACGGTCCTGTGGACCAATCTGACCGTCTCCCTGCTGCGTGACGCCGACGGCAACCCGCAGTACCAGCTGGCCCTCATGGAGGACACCACCGAGCGGCGGCTGCTCAACCTCCGGCTGCGCTACGAGGCCACGCACGACGCCCTCACCGGCCTGCCCAACCGCACCCTGTTCTTCGAACGCCTGGAGAAGGTGCTGAACGCCGGCGAGGGCCGGCGTTTCGGACTGTGCTACCTCGACCTCGACGGATTCAAGACCATCAACGACAGCCTCGGCCATGCGGCCGGCGACCGGCTGCTCGTCGAGGTCGCCGACCGGCTGCAGGCCTGTGCCACCGCGCCCGGCGAGATGGTCGCCCGGCTCGGCGGCGACGAGTTCGTGGCGCTGACCACCGGCCCCGACAGTCGGCGCGAGGTGGACGAACTCGCCGCCCGCATCATGAACGCGCTGGTCTCCCCGGTCACCGTGGAGGGCCGGGAGCTGACCGTGCGCGGCAGCATCGGCATCGTCGAGGGCGCGGCGGGGGAGCGGAGCGCGGCGGAGGTGCTGCGCAGCGCCGACATCACGATGTACCGGGCCAAGTCGGCGGGCGGTAACCGGTTCGAGCTGGCCGACGCCGAGGCCGACGCCCGCGTCATCACCCGGCACGGGCTGACCACCGCGCTGCCCATGGCTCTGGAGCGCAGCGAGTTCTTCATCGAGTACCAGCCGCTGGTCCACCTCGGCGACGGCAGCGTGCGCGGCGCCGAGGCGCTGGTGCGCTGGCTGCATCCGCAGCACGGCGTCCTCGGCCCCGACCGCTTCATCCCGCTCGCCGAGCACACCGGCCTGATCGTTCCGCTCGGCCGCTGGGTCCTGGAGCAGTCGGTGCGGCAGGCCCGTGACTGGCGGGAGCGCCACGCCGGCACGGCCACCGCCCCGCTGCGTATCAACGTCAACCTCTCGCCCTGCCAGCTCACGCACGCCGGCCTGGTCCAGGACACCGTCGACATCCTGCAGGCCGCGGGCGTCGAGCCCGACGCGCTCTGTCTCGAGGTCACCGAGTCGGCCCTGATCGGCGCCGACGACGACCTGCTGAAGCCGCTGCGCCGGCTGGCCGAGATGGGGGTCGACATCGCCCTGGACGACTTCGGCACCGGCTACTCCAACCTCGCCAACCTCCGTCGCCTGCCGGTGAGCATCCTGAAGCTGGACCGTTCCTTCACCCAGGGCATGCAGCAGTTCCCGGCCGATCCCGTCGACCTCAAGATCGTCGAGGGGATCGTTTCTCTCGCCCACAGCCTGGACCTGGCGGTGACGGTGGAGGGCGTGGAGACAGGAGCGCAGGCCGAACAACTACGCATCCTCGGCTGCGACACGGCCCAGGGCTGGTACTACGCCCGTCCGGGCCCACCGGAAAGGCTGCACGAACTGGCGCTGGTGGATGCAACGGGCTGACTGACGGGCCGCGCCCCCAGAGGGCCGCGCCCCGTCGGGGGCGCGCCCCGACGGGGCGCGGGGAACTGCGCGACCAGCCACAGACGACCCGCAGACCTGCACAGCGACCTGCACAGCGCTGACAAGAACGGCGCTCCAGAAACCGCGCCCCGAGCGGAGCGGAGCCTCACCGCTCAAGCAGCATCCGCTGCAACTCCCTCGCGGCCCGAGGCGGAGCCACATCGCTACGATGCGCCAGCGCAATCGTCCGGTGCAGTCCGGGCCGGGCCAGCGGCGTAACCCGTAGCCCCCGGCCCGACCGCGCCGCCACCATGCGCGGCACGACGGCCACGCCCAGCCCCGCCCGCACAAACCCCAGCACCGCGTCCATCTCCCCGCCCTCCACCGCGAAGTCCGGCTCGAACCCAGCGGAGCGACACGCGGCGACGGTCAGTTCCCGCAGGTCGTAGCCGTGCCGGAACATCACCAGGCGCTCGCCCTCCAGATCGGCGATCCGGACGGTACGCCGGCCGCCGCCCGGGCGGGGTGCCTCCGGTGACGACACCACCACCAGGTCCTCGCGCAGCAGCTCCACCGTGGTCAGCGCGGGGGACGGCGTCGGCAGCGGCAGGACGACGAGGGCGAGGTCGAGCGCTCCGCGGGCGAGCTCGCGTACGAGATCGTGCGAGCCGCCCTCCTCGATCAGCAGCTGAATGCCCGGATAGCGGTCGTGGAAGGCGCGCAGCACGTCCGGCAGCAGGCCCGTGCACAGGCTCGGGGTCGCGCCCAGTCGCACCCGGCCCCGGCGCAGCTGCACCAGCTCCTGCACCTCGTGCCGCGCCGTGTCCGCGTCGGCCAGGATCCGCCGGGCCAGGGGCAGCAGGGCCTCGCCGGCGTCGGTGAGGGTGATGTTCCCGCGCGCCCGCAGGAACAGATCGGCACCCAGCTCCCGCTCCAGCGCCTTGATCTGCTGGGACAGCGACGGCTGGGCGACATGGACGAGGTCGGCGGCCCGGGTGAAGTGCCGGGTCTCGGCGACCGCCACGAAGTACTGGAGCTGCTGGAACTGCATCCAGCAAGCATAGGGTATGCCTATCGAAACAAGCCGGACCATGTCTTGGACCGATGGGGTCGTTCGGCCCTAGCGTCCTGAGACATGGCTCTGGCAACGCGGACGGACCGACGGCCGTCCATGGCACGCACGGTGTGGGACAGCTCCGTCGGCAAGAAGACCGTGATGGCGGTCAGCGGTCTGATCATGCTGCTGTACCTGGTCGTCCACATGATCGGCAACCTGAAGATCTTCTTCGGGGAGGGCGAGTTCGACCACTACGCGCACTGGCTGCGTACCGTCGGCGAGCCGTTCATGCACTACGAGTGGACGCTGTGGCTCGTCCGGATCGTGCTGGTGGTCGCTGTCGTCGCCCACGCGATCTCGGCGTACCAGCTGAGCCGCCGTGACATCAAGGCGCGCCCCAGCAAGTACGTGCACAAGAAGCGGCGGGCCTCCTATGCCACGCGCACCATGCGCTGGGGCGGCATCATCCTCGGCCTGTTCATCGTCTGGCACATCCTCGACCTGACGACCGGCACCGTGCACTCCGGCGGCTTCCAGGAGGGCCACCCGTACCAGAACGTCGTGGACACCTTCTCCACCTGGTACGGCAACGTCATCTACATCGTCGCGATGCTCGCCCTCGGCCTGCACATCCGGCACGGCTTCTGGAGCGCCGCCCAGACCCTCGGCGCCGGCAGCCGCACCCGCGACCGCGCCCTGAAGACCGTCGCCAACGTCCTTGCGCTGCTGCTCACGGCCGGTTTCATCGCCGTACCCGTGGGCGTCATGACCGGAGTGGTGAGCTGACATGACCTCTTACGTGGATTACGCGACCGGTGAGCCGGTCGTCGACGCCAAGGCCCCGTCCGGCCCGATCAACGAGCGCTGGGACAAGCGCCGTTTCGAGGCCAAGCTGGTCAACCCCGCCAACCGGCGCAAGCACACGGTGATCGTCGTCGGCACCGGCCTCGCGGGCGGCTCCGCCGGCGCCACGCTCGCCGAACAGGGCTACCATGTCGTCCAGTTCTGCTACCAGGACTCCCCGCGCCGCGCCCACTCCATCGCCGCGCAGGGCGGCATCAACGCCGCGAAGAACTACCGCAACGACGGCGACTCCATCCACCGCCTCTTCTACGACACCGTCAAGGGCGGCGACTTCCGGGCGCGGGAGTCGAATGTGCACCGGCTCGCGCAGATCTCCGTCGAGATCATCGACCAGTGCGTCGCGCAGGGCGTGCCCTTCGCCCGCGAGTACGGCGGTCTGCTCGACACGCGCTCCTTCGGCGGCGTCCAGGTGTCGCGTACGTTCTACGCCCGCGGCCAGACGGGCCAGCAGCTCCTGCTCGGCGCCTACCAGGCGCTCAGCAGGCAGATCGCCGCGGGAAACGTCGAGATGCACCCCCGTACCGAGATGCTGGATCTGATCGTCGTCGACGGGCGGGCACGCGGAATCGTGGCGCGCGATCTGATCACCGGCAAGATCGACACGTACTTCGCGGACGCCGTCGTACTCGCCAGCGGTGGGTACGGAAACGTCTTCTACCTGTCGACCAACGCGATGAACTCCAACGCCACCGCCGTCTGGCGGGCGCACCGGCGTGGCGCGTACTTCGCGAACCCCTGCTTCACCCAGATCCACCCCACCTGCATCCCGCGCACCGGTGACCACCAGTCCAAGCTCACCCTCATGAGCGAGTCGCTGCGCAACGACGGCCGTATTTGGGTGCCGAAGGCCAAGGGCGACACCCGGCCGGCGAGCCAGATCCCCGAGGACGAGCGCGACTACTACCTGGAGCGCATCTACCCGTCCTTCGGCAACCTCGTCCCCCGCGACATCGCCTCCCGCGCCGCGAAGAACGTCTGCGACGAGGGCAGGGGAGTGGGTCCGGGCGGGCAGGGCGTCTACCTGGACTTCGCGGACGCCATCAAGCGGATGGGCCGCAAGGCCGTCGAGGCCAAGTACGGCAACCTCTTCGACATGTACCAGCGGATCACCGACGAGGATCCGTACGAGGTGCCGATGCGGATCTACCCCGCCGTGCACTACACGATGGGCGGCCTCTGGGTCGACTACGACCTCCAGACCACCATCCCCGGCCTGTTCGCGATCGGCGAGGCCAACTTCTCCGACCACGGAGCCAACCGCCTCGGCGCCTCCGCGCTGATGCAGGGCCTCGCCGACGGTTACTTCGTGCTGCCGGCCACCATCAACGACTACCTCGCCCGCAACCCGCACCAGGATCAGGTCACCGACGAACACCCGGTCGTCCAGGAGGTGCTGGCCGAGACCCAGGACCGGCTCAACCTGCTCCTGTCCGTCGACGGCGACCGCACCCCCGACTCCTTCCACCGCGAAGTCGGCGAGCTGATGTGGGAGTTCTGCGGAATGGCCCGCACGGACGCCGGGCTGCGCAAGGCACTCGAGCGCATCCCGCAGGTCCGCGAGGAGTTCTGGCGGCGGATCAAGGTGCCCGGGACCGGTGAGGAGTTCAACCAGTCCCTGGAGAAGGCCAACCGCATCGTCGACTACCTGGAGCTCGCCGAGCTCATGTGTCTCGACGCGCTGCACCGCTCCGAGTCCTGCGGCGGCCACTTCCGCGAGGAGTCGCAGACCCCGGACGGCGAGGCCGCCCGCAGGGATGACGAGTTCTCCTACGCCGCCGCCTGGGAGTTCACCGGCACCGGCGAGGCGCCCGTCCTGCACAAGGAAGACCTGGTCTTCGAGTACGTCCACCCCACCCAGCGGAGCTACGCATGAAGCTCACCCTGCGCGTCTGGCGGCAGCAGAACGCCGACGCCGACGGCACCATGTCCACGTACGAGGTGGACGGCATCTCCCCCGACATGTCCTTCCTGGAGATGCTCGACACCCTCAACGAGGAGCTCATCCTCAAGGGCGAGGACCCGGTCGCCTTCGACCACGACTGCCGCGAGGGCATCTGCGGTGCCTGTTCGCTCGTCATCAACGGCGACGCGCACGGTCCCGAGCGCACCACCACCTGCCAGCTGCACATGCGGTCCTTCCAGGACGGCGACACGATCGACATCGAGCCGTGGCGTGCCTCGGCCTTCCCGGTGATCAAGGACCTGGTGGTCGACCGGTCCGCCTTCGACCGGATCATCCAGGCCGGCGGCTACATCACCGCCCCGACCGGCTCCGCGCCCGAGGCCCACGCCACGCCTGTGCCGAAGCCGGACGCCGACTTCGCCTTCGAGCACGCCGAGTGCATCGGCTGCGGCGCCTGCGTGGCCGCCTGCCCGAACGGCTCGGCGATGCTCTTCACCTCCGCCAAGGTCAACCACCTGAACGTGCTCCCGCAGGGCGCACCGGAGCGTGAGAGCCGCGTCCTCGACATGGTGGCGCAGATGGACGAGGAGGGCTTCGGCGGCTGCACCCTCACCGGGGAGTGCGCCACCGCCTGCCCGAAGGGCATCCCGCTGATGTCCATCACCGGCATGAACAAGGAGTGGCTGCGCGCCACCCGCAAGGCGGCCAAGAGGTAGTCCCGCCCAGGTGGGAGAGACGTTCGCCGACAAGGTGCGGACGGGCGGGACCGGGAGTGGTGCTCATCCCGGTCCCGTCTCGCTTCTGAGCCCACCCCTGGCATTCAACATCCGCACATCCACGCTCCGGCCACCGGTCACGCACACGCCAACCGGCATCGGAAGAACTGTGGCGGCAGGCCGAAAGACCCGGCCCGCCCGCTGCCGTCGTCGAACCGGCCCGTGACCAGGAGTGTGCCATGACCGGCGTTTCCACCCTCGATCGTCCCCCGCAGCCAGCGGCACCCACCCGCTACACCGTCACCCTCGCCCGCGACGAGGACGACGTGCGGGCCGCTCAGAAGCTGCGGCACGACGTCTTCGCCGGCGAAATGGGTGCGCTGCTCGCCACACCGCAGCCGGGGCTCGACATCGACTCCTTCGACGCGTACTGCGACCACCTTCTGGTCCGCGACACGCTCACCGGTCAGGTCGTCGGCACCTACCGGCTGCTGCCGCCCGAGCGGGCCTCGGTTGCCGGCAGGCTGTACTCCGAGGGCGAGTTCGACCTGACCCGGCTCGACCCGATCCGCCCCGGCCTCGTCGAGGTCGGCCGCTCCTGTGTGCACCCGGACCACCGCGACGGCACCGTCATCGGCCTGATCTGGGCCGGGATAGCGCGGTACATGGTCGACCGCGGCCACGAGTGGCTGGCCGGCTGCTGCTCCATCCCGCTCGCCGACGGAGGCGCCCTCGCGGCCGCCACCTGGGACCGGGTGCAGGCCAAGAACCTGGCCCCCGAGGAGTACCGCGTCCAGCCGCTGCTGCCCTGGGTCGCCGACGGCGTCGCCCGCCCGGCCGAGCGCACCGAACTCCCGCCCCTGCTGCGCGGTTACGTCCGCCTGGGTGCCTGGGTGTGCGGTCAGCCCGCACACGACGCCGACTTCGGCGTGGCCGACCTGTACGTGCTGCTGTCGATGCGCCGGGTCAACCCCCGCTATCTGCGGCACTTCCTCTCGCTCGTCCCGGCCTGATGAGCGTCTGGCTGCCCAGCGCGCCCTGCACCCCCAGGGCGTGCGTGGAGCCCGCGGGGCGTGGGGCGGTCGTGCTGTGGGGCGTGCTGCGGCTCACCGCCGTCACGGTGCTGCTCCTCGCGGGGATCGTGCTGCTGCCGCTCGGCAGGCGCATCCCCGCCGGTGCGGTGCGCCGGTGGGCGCGGACCATCGCGTGGGCCGCGGGGGTCCGGGTCCGTATCACCGGCGCTGCCGCGCCCACCGGCGGGCTGCTGCTGGTCGCCAACCACATCTCCTGGCTGGACATCCCGCTGCTCGCCGCCGTACGCCCGGCGCGCATGGTCGCCAAGACCGAGATACGGCAGTGGCCCGTCGCGGGTGCGCTGGCAGCGCGCGCGGGTGTCCTGTTCATCGAACGTGACCGGCTGCGCGCGCTGCCGGGAACGGTGGCACACATCGCCGACCTCCTGCGGTCCGGGACGGCGGTCGGTGTCTTCCCCGAGGGCAGCACGTGGTGCGGTCGCGCCCAGGGCACCTTCCGGCGGGCCGCCTTCCAGGCCGCCCTCGACGCCGGGGTCCCCGTCCAGCCCGTCCGCATCCACTACCGCCTCGCCGACGGCCACGCCAGCACCGCCCCGGCCTTCGTCGGCGAGGACTCCCTCCTCGCCTCCCTGTGGCGGGTGGCGACGGCCCGCGGCCTGGTCGCCGAGGTGCACGTACGGGACCCGATCCCACCGGGCACCCACCCCGACCGCCGCTCCCTCGCCCACGCCGCCCAGCCGGCCACGACACCCGAGCCGGGCTGGACGCACACGGTCGACCGGGCGCTGGAGGTGCGGGCCGAGAGCCCGCCGGGCTATGAGCCGATGATCCGGGCAAGCCGCCGATAGGAGTCCAGCAGGGCCGCACGGTCATACGTGCTGGTCGTGACCAGGACCTCCTGCGCGCCCGTCTCCTTCAGCACGGTCTCCAGCTCGTGGGCGACCTCTCCCTCGGTGCCCGCGAGCTGGCCGGTGAGACCGGACTCGTAGAAACCGCGCTCCCGGTCCGTCATGGTGAGCGCCTCGACCCGCTCGGCGGGCGGCAGCGGCGGGAAGGTGCCGTGCGTGCGCGAGTACGCCATGGACCAGGCCTCCGGGATCAGCAGTCGCCGGGCCTCCTCGGGGGTCGCGGCCACCGCGACCGTGCCGGAGATGACGACGTACGGCTCCGACGCCCACTCCGATGGCCGGAAGTTCGCACGGTAGTGGTCGATCCCGCGCCGCATCTTCTCGCGGTTCCTGAGGTCGCCGATGACCATCGGCAGGCCCGCGCGGGCGGCGATGGCGGCCCCCTCGCCCATCGCGAGCACGAACGGCGGCACGGTGAGGCCCTCCGCGGGACGCGCGTGGACCCGCGTCGGGGAGGTGCCGCGGAACCAGCCCAGCAGCTCGTCGAGCTGGGCGGCGAAGTCCTCGGCGACGCCCTTGTCGCGGCCCAGCGCCTTGCGTACGCCGTCGGTGAAGCCCACCGACCGGCCCAGCCCCATGTCGATCCGCCCCGGGAAGAGCGACTCCAGCACGCCGAACTGCTCGGCCACGATGAGGGGTTGGTGATTCGGCAGCATGACGCCTCCGGTGCCGACCCGGATCGTCCGCGTCGCGGCGGCCACGGCGGCGGCCAGCACGGTCGGCGCGGATCCGGCGACGCCGGGTACCCCGTGGTGTTCCGAGACCCAGAAGCGGTGGTAGCCGAGTCCCTCCAGTTCCTGCGCCAGCCGCACGGTGTCGCGCAGCGCCTCGGCGTTCGTGTGTCCCTCTCGGGTCCGGGAACGGTCGAGGACGGAGAAGCGGGTCTGGGCGATCACGGAACTCACACAGGGTTCAACGCCCGGAAAGCCCTGGCATTCCCCGTCTAGGGTGGCACTGTGACCGCACGTGACGAACGCCCGCTCGCCGTCTTCGATCTGGACAACACCCTCGCCGACACCGCTCACCGGCAGCGGTTCCTGGAGCGCAAGCCGCGTGACTGGGACGGCTTCTTCGCAGCCGCGCCCGAGGATCCGCCGATCGCCGAAGGAGTGACGCTGGCGCTGGAGAGCGCGCGGGAATGCGAGGTCGTCTACCTCACCGGACGGCCCGAGCGCTGCCGGCCGGACACGCTCGAGTGGCTGGCCGCGCACGGCCTGCCCGAGGGGCGCGTGTACATGCGGCGCAACGATGACCGCAGGCCCGCCCGGTACACCAAGCTGGGGATCCTCCGCCGACTCGCCCGCACCCGGGAGATCCGCGTCCTCGTGGACGACGACGAACTGGTGTGCGAGGACGCCGAGCAGGCCGGATTCACCGTCGTACGGGCGCGCTGGGCGGCCCCCTCCGCCGCACTGAAGGTGGCGCAGGAGCGGGAAGGCAGGACCTGACCCCGGGGCCGCCGCTCAGCCTGCGTCCTCGAGGCGGAATCCGACCTTCATGCTGACCTGCCAGTGCGCGATCTCCCCGTTGTCGAGCTGGCCCCGTACCTCGGTCACCTCGAACCAGTCCAGGTTGCGCAGGGTCTGCGAGGCGCGGCTGATGCCGTTGCGGATGGCCTTGTCGACGCCCTCGGGCGAGGTGCCGACGATGTCCGTGACCCGGTAGGTGTGGTTCGACATGCAGGTACTCCTCTCCGCCGTGACCCGTGTGTCACGCGTCACTCCACCGTGCCCCAAGCTGCGCCGGAGCGCGAGGCGTCGGCCGGCTCGCCGGGAATCCCTTGACCTCCGCATTGGTCCATACCAAAATCGGCACACCCGTGCGAGCCCTCGCGCTCGTTCCCCCACGTCGGGACACTCCGCCCTGTCCGCCAGACAGAACAGGACCACCCCTCGTGAGACTTCGCCGCCTCGCCCTCGTCTGCGTCTCCGTATCCCTCGTCGGCGCATGCGGACTCGTGCCGCAGGGCGGGGGGACCGAACGGCGCACCGTCACCGTGTGGTTGATGAAGGACAGCGCCTCGAAGGACTTCCTGGAGCGGTTCACCGAGGAGTTCGAGCGCACCCACGGCGACCTCGACCTCGACATCCGCATCCAGGAGTGGACCGGGATCGGCGAGAAGGTGCAGGCCGCCCTCGAAACGGACGCCACCGGGGCCACCGCCGGGCCGGATGTGATCGAGGTCGGCAACACCCAGGTCCCGCAGTACGTCGAGGGAGGCGGACTGCTCGACCTGACCCTGGAGTCGCTGCGGGACTGGGGTATGCGCGACTGGCTGCCCGGCCTCGCCGAGCCGGGCCGGCAGCGGTCGACGCAGTACGGCATCCCCTGGTACGCGGCCAATCGCGTCGTCATCTACCGCAAGGACCTCTTCCGGCAGGCCGGTATCGAGGCCCCGCCGCGGACCCGCGAGGAGTGGCTCACCGCCACCGAGAAGCTCAACTCGGCCGGAAACCAAGGAATTTACCTGGCAGGGCAGGACTGGTACACGCTCTCCGGCTTCGTCTGGGACGAGGGCGGCGACCTGGCGCAGGAGGACGGCGGCACCTGGCGGGGCACCCTGGACACCCCGGCCGCCCTGCGCGGCATGGACTTCTACCGGCGGCTCCAGGCCCTCGGCAAGGGCCCGGTCGACGCGGACGAGGAACACCCGCCGCAGGCCGGTGTGTTCGCCGAGGGACGCGTGGCGCAGATCGTGGCCGTGCCGGGGCTCGCCCGCGCGATCGTGCAGCAGAACCCCGAACTCGACGGCGAGCTGGGCTTCTTCCCCGTCCCCGGCAAGAGCGCCGACCGGCCCGGCGCCGTCTTCACCGGGGGCTCCGACCTCGTCATCCCGAACAACACCGACGCACGCGACGGCGCCGTCGCCGTCGTGGAGGCGCTCGCCGGAGCCAAGTGGAACACCGAGCTGGCCCGCACCATGAACTACGTCCCCAACAAGACGACGCTCGCACAGGCCGTCGCCGACGAGGAGGGGGTCGCCGCCATGGCGGCCGGGGCCGCGCAGGGCCGGGCGACCCCCAGCACTCCCGAGTGGGCGAACGTGGAGGCCGACAACCCGATCAAGGAGTACATGACCAAGGTGCTCACCGGTGCCGACCCGGCGACGGAGGCCCGCCGCGCCTCCCGTCGGATCACCGAGGCGCTGGCGGTCCCCTTCGGCTGATCAGCGAACGGTGCTCAGCGACAGCGCGAAACGACCCTCGCCGTCCGTCCACCAGTGGCTCAACCTCAGTCCGGCAGCGGCGAGTTCGGCGCGTACACCCTCCTTGCGGAACTTCGCCGACACCTCGGTGCGCAACTCCTCGCCCGCCGCGAAGTCCACGGCGAGATCGAGCGCGGGAACCTTCACGGTCTGGTGCGTGCGGGAGCGCAGCCGCATCTCGATCCACTCGTCGGCCGTGTCCCACAGGGCCACGTGGTCGAAGGCGCCGGGGTCGAAGTCGGCGCCCAGCTCGCGGTTGACCACGGCCAGGACGTTCTTGTTGAACGCGGCCGTCACCCCGGCCGCGTCGTCGTACGCGCGGACCAGGACCTGCTCGTCCTTGACCAGGTCCGTGCCGAGCAGCAGGGTGTCGCCCGGCGAGAGCAGGGCGCGGATCGAGGCCAGGAACGCCGCGCGCTCGGCCGGCAGCAGGTTGCCGATCGTGCCGCCGAGGAACGCCAGCAGCCGGGGGCCCGGCGTGTCCGGCAGTTCCAGGCGTGCGGTGAAGTCGGCGATCAGCGCGTGCACGCTCAGGCCGGGCCGTTCCGCGACGAGCGCCTGCCCGGCCTGGGTGAGGGCGCTCTCGCTCACGTCGACCGGGACGTAGGTGTGCAGCCCGGTCAGCGCGTCGATCAGGTGCCGGGTCTTGTCGGAGGAGCCGGAGCCCAGTTCGACGAGGGTGCGGGCGCGGGCCGTGGCGGCGATCTCGGCGGAGCGGGTGATGAGGATCTCCCGTTCGGCGCGCGTCGGGTAGTACTCGGGCAGTTCGGTGATCTGCTCGAACAGGTCGCTGCCGTACGCGTCGTAGAACCACTTCGGCGGCAGTGTCTTGGGCGTGCTGGTCAGTCCCTGCTGGACGTCGGCGCGCAGTGCCGCGTCCGTGGCGTCCTCGGGCAGGGTGCGGGTGAGAAGGAACGGACTCACGTGCGGGGCTCCTTCGGTGGTGCGTCCGCCGAGGCGTCGCTCGGCTCCTTGAGCGGGGTGAGCTGCACCTCGGTGCGGCTCGCCGCGAGCAGGGTGCGGTCGGGGACCTCCTGCCAGCGCGGATCGTCGTCGTACGGTTCGGAGGCCACGACGGTGCCGCCGTCGGGCCGGGCGAGATACCAGAGGGTGTCGCCCCAGGTGGTGGCGGCGACGGACACGCCGTCGGTGAGCAGCAGGTTGAGCCGGGAGCCGGGGGCCGCCGCGGCGACCTCCGGGACCGTGTCGGCCAGGGCCCGGCCCATGTCGTCACCGGCACGCAGCCGGGCGAGCACGAGGGCCCAGACGAGGGCGGAGTCGTTACGGGCCTCCAGGGACAGCAGGTCCACCGGGGACAGGCCCCCGGTGAGTGGGGCGAGCGAGTGGGGCCAGCCCGTGACGGCGCCGTTGTGGCTGAACAGCCAGGACCCCGCGGCGAACGGCGCCGCGGCGGCCTCCGCGTCGGCACCCGCCAGCGTCGCGTCCCGCACGGCGGCGAGCAGCGCGCCGGACCGTACGACCCGCGCCAGGTCGGCGAAGGACAGGTCCGCCCAGATCGGCCCGGCCCGCCGGTACCGGGCCGGCACCGGGTCCCCCTCGGCGTACCAACCGACCCCGAAACCATCGGCGTTGACCGTTCCGTACCGCTGCCGCCGGGGAGCCCAGGACTGCCGGTACAGACCGTGCGCCGGGTCCACCAGGAGCCGGCCGAGCGGCTCCTCGGGGCCCACATACGCCAGGTGACGGCACATCAGACGTCCCCCGAGCGAGCCGTGCGGAACCCGGAGAAGATCTGCCGCCGGATCGGATAGTCCCAGTTGCGGAACGTGCCCCGGCAGGCCACCGGGTCCACCGCGAACGAACCGCCCCGCAGCACCTTGTACTCGGGTCCGAAGAACACTTCCGAGTACTCCTTGTACGGGAACGCCGTGAACCCCGGATACGGCAGGAAGTCGCTCGCCGTCCACTCCCACACGTCGCCGATCAACTGCCGTACGCCCAGGGGCGATTCCCCGGCGGGGTAGCTACCGGCGGGCGCCGGGCGCAGATGCCGCTGGCCGAGGTTGGCGTGCTCGGGCGCCGGGTCGGCGTCGCCCCACGGGTAGCGGGTCGAGCGGCCGGTCGCCGGGTCGTGGCGGGCGGCCTTCTCCCACTCGGCCTCGGTGGGCAGCCGGCGCCCGGCCCAGCGGGCGTAGGCGTCCGCCTCGTACCAGCACACGTGCAGCACCGGCTCGTCGGGCGGCACCACCTCGGTGACGCCGAAGCGGCGGCGCAGCCACTGTCCGCCGTCGCGGCGCCAGAACGCCGGGGCGTGGATGGAGTTGCGGCGGGTGTGCGTCCAGCCGTCCGCCGCCCACCAGCGCGGGTCGTCGTAGCCGCCGTCCTCGATGAACGCCTGGTAGGCCGCGTTCGTCACCGGGGTCGTGTCGATGTAGAACGGCGGCACCTCGCGCCGGTGCGCGGGCCGTTCGTTGTCGAGTGCCCATGGCTCGGTGGAGGTGCCCATGGTGAACGGGCCGCCGGGTACCAGGACTTCGGCGGGCCCGGTGAACAGCGGGGCGGGCTCCGGATCGGGGGCGTGCAGCGCCTGCGGGCCCCGGCGGAGCTGATGGGTGATCAGCATGGTCTCGTCGTGCTGCTGTTCGTGCTGCGCGATCATCCCGAAGGCGAAACCCGCCTCCGTCAGACGCGTCCCGTGGAACGCAGTGCCGTCCAGCACGTCCAGGGCACGCCCGCGCACCTCGGCCGCGTACCGGCGGGCCTCGGCGGGCGGCAGCAGCGGCAGCGAGGGCCGTTCGGCGCGCGGGTGCTCGAAGGCGTCGTAGAGGTTGTCGATCTCGGGCCGTATCGCCTCCTGCCCGGCGACCGCCCGCAGCAGCCACAGCTCCTCCTGGTTGCCGATGTGCGCGAGATCCCACACCAGCGGGGACATCAGCGGCGAGTGCTGGGCCGTCAGGTCGGGCTCCTCGACACAGCTGGTCAGGAGCGTAGTGCGCTCCCGCGCGGTGGTGAGCGAGGTCAGCGCGCGCTCGCGGAAGGCTTCGATGTCGGTCTCGGTGTCGGTATCCGTGTCGAGGGCGGGGTCGGTCATGTGCGGAAGTCCTTCCCGTGCGGGGTGGGGATCCCCCCGGTCGAGCGAGGCCGGGACCGGGGGAGGTCCGTACCGCGCAGCCGGTCCAACAGATCGTCGGCGGGGCAGCGGCCCCTGGTGACATAGCGGTCCTGATACGCCGCCACGGCGTCGGTGACCTCGGTGCCGGCGCCGAGCCGGGGCAGCGCCCGCAGCGCCGCCGCGAAACAGACGACGGCCACCTCGTGCAACTCCCGGTCGGCGAGCCCGTACCGGGCCGCGTCCAGCCACAGCGGATTGTGCGGCGCAGGCAGCGACATGGCCCGCTCCGCCAGGGGTTTCACCGCGCGGTAGGCGGTCTCGGCGGCCTCCGGGTCGTCGAACAGCGCCGCGGTCACGGCGAGCGGAACGGTCCACCCCTCGTCGCCGGGCTGCGCGTCGATCATCCGCAGCTCGAGATGGCCGCGCGGTCTGACCGGCGGGAACAGCGTGGTCATGTGGTAACCGAGGTCGTCCCGGGTCGGAGGCCTGGGCGACCCCGACCTGGTCCACTCCCGGAAGGACAGTCCCTCGGGCACATCCCACGGGCCGCCGTCCCGCCGTACGCACATCACCGGTGCGTCCAGCACATGGCGTGCCCAGGCGCCGCGCGGATCGACGTCCAGTGCGGGCGCACCCGCCCGGCCCGCGCCGATCTGGATCCACCGCAGCTGACGGGTGGACAGCCAGCCGGTGGGCCGGTGCCCGGCCAGCGGGGAGTTGGCGAAGGCGGCGAGCAGGACCGCGCCCAGGTGGTGCGCCAGCCACCAGCGCCGCACATGGCCGAGCGGGCCGGGCTCCTCGAAGCCGGCGTCCAGGCACACCTGGACCGAGGCCGAAGTGCACATCATGGCGCGGCCGGCCGGGCCGGTGCGGTCGAGACAGGTCTCCATCGCGTCGTAGCGCGGCTCGCGCAGGAAGCGGCGGGGAGCGTGCCACGGGTCGTGGCCGATGCCAAGGAGGCCGAGATCATGCTCGCGCAGGGTCGCGCGGACGGCGTCCAGATCGGCGGAGACGGTGCCGATGCACTCCATCAGGGAGGCGGCGGGCGGCGAGCTGAGCTCCAGCTGGCCGCCGGGTTCTACGGTGAGCACCGACCGCAGTGGGACGGTGCTCAGTGCGGCGTAGGCCGCTTCGAGTCGTTCGGGTGTGACGGGGAGCTGCGGTTTCTGCAGCTCTTGGACGAGCCATTCCACTTCGACACCGAGGGCGCGGGGCGGGCCGGTCTTGAAGCAGATGCCACGGACCAGCGCCTCAACCTCCGCTTCGGTGACGGCGGGACGTGGCTCCGTACAGCCACTGACTGAGTCGGACATGTCGGGATCCTCCTGAGATTCCACCATGCCGCCGGTCCGGAGGAGCGCAAGTCGGACCGGCACACTCGTCCCACCCAAGACCCTCTCGTCGCTTCGCACAAGAGTGCGCCGCGAGGCGTAAGGGGTCGGTCACCTCTCGTTGGGGGGCAGGGAAAACTCTGTTGCGCCGCATGACCAGCATCGCTCACGATGCGTTCATGAGCACGACGGGGGAGGCAGCGCAGCGCGCGCTCGTGGCGCACACGGGGGTTGTGCCGTGAGCGCGCGGCTGCGCGGCATCGCGCGGGAGACCGAGCAGATCGTGGCCGCGGGGGCCTATCGGGCGTCCGACGGGCGCACGGTGTCCGTGGCCGCCGCCGTGGACGCAGCGCGAGCGGGGACGCGGATGCACGGTCCGGAACCGGTGCCGATGGCACCCGCGCCCGCGGTGGACACGTTCTTCGAGGTCACGGGCGAGAGCAGTCTGGAGGCCGCCCGCCGGATCGGTCCGGCTGCCGTCCTGAACTTCGCCTCCGCCCGCAACCCGGGCGGCGGCTTCCTCAACGGCGCCCAGGCCCAGGAGGAGGCCCTGTGTCGCGCCTCCGCCCTGTATACGTGCCTGCTGCGGGCCCCGGAGTTCTACGACCACCACCGCACCCACCGAGACCCGTTCTACACGGCCCGTGTCATCCACTCACCCGCCGTGCCCGTCTTCCGCGACGACCGGGGCCGGCTGCTGGACGAGCCGTACACCGCAGGGTTCCTGACCGCCGCCGCCCCGAACGCCGGGGTGGTGCGCCGCACGGCACCGCAGCGCACGGCCGAACTGCCGCACGCCCTGGCCGCGCGGGCCGAACGCGTCCTGGAGACGGCCGCCCACCACGGCTACCGGCGGCTGGTGCTGGGCGCCTGGGGCTGCGGAGTCTTCCAGAACGACCCGACGCAGGTCGCCGGCGCCTTCCGGCAGCTGCTGGGCCCCGGCGGACGGTTCGCAGCCAGGTTCGAGCACGTGGTGTTCGGGGTGCTGGACCGTACGCCCGGTGCGGTGGTCCGCGAGGCTTTCGTACAGGCGTTCCCACCTAGGGCCTGTCCGGCGGATCAGGCTGCAGGGAAGCGGCGGTGACTGATCGGCGCAGGTGAGCGGGGTCTGGTGCGTCCAGCTGCAAGGCGGAGGAGGGCGGCGACGCGGAGCGTCGACAACCGAGGACAACACCGCAGATGGGCGTGCCAGACCCCGTGTCTGCGGCATGATCCGCCGGACAGGCCCTAGCCCCAATGCCGTTGCATTACGCGTCTGCGGGTTGGGGTCTTGTGGTGAGGATGGCTTGGGTGCCGGTGCGGGTGGGCTGGGGCCAGGCATGGTGTTCAGCCCGTTTGAGCCGGTAGTTGGACATCTTGCGTTTCACGACTCGGGGCTGGCTGCGCAGACGTCTGACGGGCAGGAGCCGTTCCAGGAGGTCCTGCTCGAGCATCAGCAGGGCTGTGACCAGGAGGTCAGGGGGAAAAACTGCCCGGCGTGACGGTCACGCTGCGCCGGGCAGAGCGCAGGGTTTCGGTGAACGAGATGCGGTCGGGATCCAGGCCACGGGGGGCCGCCGTTCTCAGCATGAGCTCGCGCAGAGCATGGTGGACCAGCAGGTGCGCCCAGATCTGCTGGCGGACACCATCAGGGGTTTTGCTGCTGAGGACGACCCGGGCGCCGCGCTGATGGGTTTTGATCTCGGCGAAGACGGACTCGACCTCCCAGCGTTCGCAGTAGAGCGCGGCCAGTTGCCTCGCCGGATACCGTCGGGCGTCCAGCAGCGTGGTGACCAGGCGGTAGCCGTCAGCTGCGCCCTCACCGACCCGGTCCTTGAGCTGGTAGGCCAGGACACGGACCACGACCGGCTCATCCCGGGCAGGGCCGCCGCTGGCGCGGATCGGTGAGAGCCACGACCCGTCGCGGAACTGCTTGATCACCGGCAGGACGCGGTTGGCGGGCACCCGCCACAGCAGATCGGCGCCGGCGGCGGTGAATGCCTGCCACAACGGGACGCCGAGGAACTCACGGTCGGCCAGGACGAGCTGGCCGGGACCGGCCGAACGTGGCAGGCGGCCGACCAGGGTGACTTCCCCGGTGCGGCAGCCGGCGAGTTCCGCGTCCAGCACCGCATGACTGCCCACCTCCACCAACGCAGCCATCCGCACCTGCGGAAACGCGCTCTGGCCCGTCCCGCGGCCGCTGCCCGGACGTCCGAACGCGGCCTCGTTGGCTTCGGTGTCCGCGACGTCCCAGCAGGTGCCGTCCACGGCCAGCAGTCGCAGTCCACGCCAGAACGCGCCGGGCGTCGCCTCGGTGGCCATCGGCTTGGCGGTCGTGGCGAACAGCACCCGCAAGGGCTCTGAGCCCGGCCGCTGCCGGGCCCGAAACAGCGAGGACTTCGCCGGCAGGTGCCAGCCGCTCAGCAGCCCCTGGCCCCGCAGGCCCTGGACCAGGTGCCGCATCACTTCCAGATACGGAGCCGGAGAGAACAGCGCCAGCCCCAGCACGAAGTACACCACCAGCCGTGCGGGAAGGAGCCGTTTGCGTTGTTCTGCGCACCCGCAAGCGGCTACCACCCGATCCACCAACCCCGGCGGATACACCCAGGTCAACAGCCCCAGACCCGATAACTCAGACACACTCGCCGACACCCGAACCACCCCCGGGACCACCACTGGGCAGCCTACGCCCGTGACCTAAAGCAACGGCATTGGCCCTAGCCCCGTTCAGCTCCAGCCGTAGCGCTCCCGCAACCGGTGGCGCACCAGGTTGAACCGCATCCGGTCCAGCGCGCACGCCTCCCGCCGCATGCCCTGCTCGTGCAGCCGCAGCACCCGGTCCACGTCCACCCACGAGTCCCGCCCCGACCGGTCCCACGGCCCGCTGCCGATCGGCACCCACTCCCGGTCGCCGTCGTGCCGCTTGCTGGACAACTGCACGGCGAGAAACGTACCCGCCGCCTCCCGCGCCACGACCAGCACCGGGCGGTCCTTGCCCCGCCCGTCGTTCTCCTCGAACGGCACCCACGTCCAGACGATCTCCCCCGGATCGGGGTCGCCGTCGTGCGCGGGCGAGTACTCCGTGCGCACCCGGCCGACCTCACGCGGGTCGGCCTCGATGGTCGCGGTCGGGCCGAAGCGGCCGGGGACGTTCTCATCCGTGAAGGCAGTCACGGGGGTCACGTTAGCGGGCGGCGAAAACCGTTCCTAAAGGCTGAGCGGGAATGGGTCCTGTTGTCGGTACCCGTGCTGAGCCGCGTGCCCCGAACGGTGTTGGGCACACTGGTCCCCCGCTTTCGCTCTCACGTCCGGCGCAACGGGTCGTGCCCGTTGTCCGGGGACGGAGGGGCGGGTTTCCTCACGCCCTGCGACGCCCGGTCGGGCCTGGACGGTCCGATGCCCCGCACGATCGCTCTGGTCGTGCGGGGGCGGTGCCGTCCGTCGCCGGATCGGGTGCCCCAGGGCGCGCCTGCCGATCGCCACGGCTGCCGCGTCGTGGCGGGTGGTCTTCCTGGTGTTGCTGGTGAGTGGCTTTTGCCAGTGCTGGGCGCCCCACATTGAGGTGTAGGCGGGGTCCACGGCGACGATCGTCAAGCCGAGTTCGGTGGCCATGCTGAGGAGCCGGGCGCGCAGCCTGCTCACGGGCATGCCGGAGATCAGCTTGCGGAACCGCTTGCGGCGGCCGTGCTTCTCCCTGGTCTTCTCCACCTGGAAGTCCAGGTCTTCGATGCCGATGGCGAGTTGGCGCCGGGCTGCCCAGTGCAGGAGTCGGATGAGGGCGTGCCGGACCTGCGCGTCACGGTGATCGGCGGTGCCGGACAAGGTGAAGAAGAACCTTCGGGGCTCACCACACGGGTTGCCATGCTGGTCGAGCCGCCAGGCGGCCAGGTGGTCGGCGTTGGTGTCCACGCCGATCAGCCCTCCGGCGCGGGCACGGGCCAGGGGAACGGTCTTGACCGGTGGGATGGACCAGGAGGCGGTCAGGTACCAGCGCCTGCGCTGCACGTCTTCGTGGATGCGGTAGGCGACCGCCCGGTTGCCGGTGACGCGGTCGGCCCATTCGTCGCCCCGGTGATGGAACACCACGGTGCCAGTGAGGACGTACCGCCCGCGTGGGGCGTTGGCCAGATGAGCCAGCGGGGCGGGCAGTTTGATGCTGACCTCCCCGTCAGGGGTGACGCGGATCGTCTCGTTCCCGAACCGCTTCCCCGACTCGCCGTCCGCCTGGAGAAACCGGCGCTCGGCCTGCCAACGCTCACGCCATTCGGTCTCGGTCAGGTTCGCGGCCGTGAGATTGTGCCGGGTGCCAAGCAGGCGTTCACCGCCGCGTGCTACTCGGACGCGCCCGGCTCCACGGTCGGCCCGCTCAGCAATCAGCCGGTCCTCAAGCACGTGCAGGCGGCGGGACTTGGCGAACCACTCCTGCTTCGTGTGGTATCCGCCCGGCGCCCGCTTTGTGCCCTTCTCCCCGACCGGGAGGGACAGCCGGTGCGCAATCGTACGGACACCGGCCTCCAGGTTCTGGATGTGGGCGAGTTGGGCGCGGCGGGCCAGCGCCCACTGGTCGTGGGTGGCCTTCGTGATGCTCCCGGCCCAGCGGGACGACGCCTCTTGCGTCAGGGCGCGCTTGCGCTCCGCCCACTGGTCGCTGTCGTGCTCCAGACCGGCCGCACAGCGGGCCTTGAGGTCACGCCCGGCCAGAGTCCCCAAATGGTCACCGACCAGCCTGAGCACCTTCTCGTCCTCGGCCGTGATAGCCTTGAGCCGGGTACGGATCGCGACGCCGGACGGGCCGAGAGCCACGAACGACGGATCAATCGGGCGCAGGTCAGCCATGTTCGGCGGCCTCCAGCGCGGCCTTCGCTCGCCTCTTCGCCGAGCGGCGGCCATACAGGCGGGCGCAGAACGAGGTCAGTACCTCCACCATGTCCCGCACCAGGTCGTCTTCGACCTCGCCGTCGTCCAGCACCAGCAGGCGACGGCCCGTCGCGGACAAGGCGGCCTCGACAAGCTCGACGTTCATCCGGCCGAGCCGGTCTTTGTGCTCCACCACCACGCAGGTCACCTGCGAGTCGGCCAGCAGACGCCGGGCCTTGGAACGGCAGCCGTTCATCCCGGAAGCGATCTCCGCCTCAACACGAACGACTCGGTGACCGGCCTTCGCCGCCCACGCCGACAGCCGAGCGACCTGGCGTTCCAGATCGGTCTTCTGATCGTGCGAGCAGACGCGGGCATACAGGCCCAGACCGCCGATGGCCTCGGGCGTGGTGTTCGCGTCGATGTTCACCAGGATCGTGCGTGGCCCGACCCGCTGAGCCGGTACCGGCAACACCCCCTCACGGAACCAGCGATACGCGGTCTGCGGATGCACGCCCTGCGTCTTAGCCCATTCCGTCAGATTCACGCTCTGCACAACGACACTCACTCATACATGGTTACGCTCACTTACCCGACTTCGAGGGCCAGCAGATGGAGCCCCTATGCCGCAGGGGACTCCGAGGCGAGCTGCTCGGGAGGGCGCAGCTCGTGCCAGCGCAGGTCGGCCTCCAGCTGTGCGGCGAGCGAGACGAGCAGCGGCTCGCTGTGCGCGGGCCCCAGCAGCTGCGCCCCGACCGGCAGACCACCGGTGACGAAACCGGCCGGGACATTGACGCCGGGCCAGCCCAGCACGTTCCACGGCCAGGCGTACGGGCAGGCGGCGATCATGGCGCGGTCGGTGGCGAGACCGCCGAGTTTCAGCATGGCGCCGATCCGGGGCGGGGGAGCGGCTGTCGTCGGTGCGAGGACCACGTCGTACGACGAGAAGAATCCGCCGATACGGCGGTGCAGGGCCGCCTCGGCACGCCGGGCCGCTCGCAGCGGGGCCCCGCCGAGCAGCCTCCCGAGCCGTGCCGCGTCACGCGTGCGCGGGTCCAGGAGCGCGGGGTCGGGTGCCTCGCGGACCCGCTCGGCGACCCCGACCGTGGCGCGCGGGACGAAGGTCAGCCCGATCTGGCCGTACGGCGGGTCGGCCTCCTCGACGGTGTGTCCCAACGCGGCGAGTCGCTCGGCGAGTTCGACGACCCGGGCGCGGATCTCCGGGTGCAGCCGGGCGGGCAGTGCGGTGAACGGCGGCTTCAGGGAGAGGGCGATGCGCAGTCGGCCGGGGTCGCGGCCCACCGCCTCGGACACGTCGAGCACCGGCGGGCGGTGCGGGTCGTGTTCGTGGTTGCCGCTGGCCGAGTCCAGCAGCAGGGCCGCGTCCGCGACCGTGCGGGCCAGAGTGCCGTTGACCGTGATGCCCTGGAACGACTCGCCGCGCGGCCAGGTGGAGATGCGCCCGCGCTGCGGCTTGATGCCGATCAGATGGGTCCAGGACGCCGGGATGCGCACCGACCCGGCGCCGTCCGAGCCGAGCGCGGCCGGTACCAGGCCTGCCGCGACCGCGGCCGCCGAACCGCCGGAGGAGCCGCCCGGTGTATGGTCCGTGCTCCACGGATTGCGGGTCGCGCCGAACGCGGGCCCCTCGGTGAAGGGCCACTGCCCGAGTTCGCAGGTGTTCGTCTTGCCGACGATCACGGCGCCGGCCGCGCGCAGTCGCCGTACCGCCTCACCGTCCTCGGCGACCGGCGGGAACCCACCCGCGCAGCCGAACGCGGTGGGCTCACCGGCCACGTCCATGTCGTCCTTGACGGCGACGGGCACGCCGAGCAACGGACGGCGCACCCCGGCGGCCAGATCCCGGTCGGCGGCCTCGGCCTCGGCGAGCGCCGCCTGGGCGCGCACGATCCGGAAGGCGTTGAGGGTGCCCTGCGTCGCCTCGATACGGGCCAGGGCCGCCTCGACGAGGGCGCCGGACGTCACTTCCCCGTCGGCCAGCGCGCGGGCGGTCTCCGCCAGGCCGGCGGAACGGTCGAGCGTCATGCGGGACACCTCCGGAGCGTGTTGTCTACCGAACGGTAACGTCAGGAGGGCTTCGGGGGGAACGCGGTTGAAAAGAAAGCCGGTTCACCTGTCCGCCACAGCATTCCCACAGGCCTCGTTCCATCGTGCGCGAACCATTGACGCGCTGCGACCTCACCCCTACCTTCTGACCGACTTTCCGAACTGAGTTCGGTATATCGAATCCCGGGTCGGAGGAGAGCCGCACATGACCCCACGTCCCCCCGCCACGCCGTCCCGCCGCACCCTGCTGCGCACGCTGGCCGCCCTGCCCGCCTCGGCGCTCGTCCTGGGTGAACTGCCCGGCATGCCCGGCACCGCCGAGGCCGCCGCGCCCCCCAGCGGTTCCGCCACCCGCTACACCATCGTCCCGTTCCTCAACAGCAACGACGGGACCGTGAACGTCTACCAGTCCGACGACGCCACCGACTTCCGGCTGCTGAAGTCCTCGGCCTACGCCCCGCCCGCCAACCGGATCCGCGACGCCGCGATCTTCCGGCACACCGACGGCTACTACTACATCACCTACACCACGCACACATGGCAGGACACCAGCACCACCATCGGCTTCGCCCGCAGCTCCGACCGGGTCAACTGGACGTTCCTGTACGACTACCCGGTCCCGATCGCCAACCTGTCGCGCGCCTGGGCGCCCGAGTGGTTCGTCGACAGTGACGGCAGCGTGAACGTCATCGTGTCCTGCTCCACCACCAACGACGAGTGGATCTTCACCCCGTACCGTCTCCGAGCCACCAACTCCGCGCTCACCGCCTGGACTTCACCCGTCCCCCTGTCCGGCATCGGCGCCAACCACATCGACACCTTCATCGTGCGGATCGGCTCGACCTACCACGCCTTCCCGAAGAACGAGACGACCAAGTACATCGAGTACGCCACGGCGTCCAGCCTCACCGGCCCGTACACCATCCGCCGCACCGGCGACTGGGCGGGCTGGGGCAGCTACCGCGAGGGCCCTGCACTGGTGCAACTCGACAACGGCGGCTGGCGCATCTTCTTCGACGGCTACGGCGACGGCACGTACTACTACAGCGACAGCTACGACACGTTCGCCACCTGGAGCGCGCCGCGCGCCCTGCCCGGCATCTCGGGCACCGCACGCCACTTCACCGTGATCAAGGAGACGGTCTCGGGCGGCGTGAGCCTGGCCCGCAACACCACCCGCTCCTTCCGCTCCGCCAACTACTCCACCCGCTACTGGCAACAGCAGTCCGCGCTGCTCAACCTCCCGGTGGTGACCGGCTCCAGCACAGCCGCCGAGAAGCAGGCGTCCACCTTCACCGTCGTCGCCGGGCTCGCCGACGCGAACGCCTACTCCTTCCGCGACGCCTCCGGCAACTACCTGCGCCACTACGGCTTCCGAGGCCGCTTCGACCCCAACGACGGCACAACGACGTTCGCCCGCGACGCAACCTTCATCGCCCGCACCGGCACGGCAACGGACTCGATCCGTTTCGAGTCGTACAACTACCCGGGCCGCTACCTCCGCCACTACGACTACCAACTCCGCGTGGATCTGCCGGACGGCACGGGGCTGTTCCGGCAGGACAGTTCGTTTGTGCCGGTGGCATCCTGGGCCTGAGCTGCACCGCTGCTGACCTGGGAAGTCGCGTTGAGGGATGTGGAGGACTTCCCTCCAGTTCCCTCGATTTCCCCGGATTTCCCGGCCAAGTGTGCACTGGTTGTGCACTGGGCGGGTCGGCGAATCCTGGCTGTGGCATGGGTGTTGAGCTTCGGATCGGGCTGCCGCCGGTCGGGAGGAGCGGGCTCCCTGGGGTGAAGGAGGGGGCAGGGTGAGGCGGCCTGGACAGGCCGCCGGACGTCCTGCCCGTCGTCACGGACTCGATGCCGATACGTGGGTGCGGCCCCTGTGTGCGCTTGTCGTCGCAGGGGTCGCCGCGTACGCCTCGTACGTCCATCAGCGGAAGTTCGCCCTGCAGGGCGGGGCCGACTCGGTCAGTGCCTCGCTGTGGCCGCTGTCGGTCGACGGTCTACTGCTCCTGGCTACGGCCGGTCTCCTTGAGCACGCAGAGCCTCGGACACGCCGATCGCGGTGGTCCCTTTGGTCGGCGTTCTTTCTGGGGATCGCGGTCTCTCTGGCAGCGAACATCGCGGCGGCACCGGCTCTGGAATGGAAGCCGGTCCTTGTCGCCGGGTGGCCGCCCGTCGCCCTGCTGCTCTCGGTCGAACTTCTCGTGCACCGGCCGGGCGATCCAGTCCGGGACGAGACGGGGTGGCCGAAGAAAGGCAATGGCGCGGAAGGGCGAGAGCCGGAGCATGGAGCGGATGATCCCTTGTTGCAGCGCGCCAAGATGCTCGATGCCCGGCACCGGGAGCGTCATCAGCGGCCTGTCTCAGCTGAAACGCTGCGCAAGGAACTGCATGTCGGCGCCAGGCGATCCCGGGAGTTGACTGCTCTCGTCCGGAGGAATGGCAGCAGCGGCCAAGGTCCCCGATGGACGCCACGGAAGTGCGGTGGGCATGCACCGCGCATTCACGGTGAGCCATCTGTCCGCGCTGCTCTTGTGATCAACGGAGTCTGAAAATGATCAGGGCTTGGGAGAACCTCGTTGCCTGCTTTCGCCAAGAACCACTGGTTCCTGGCGAAGGCGGTCATGTGAGGCATGGGGTTCCCGTCCCTGTCGGCGGGGCGTCGTCGCCCCGCGTGCCGTGGTTGGGATCAGCGTCGTGACGGCGACGGCCGCTGCGCAAGGCGGCTTCTGTCAGGCGGAAGGGATTCGATAAAAGGGCTGGTCAGAGCGTAGGTCAATCTTTTGATGATCAACGGTACGGCTAACGGAGTGCCGCTGTTGGTCAGTTCACGCCCGAGGAAGTCGAAGAGGGCCACAGCGAATGCAGCCACTCGCGGTGCTGGCGCAATTGCCAGAGAGTGTCCGTAATGCTGCCAACTGTGGCATTTTTTTGCCGGTTCTTGAGCGGCACATCGGCAGAACATGCATTGTTGCAGGTCAACGCTGCTCAGTCCGGGGTGAAGGGCCCTCGGGTCGAATCCGGGTCGAATCTGCCCACTTTTGCGCTCCGGGATGGACAGTTGCAGGTAGGAGAGGCTGTGAGCGGGGCAAGTCTGCGTGCGGAGGAGTGACTGGCTGCGCGGCATGGCTACTGGCGCCATCCGGAGATGTCGATACCGACACCGGCGTGGAGTCCCTGAAGGCGCCAGAGGAACTCGTGGATGGTGCCGACAGCGACGAGGGGGTCCGCCGAGATCCGTTCAAGGATCTTCTTCTTGGCGACGCGGCAAGGAGGGCATCCTCTTCAAGCTGGCGACGGCCGCCGTCGACAAGCCCGATGAGGTCGTAGCTGCTGCAGGCGGCGAGCACGCCGGTGCCTGCGGCGCCCAGTCCTGCGAGCAGGACGGAACGACGGTTGAGACTGTTCACGAAAAGGTCCTCTTCTCAGTGCGCAAAGGGGCGTTCGGTCTGTGTCCGGACACGGCTCGCTCGCGTCGCGGGGACGCAGGAAGCCGTTGGGCACGGCCTAAATGCGCAGCTGGGAGAGGACGGACGGGTCTGGTGGCGCACGACTTACGGACCGTGCGATGTCCACGCCTGCGACCGTGGAGTAGGGGAGGGGGACCGTCGGGATCGGCGACTCTGCCGGCGCTGCGATCTGTACGGCGGTGACGTTCGCCGTCGAGCAGTGCTGCATGACCATCGAGGAGCAGGCCGCACCGTCCGGGCTACCGGTCAGCGCGTTCTGCCCGGCCGAGTCCGTCTGCGTGTGCGGGGCGGACATCGGCGCCGAATGGTGCATCGCGTGCCCAGCCATGGCGGACGCCGAAGCGACCGGGGCGCGCTCGGAAGTGGCAGAAGCCGAGGCGATCGGGACGTGGGAGAGGTCATGGTGCACGAGCACGGCGAGTACGGCGCACAGGGTGACGAACATGCCGCGTACCCAGCGGATGACTCCGCCGGTGGGCAACCACGGGAACTCACGCACCGTCATCGCGTGCTTCCGTATCTGCTGTGAGCATTGGGTCACCACAATATACCCCGCCAGGGTATACCACTCCTGGGTAGAGTCCACCCACGAAGCTCATGCAGCCAAGGGGCGGGACGATGTTTGAGGAAGCGGAAGCCAGCCTGAACTCCCGCTTCCCATCCCGGCGTGATGATGCTTCAGTGCACGTGCGGGCCGCCGGTCATCTGTGGTTTGCCGCGCGGTACGAGGCCCAGCGCCACTGCGGCACTCGTCGCCGCTGCGATGGCGCACAGGGTGAAGGCGTCCGAGAAACCACCGACGGCGCCGGACTCGATACCGGAGGCGGCGACGGTGGAGACGACCGCCACGCCGATCGAACCGCCCACCTCGTGGAAGGTGTTGACGACTCCAGATGCGAGGCCCGCTTCATGGTGGTCCACCATGCCGAGTGCGGTGGTGGTGGCGGTGACGAAGACCGCGCCGAGGCCGAGGGAGGCGACGATGAAGCCGGGCAGCAGACCCGCGTACGCGCTGCCGTCGGCGGACAGCTGGGTGAGCGGCACGGTTCCGGCGGCCGCGATCGCCATGCCGGCCACGGCGGTGGCGCGGCTGCCGATTTGTCCGACGAGCCGGGAGGCGAGGTGGGCGCCGAGGCCGGTCGCCACGGCCACCGGCAGGAACAGCAGGCCGGTCTTCAGCGGACTGAAGCCGCGCAGGTGCTGGAGGTAGACCGAGCCGAGGAAGAAGTATGCGATCAGGAGCGCGGTTGCCATCAGCATCAGGAACGCGCCCGCGAGCACCGGGCGCCGGGTGAACATCCGCAGGTCCATCAGTGGAGCCCGGCTTGCGCGTTCGACCGCGGCGAACCCCGAGTAGAGCACCACTGCGGCGAACAGCGGCAGCAGCGTGGCGGCGTTGCCCCAGCCTGCGTCCCCGGCCTCGACCAGGCCGTAGATGAGCGAGCCGGTGCCCGCGGTGACCAGCAGCGCGCCGGGCAGGTCGAGCCGGGCCGGCTGCGGGGCGCGGGCGGGGACGAGGACGGGCAGAGCGGCCAGGACGGCGAGGCCGACCGGCACGTTGACGTAGAAGACCCACTGCCAGCCCGGCCCCTCGGTCAGCGCGCCGCCGATCAGCACCCCGGCGGCCGCCCCGGAGCCACCGATCGCGGCCCACACGCCGAGCGCCTTGTTGCGCTCGGTGCCGTGGAAGGTGGTGGTGACGATGGAGAGCGCGGCGGGGGAGAGCAGGGCGGCGCCGACGCCCTGCGCGACCCGGCCGCCGAGCAGCATGGGCGCGTTCTCGGCGAGTCCGGTGACCAGCGAGGCGGCGGTGAAGACCGCGAGCCCGGCCAGGAGCGTACGGCGGGCGCCGAGTGCGTCGGCCAGCCGGCCGCCGAGCAGCATCAGACCGCCGAAGCACAGGGTGTACGCGGTGACGGTCCAGGTCAGCGTCGCCCGGTCGAGGGCAAGGTCTGCGGCCATGTCGGGCAGGGCGACGTTCACGACGGTGACGTCGAGGATCAGCATGAACTGCGCGACGCAGATGACGGCGAGCGCCGCCCAGCGCCGGGGGTCGGCCGACGGCCGGTGGTGTTCCGGCGCGTGGCGCGTGCCAGGGGCGGAATGCGTCATGACGCGTCCTTGTCGTGAGAGGCGGTACGGGAAGGGGCCCAGACCAGCGCTATGACGACGCCGAGCGCGGTGATGCCAACCCCCGCAGCCATTGCAGGGCCCAGGCCGTCGACGAACGCCTGGCGTGCGGCGTCGGCGAAGGCGAGGCCGGCGTCACCAGGCAGATGCCGGGCGGCGGAGAGCGCCGCACCGAGCGACTCCTGGGCGGAAGCCAGTACGTCGGACGGCATGGCAGCGCTGTACGGATCCCCGGCGAGACCGGCCCGGTAGCGGTCGGACAGCAGGCTGCCGGTGATCGCGACGCCGGCCGCCGCGCCGAGTTGGAGCGCGGCGGTGTTGGTGGCCGAGCCGACGCCGAGATCCGCCTCCGGCAGGGAGCCGACGATCGCGTCGCTGGTGGAGGTGATGACGAACCCGGCGCCTGCGCCCAGCAGCAGCATCGCTACCAGCACGCGCCCGTATCCGTCACCGGCGCCGGTGGTGGCGAGGACGGCGGCCGAGGCGAGCAGCAGCGCGAGCCCGGCCGCCGAGACTGTACGCAGCCCGATGCGCGGCACCAGTACGCCCGCCAGCGGCCCTGTGACCAGCAGGGCGAGCGCCGCCGGGCCGAGCCGCAGTCCCGTCTGCCCGGCGCTGTAGCCGAGGACGAACTGCAGGTGCTGGACGACGACGAAGAGCGTGCCGATGAGCGCGAACGCGCCCGCGAGGATCAGCACATCGCCGACTGCCAGGGCCCGGTGCCGGAAGATCCGCAGCGGCAGCATCGGGGCGGTGCTCATCCGCTGCCAGGCAATGAATGCACCGAGCAGCACCGCGCCCGCCGCGAAGGCGGACAGCACGGCGGGACTCGTCCAGCCGCGGTCGGGTCCCGCGATCACCGCCCACAGCACGCTGGCGACAGCCGCCACCGACAGCAGGGCACCGGCCCAGTCCAGCCGCCGGGCCGCTTGGGCACGCGAGTTCGGTACGAGGAAAGCGGCCGCGAGCAGGCCGGCGAGCCCGATCGGCAGGTTGATCAGGAAGACCGCCCCCCACCAGAAGTCGCTGAGGAGCCAGCCGCCGACCATCGGCCCGATCACGGTGCCGACGCCCACCGCCGCCGACCAGATCCCGATGGCCTTGGTGCGCTCGGCGCCGCGGGGAAAGACGTGCCCGATGATCGCGAGCGTGGCGGGCATGATCAGCGCCTCGCCGACGCCCATCGCGCCGCGCGCCACGATCAGCGCGGTCACCGAGCCTGCGTACGCGGCGGCCACGGAGGCGCCCGTGAACAAGGCCAGGCCGGCCAGGAACACCCACTTGCGGCCCAGCCGGTCGGCGAGGCTGCCGCAGAACAGCACCAGGCTGCCCGACATCAGCAGATAGCTGTCGACGATCCACTGCAACTGACTTGTCGATGCGCCCAGTTCGCTCACCAGGGTGGGCAGGGCGACGTTCAGCACGGTGGTGTCGAGGCCCACCAGCAGCAGGCTCACGCTGAGAACGGCGAGGGTCAGCCACCGGTTGCCGGTACCGGGCGGAGCGCCGGAAGCCGGTGGGGCGGTGGCCAGATGCGCGGTGGAGGACACGAGATCTTCTCCCGGAGCAGGGCGGAATGCCGTCGGCTTCCGCCATAACTGAACTGTACGGCCCAGTACATATGAACTCAACTGTTCAGTTCAGTCAATTGCTAGGATCGACTCATGAGCGTGGACAGCGTCAAGCAGCCCCCCAGCGGCCCCCGCGCCGAACAGAAGCGGCAGGCGATCGTCCGGGCGGCGCGCGAGCTGTTCCTCCGGGACGGTTTTGGTGTCGGCATGGACGCCATTGCCGCAGAGGCGGGCGTGTCCAAGGTGACCGTCTACAACCACTTCGGCAGCAAGGAAGCGCTGTTCACCGCGGTCATCACGAGCGCACTCGACGACCCCCTCGGTCACGCCTCATCGGCCGCGCTCGAAGGGCTGGCCGAGGCCGAGGACCTGCGTGCGGCACTCATCGAAGCTGCCCGTGCCTGGGTCCATTCCGTCAGGACCAATGAGGACGTCATCGCCCTGCGCAACCTCGTCGCCGCCGAGCAGCACCGCTTCCCCGAGCTCGGCAGGGCATGGAAGGGGCACGGTCCGGAGGGCCATCACCCGGCCGTCGCCGGCGCCCTGCGCGCGCTCGCCGACCAGGGGCGGCTCGTCATCCCCGACCTGGAAGCCGCGATCATCCAGCTGTACGCGCTGCTCGTCTTCCCTCACATGGTCTTCAGCACCTACGGAACCCACATCGACGACGACCTCACCGGCCGCCTCATCGTCAGCGGCGTGGACATGTTCCTGGGGCACTACGGCCCGCGGCAGGCGGCGGACGCCGAGATCTGAGGCGACGCCTCAGACCCGGGCCCCGGCCTGACCCTGGGCCGGCCGACCCGCGGTCGCGGTGCCGGCCCGCTGCTCCTGCTGCCGACGCCACCCGTACCGGGTCATGCCCCGGGCTTGTAGACCGACAGTCCCGTGGTCACCAGCAGGACGAGCACGGCGGCGCCGGCATCGGCCACGAGCTGGATCCGCATCCCGTCCAGGCCGGTCCCGGTCGCGTCCGTCGCCGTGACCGCGTCCGCCGCATGGTCGGCCGCCTGCATGTGCAGCAGCAGAAGGAAGGTGGCGAGCACGGTCAGGGCCAGCTTCGCCAGCACCCAGTAGTGGCGGAACAGTCCCCACGTGGTGCCCAGGGCCTGGATCAGCCCGGTCAGCAGTGACGCGAACGCGAGCGGGACGATCACGTACCAGCCGGTGATCTCCATGGCCACATAGGCACCCTGTGCCCTGTGTGACTCCGGGTCGGCGGCGAGGCCGGCCACGGCGAGCGCCAGAAAGGCCGCGACCGAGCCGAGCCGGCCCACCGATGCCGCGATGTGCGCGGTGAGTGCGAGTTTGCGCAGGCGGGGCGGCATCGCCATCAGTGACCGCTGCCCGAGTGCATGCCCGGGCCGAACCCGCTGCCGGTGAGGTGCAGTACGAGAAACAGGACGATCAGAGCTATCGCAACAGCACCGGACACCTTCACCCAGCGGGGAGTGGCGGGAGCGGTCTCCTGGTCGGGTGTCGTGCCGGTGCCCGGGTCGGACGGTGAGTCGGTCATGCCGGTGGTGTCCTGTCTCTGGCGTGCATGTCGAGTGCTGTTGAGGCGGCCAGATTTATCGATACAGCACGTCTCTATCAATCCATGCTGTATCGATGGGGTCGTCGTGCGTGCGTGAGGCCCCAGCATCCCGGAGCGCCGTGTCACGGGTAGGGTGATGCCGCCAAGAGTGACGATCAGCGCCTGCACAGGCGCGGACAGGCTGGCGGGTCGGGTGAGTGGCGGTATGAAGGCGGGCGGCGTCGCCCTGAGGCTCGTACTGCTCACCCTGCTGCTGCTCGGCGTCGGCGTACTGCACACCCTGAGCCACGCCGGGGCGCACGGCGGCGTGTCGGCATCCGACGCAGTGGCGCAGTCCCATCCAGTGCACGCCGCCCTCGCCGACGATGTCGGTCTCCCGCAGAACCCGGACGCCTCAGCCGCAGCCCCGGAGCACGACGACGCGCAACACCGTGCCCATACCGAGGGGACGCCTGCGTCCGACTGCCTCGCGCTGATCCCGAGTGGTCTTTGGCTGCTCCCGCCTTCGTGCACATCGACGTGGACCGGTACGGCGGGCCTCGCGAGAAGGGCCGACGTGGCCCAGGATCCCGGCGGAGGCCCGGCACGATCACGGCTGTCGGTGCTGCGGATCTAGACCGACGGTGAACTGACACGCGCACCCAGAGGGTCGCGCCATGGGGTGCCGAGCGGTTTACCCGGCGCCCTTTTCCCAGTCACCGTCCACGCTCCCACGGGCCGGGCCCGACGCACCCGCGCACCGGCCTGCGCTGAAAGGCGTTCTCCGTGTCCCAGCATCACCTCGCCGACCGCACCGCCAGACCCGCGCCCCGACAGGCCCCGCAGTCCCACGAGCCGCACCCCGCGCCCACGCGACGCTCCCCGGTCCCGGCCGAGCCGGATGTGTCCCCGCGCCGCGCGGACCGGCGGCGAGGCCGCCGACGCGCACCCAAGCGGCCACCCCTGCTCGGCGACTATCTCGGCTACGCCGCCACATTCGTCGGTGCCGGACTGATCAGCGGCGCCATCGTCCACCACCCGCTGGACCCCGCCCGCTACACCCTCATCGCCGTCGCCGGCGCGGCTGTCTTCCTCTTCGCCACCGTGCTCAACGAGTTCGTGTTCACCAGGCAGCGCCCCGGCGTGACCAGGGTGCTGGGCATCGTGGCGGCCTCGCTCGCGCTGTCGTTCGGCATCGGCATGCTCAGCGGCGGGCTGCAGCACTTCGAGGACTTTCCCGAACGTGCCGCACTGCTGATCCCGTTCGGGCTGGCCCTGTCCTTCATCGCGTACGTCCTGCGGTACCAGCCGGCGCGGTGGCGCAGCATCGTCGGCCCGGCGGGCGTGCTGGTCCTGGTGACCGCGGCCCTCGCCCTCGTGGGGCTGCGCGGTATCGCCGATGGCATGGCCGCCGAGTCGGGCGGCGGCGGGCACAGTCACGGAGAGGAGACGACCGGGGAGGCGGAAGCACCGGAGGAAGCTGATACGGGGCACGACGAGGAGGACGGGGGCCGGACTCCGACGCCAGGTGCCTCGCAGCCCAGCGTCCCGCCTGCGTCCGACGAGGCCGAGCACGCGGAGGGCGGCCACAGCCACTGATCGGGCGTGAGGCCGGTGGCCGGTGGCGTCAGCCCCGTCCCGCGCCCCCGGCTCAGGAACCGGCCGGGTGGTGGCCGTGGGCGGAGTGGCGCTCGTGGTGGTGCGGCAGGTGTGAGGAGTCGTGGTCCACAGGTCCGGTGAGGTCGGGCCGCAGCCCGGCCAGGGTGACCGTGACGAGCCGGTGGACCGCGGCCTTGGACGGCAGGCCGCCGGCCGCGTTCAGGGCGTGCAGGCAGTAGCCGGCGAGCTCGTCGGGTGCGATGTCGTCCCGGACGTCGCCGGTCGGTACGGCCTCGGCCAGTAGGTCCCTGACCATGCCGTGGAGCCGCCGCTGGGCCTCGGTGACCTGCTGGTCACGGTGCAGGAACGCCGCGACATCGCCGTCGTGGTGCTTGCGGGACTCGTGGGAGACGAGGGCGAACGCCCGCAGCACGGCCTCGAGCCGCTCACCGGCGCCCTCGGCCCGCTCGCGGACCTCGGCCAGGTGGTCGAGGTGGTGGGAGATCTGCTGCTCGTGCCAGGCGCGCAGGATCGAATCGACGTCCGGGAAGTACTTGTACAGCGTCGCGCGGCCGATCCCGGAGTCCTTGGCGATCCGCGACATCGTCACCGACGTCAGTCCGTGCTCGGCGACGAGCGCCGCGGTGGTCTGAAGGACCGCGGCGCGCACGGCAGCGCGGTGGGCGTCGATTGTTTCGGTCCACAGCTTGGGCACGGCCCCAGCATACGGTCCGGCCACGCTGCGACATCATGGATTGACAGCGACAATATGTCTCGATAAAGCTGGAGCTTGTTACGGAGGTCCGGACGATCACAACCGACAGAAGGGGACGACCATGGTCGGCCCAACTCGCCACCCCGGTGTGGGGGCAGGCCCCGAAGAGCTGTACGTCACCCCGCCGCCATGGGACATCGACCGCCCCCAGCCGGCGTTCCTGGCCCTCGCCGAGGCCGGTGCCCTGCGGGGCCGGGTCCTGGACGTCGGCTGCGGAACCGGCGAGCATGCGATCATGGCGGCCGGGCTCGGCCTCGACGCCACCGGCGTGGACATGGCCGCGAACGCCCTGCGCACGGCCGAGGACAAGGCGCGCGCCCGAGGCCGTACAGTGCGCTTCCTGCGGCACGACGCCCGGCAACTGGTCGAGCTCGGCGAGGTGTTCGACACCGTGCTCGACTGCGGGCTCTTCCACCTCTTCGGCGGCGACGACCGCGTCGCCTACGTCGATGCCCTGAGGTCGGTCGTGCCGCCTGGCGGCCGTTACTTCATGCTCGGCTTCAGCGACCGGCAGCAGGGTGAGTGGGGGCGGGTGCACAAGCTGACCCGGGCCGAGATCGAAGCAGCGTTCGCCGACGGATGGCGCGTCGACTCGATCGAACCCTCCACCATCGACATCACCACCGACTCGGATGGCATCCGGGCCTGGCTGGTGGCTCTCACGCGCATCTGAAGGAACGTCATGCCGATCGCCGAAGCCCGTGTCGAGACCGCGCGCCCCAGCCGCTACCTCGTCCAGCTCTGCAAGCACTTCGCCAACAAGGGCCGCCACCTCGGCCACCTCCCGCGCGCCCACTCCGGCGATGACGCACAAGCCCTGCGTGACATGCGGGCCGTGGCTCAGGAGGCCCAGGTGACCTGGTCCGACACGGAAGGGGACGTCAGCCTTCCCTGGGGCCGAATCAGCCTGAGGGCCGCCCCCGGCACCCTGACGGTGCGGGTCGAAGCCGCCGACGAGGAGAACCTGGGGCGGCTTCAGGATCTCGTCGCCGGGCACGTCGAGCGGTTCGGCCGGCGCGACGGGCTCCAGGTGCGCTGGCGAGGGCTGGAGACTTCCGCGCAGTCCTCTGGAGCCGCGGGTGCAGTCGAGGCATCCGGTGGGGGAGCCGTGCCCCGCCGCAGGTACCTCGGAAGGACTGCGCTCGTGGTGGTACTCGCGCTGGTCCTCGCCGTGCACCTGGGGCTCGGCGGGGTACTTCTGGCGAACTGGCGGTGGACGGGCTGGGCCGTCGGCGGTGTCCTGGCGGTCGTCCTCGTCAAGGCCGTGCTCCTGGGCGGGTTCGCCGTTCATCGTGGTCGCGCCTCGAAGAGCCGCTGACACGAGTCGGACCGGCGCCGGCCCGGTGCCCGCCCACCGATCGGTGTACGCCGGTCAGTGCCCGCCGCTCGCCTCGACGTCGAGTCGCCTGATGAAGGTCGTACCGCCGTCCTTCGACTCGTACACCCCGGTCTGTGTGGCGGCCAGGATGTGCTCGGCCCCCACGGCGGTGAGCGCCTGGGGCTGACCGCCCGGCACCGTGCCCGCCCGCTTCCAGGTGCTCCCGCCGTCGGTGCTTCGGTGCAGTGCGCCGGCGGTGTCGACGCCGTACAGCGCGTTCTGTGCCGGCCAGGAGAGGAAGGCCATCACCGGTTGCTTGCCTGCGGCGAAGGTTTTGCCGCCGTCGGTGCTGCGGGCGACTCCCTCGGCGGTGGTGGCGAGAAGGAGGCCGGGGTCCTTGGGGCTCACCGCGATGTCGAGGGCCTGGATACTCGCCCCGTTCTTCCAGGTCGTGCCGTCCTTGCTGGTGCGCAGCAGGCCGCTGGTGGAGTCGTAGCCGTAGACGGTGGCGTGGGCGTGGTCGAGGGCGTGGAAGTCGGACTCGCCGGAGAGCGACAGGGACTCCCAGGTCTTGCCGGCGTCGGTGCTCTTGATCAGTCCCTTGTTGCCGCCGGTGGTGGGGTGGCCGCTGGCGTAGAACGTCTTGGCGCCGGCCACGGTGAAGCCCATGAAGTCGTCCTTGCTGTCGCCGACCAGAGTGGGCTTGCCCTTGGCGTCGGGGGTGTAGACGCCCTCGTGCGTCGCGACGTACAGGCGCTGGTCGGAGGGGTCCAGGCCGAGTCCGTGGATGTGGCTCACAGTGACGCCGGATGCGGAGGCGGCTTTGTCGGCGTCGTCGGCGGAGCAGGCGGTCAGGGTGAGGGTGATTGCGGCGGCGGTGGCCGCTACGGCGGCAAGGCGCGGGTTCATGGGTCCTCGAGGGAGAAGTCGTACGGTCGGGTCGGGAACAGCCGACCGGCCGCGTAGAGGGAGGGAGACGAGGCGGCCGTCGGGGCCCAGGGCCTGGGCCCCGACGGCCGGTGTGCACCGCTGCCCGATCGGGCAGGGGCCACGGGGATCAGAGCCGGTCGAGGATGCTCTGAAGCTGCTTGACCTCGGCGGACTGGCTCTTGATGATGTCGCCGGCCATCTTCTTGGCGTCGGGGTTCTTGCCGTTCTTCTGCTCGTCCTTGGCCATGGTGATCGCGCCGTTGTGGTGCTCGATCATCATCTCGGCGAACGCCTTGTCGAACTCGGTGCCCTTCATGGCCTTGAGCTCGTCCATGTCCGCACCGGACATCATGCCGCTGCCGCTGCCGCTGCCGCTGCCGTGGCCCCCGTGGTCCATGCCGGGCATGGACTCCGCCGCGGTCGGCTGCTTCCAGGACTCCAGCCAGCCCTTCATGGTCGTGATCTCGGGGTCCTGGGCCTTCTCGATCTGTGCGGCGAGGTCCTTGATCTCGGCGTCGGATGCGCGGCCGTCGGCGAGCTTTGCCATCTCCAGGGCCTGCTCGTGGTGCGGGATCATCATCTGCGCGAACGACACGTCCGCGTCGTTGAAGTTCCCTGCCTGGTGGGCGTCACCGGCCTGGTCGGTCGCCGTCGCGGAGGCTGAGCTGTTGTCGCTGCCGTGGTCCATGCCGCTCATGTCGTCGCCTCCGCAGGCGGCGAGGAACAGGGCGCCGGCGGTGATGAGGCCCGCGGCGGTGAGGCGGCGGGCGGGCTTGCGGCGCAGGGCGCGCGTGAAGGCAGTCATGGTGGATTTCACCTCGTATGTCGGTTCTGTTGCTGTTCTGCTGGGCTGATTGGCGTACGCGAAGTCGCGGGATCGCGCGTGTGCGCGCCCGCGAGTGCGCTTCGGCCTACAGCCGCAGCACCGACAACTGGGTGAGATCGGGTCCGCGTGGCGGGGGATTGGGTCGCAGTACGGCGGCGACCTGGGCGAGGAGTCGCGCCAGCCACTCCTGGTGCCGGGCGAATGCCGACTTCAAAAGCGTGGCGAGCACCCATGCGCCGAACAGGACCGCCAGGCACAGCGAGAGCATGTCCATCGCCATGCCGGGCTCATGCGTGGACGACGACTCCGACGGGCCCGTCGCGTGATCGACCGTGCCTGTGCCCGTGACGGCGGGAGCACTCATGGGGTCGTGGACCGCGGCGGCCGCATCCATCGGCGCCGAGTGGGAATCGGCGCTCATGGCGGAGCCGGAGGAGTGGTCGGGATGCCCCAGGGTGTGCATGGCGAAGACGCCGAACGCGAGCACGACGACGAGCAGCAGGTGCCCGAGGGCGCCTCCCGCGCGTACGTACCGGCTCGCCTGCATTCCGAAGTCCTGCCCCTGGCGCTTGTTGATCTGCCCTTCCGACAGTACCGAATGCGTGCGGAGACTGCCGTCGGGGCACCGCCCTCCGCTCATCCGCGTCGGCCCGGCTCGTCCAAAGCGGCGATCACAGCGCCCGGTGGCCGACGGGCTGTCCGCTCGGGCGTGCACACGCTCCCGGACAGGACGAAGCGCCCCCGCCCTTCTGTGTGAGATGGGCTGCCAGGGCCTGGAGCAGCGTGGCGGCCGTCATCCTCACCACCGGGTGCGCGGCTGCCCGTCGGAAAGCGCCGGTCCGCGATGGCTTGTCCACCAGTACCTCTTTCGTCCTGTCGTTCTGCTCGATTCGCTGATCCGCTGGGAAGGTGCCGGTGGTGGGCCCCCCCCCCCATTTGGGGGGTGGGGGGGCCCCCCCCCCCGCAACACACCAGTTGGGCGCGGGCGGCACACGGTCAAATAAAAAAAAAACACCCCACCA
>NZ_JBHXVG010000024.1:0-33282 GCF_042672405.1 Streptomyces sp. NPDC127197 | reverse complement strand
CGCTCCCCACCCACCCAATCTCGCTGGTGGTCGTGCCTCCCGTCGCGCCCCGGGGGGGTGGGGGGGCGGGCGCCCCCCCCGCCCGTGTGGGGGGGGGGGCCCCCCCCCCCGGCCGTGACATCGCTCCTGTGCTGCTCGGCAGTCCATCGCTCAGACGCCGACCTGCTTGCCCGGCTCCGTCCGCTCGGGCTGCTCCGTCGGGGCGGCCGCCGCGGACCTCTCGGTGCGCATCACCAGCAGCGTGATCAGTCCGCCGACCGCAGCGATGACCGCGGCCGCGGTGAAGGCGGCGCTGAAGCCGTCGGTGAGGGCGGGCAGGTCGCCGAGCCGGCCCGCGCCCTGCGAGGTGGCCAGGGCGGTCAGCGCGGCCAGGCCGAGCGCGGAGCCGACCTGGTAGGTGGTGTTGACGATGCCGGAAGCCAGGCCCGCCTGCTCGGCCGGGGCGCCGGACATGGCGGCCATCATCGCCGGGATGTACGCCAGCGACATGCCCAGCGCGGCCACCAGCGAGGCGGGCAGCACATCGACGACGAAGGACCCGGTCGGCTCCACCGCCGACAGCCACACCAGGCCGAGCGCCAGGACCAGCAGTCCGCCGCCGATCAGCGGCTTCGCGCCGAACCGGGCCAGCAGCCGGGCGCTGATCGCGGTCATGAAGACCATCAGCAGCACGGTCATCGGCAGCAAGGCGGCGCCCGAGGCGAACGCCCCGTAGCCGAGGACCTGCTGGAGGTAGAGGTTGAGGAAGTACCACATCGGGATCCACGCGGCACCCAGCAGTGTCATCGCCAGGTTCGCTGAGCCGAGCCGCGGCACGCGCCAGATGCCGAGCGGCATCAGCGGCTCGCGCACGGCCCGCTGGATCACGAAGAAGACCGCCAGCAGGGCGCCGGCGCCAACGAGTTCGAGCACGGTCTGCGTCGCACCCCAGCCGACCTCCGGGGCCCGCACGACCGCGAAGACGGCGAGCGCGAGACCGGCGGTGACGGCCACCGCGCCGAGCACGTCGACCGCGCCGCGACGGGGTGCGACGGCCGGGAGCAGCTTGGTGGCGGCGAGGGTGGCGACGCCGATCGGGATGTAGATGATGAACACCCACGGCCAGCTCAGCCACTCGGTGAAAACACCACCGAGGAAGACGCCGGCGGTTCCGCCCGCCGGGGCCGCGGCGCCGTAGAGGGCCATGGCCTTGCCGAGCTCCCTCGGGTCGTGCGCGAAGAGCGTCATCAGCAGGGTCATCGCGGCCGGGGCGATCAGAGCGCCGCCGACGCCCTGGACCGCGCGGCCGACGACCTCCACCCATGCGCTCTGCGTGGCCGCCGCGGCGACCGAGCCGGCGATCAGCACCGTCCATCCCGCGGTGAAGACGCGGCGGGCGCCGAGCAGGTCGGACAGGCGCCCGCCGAGGAGCAGCAGGCCGCCGAAGGCGATGACGTAGGCGTTGAAGACCCACTGCAGCTCACCCTGCGAAAAGCCGAGGTCCTTCTGCATCTCGGGGAGCGCTACCCCGATGATCGACGTGTCCATGATCACCATGAACTGGGCGGTGGCGAGCACGACGAGTGCCCACCAGCGCCGGGGGTTGACGGTTGGCATGACCTTCCCCTTTTTCTAGATCCCAACAGAGCCTCGATATACCCCTAGGGGGTACTTCGCGGTGGAAGATAACATACCCCTAGGGGGTATGGAAGGTGTTGGGATTGGCCCGCATCCCGGCCCGGAAATGGACGCAGCCTGGTCGCTGTCTACGGAGGACAGCGACCAGGCTGCGGAGTGTCGGTTCTCTCGGTGCAACCGGCGGCGAACCCGGTGATCGGGCGGGGCTTCCCTGGCGAGGGTGCCGGCGGCGCGTGTCGAACGCCCGGAAGAGGTTGCCCTTGATAGGGGCGCGGGTCATGCGGGAGAGGTGGATCGCATCGGCGGCTACGCGCAGGTCACTTCGGTGGCGAGGCCGAGGCGGTCAGCGGTGCGCCGCTACGGGGGCGGCCCTCACTGGCGAATATGCGGTCGTTCAAGTCGCAGGCGACCAAGACGCCGGGGGTGGGGTGTGGCCGTGACGGCGGGGGCGCGGGGATCCGGCAAGGGTGCGCCATCGTGGGCAACGCTTCGGCGTCGGATGCCGGCGTGCCGAAGGGACGGATGACTTTGTACGACAGAACGGGCAGCGTTTCGACAGCAGTTTGGGCGGCGGTCGAGCGACGGTGCTGGCGCGCATGTTCACGAGTGGCGACAGCAGCGGAGCTGTCGGTCATTTGCAGCAGTCGCACCCGGGACGGCAACCACACGCGTCTTCTTCGGCTGTCGCCAGTTCAGGGCCTGCCGAGGGTGCACAGCAGCCCTTGCCCTGCCAGGCATCGCGACCTTCCTTGACCGCGATGGCGGCGATGGCGAGGGCGGCGATCGGGTCGGCCCAGGACCAGCCGAGGGTGGCGTTGAGGACCAGGCCCACCAGCAGGACAGCGGACAGGTAGGTGCAGAGCAGGGTCTGCTTGGAGTCTGCGACTGCGGAGGCGGAGCCGAGTTCGCGTCCGACCTTGCGCTGGGCGGCGGACAGGAACGGCATCACGGCCAGGGAGAGGGCGGCGATGGCGATGCCGGGGATGGAGCGTTCAGCCTCGCCGGTGCCGGTCAGTGCGCGGACGGCCTCAACGGTGACGTACGCGGCGAGGACGAAGAACGAGACGGCGATGATGCGCAGGGTGGTCTTCTCGCGCGCTTCGCGTACGACGTGGTCGCGGGCGGAGAACTGCCAGGCGACCGCCGCGGCGGAGGAGACCTCGATGACCGAGTCCAGGCCGAAGCCGATCAGCGCGGTGGAGGAGGCGATGGCGCCGGCGGTGACGGCGACGATCGCCTCGATGACGTTGTAGGTGATGGTCGCGGCGACCAGCAGCCGTATCCGACGGGCGAGGAAGTCGCGGCGGGCCGGGGAGGGGCCCAGGGATATGGATATGTCCGAAGCCATCAGCAGCAGCCCTTCTCTTCGGCGTCGGCGCAGGTGCGGTCGGTCTCGATGGCGACCACGGCAGTGCGCAGGTCGTCCAGCGCGTGGCCGAAGCGTTCGTCGGCGAGCTCGTAGCGGGTGCGGCGGCCGTCGGGGACGGTGATAACCAGGCCGCAGTCGCGCAGGCACGCGAGGTGGTTCGACAACCTGGTGCGGGAGACGCCAAGGGCGTCGGCGAGGTCAGCCGGGTAGGCGGGGCCCTCTCGCAGGGCGAGCAAGATGCGGCAGCGGATCGGGTCGGCGAGCGCGCGGCCGAACCGCGCGAGTACCTCGATGTCGGAGGCAACAGTCAGCACACCACGACAGTACATGAAACCCTGAATTCAGGAAGTCGTGGACTATTGATCGCCAGGGCAGACGAATGCTGTTGGTGCTGCCCGTTCTCGCGTACATCGACACGAAGCCCTCGCCACGCTGCCCAACTCGGAGAACATCCGCTGCCGAAATCCGTGAACAAGGCCAGATGGAGGGGTATCGCGCGCCTACCCTCCCGGGTGGTGCAGGGAAGCCTTCGGGCGGGGTCGGGGCCCGCCAGTTCAGTGGCCGGGCTCGGCGTGTGCGCCGTGGTCGCCGAGCTGGGCTTCGAACCAGCTGTGCAGGGCGTCGACCAGTGCGGAGTCTTCCGTGGTGTAGGTCAGAGTGGCCCCGTCCGCCCGTTCCTCGTACCGCACCTCGAAACGGTCATAGCCGTTCTGAAGTTCGGCGAGGCCGGGCATGTCTGCGCCGTGGATCCGGGCCGGGTCTGAGAAGTCCCCCTGGCTGAACGCCTGGGCTTCTTTCCGCAGGTGCGCGCGTATCAGGTCGACCTGCTCGGCATCGCCGCGCTGGTCCGCCACGACGTCCTGGGTTCCGCCCGTTGCTGTGGGGGTGAAGCGGTGTGTGGTCTGTTCGAGATCGAAGGGCATCACGGTCTGTCCCCGCTGGGCCACCACCTTCTGCCGGTCTGTCTGCCGGTCGCCCGGATCCTGCTGCGATCCGCCGAACGCCAGGGCCGCAGTCACTGCCGCGCCGGTGACGGCCACGGCCGCACCCGCCCCCAGGACCCGGCGTTTAACGTTCCTCATCCAGTGCCTCCTTCATGACGTCGAGGGCGTGCAGAACGCCCTCCCGTTCGTGGGCCGGGATCGATTCAAGGAGCCGGGAGAAGCGCTCCCGTCGTGCTTCGGCCAGGTTCTGAGCGGCTCGCCGGCCCGAGGGGGTGAGCCGCAGCACGACACCCCGTCCGTCGTCGGGGGCGGGGACGCGTTCGATCCAGCCGCGGGTGGACAGTTGCCGGGCCAGCCGGCTCACGGTGCTCTTCTCCAGCCGCAGCCGCCGGGTCAGTTCCACCTGCCGCAGGTCGCCGTCCTCCGCCAGCTCGCCCAGGGCGTGCGCCTCGGAGACGGAGATCGGCTGGCCGCAGGGTGTGGTTTCCGGCTGGTGCAGCCCGAAGGCGCGGATGAAACTCCCCAGGGCCTTCTGGAGAACGATCGGGTCATCAGCCCTGCGATCCCTCGACATGGTTCGACCGTACAACCAAGAGGTTCGAACCTGCAACCACTTGGCCCTGGGTGGCGCGCACCGCACCGTGTTAACGACGGGACGAGCCTGCTGATCGGCAGTTTCAGTCGCCGGCGGCCGCATGGACCGCGTGAAATGGAGCCCGTCGAGCGGGCAGTGCTGGGTGCGGGCGGCGCACTCGTCGTTCCCACCGCGATGACCTGCGGATGACACCCAGTCGCGCGACCCGAAGAGGCTCGGCAGGGTTCATGTCCCTGTGCGGCGGCGCTGCCCCGGCGGGCAGCGCCGCGGGCTTCTGCTCAGTCCTCGCCGACCACGGTCAGGTCGTCGCCCAGGGCGGCGGCGATCTGGGCGGCCCGGGAGTGGTCGTCCAGGCGGCGCGTCAGGTAGGCGCAGGCGTGGCGGTGTCGCAGCGACCACCAGGCGGCGGAGCCGCCGATGCCACCTTTGGCGATCTTTCCCTTGTCACGGACGAAGCCCAGTGTCCAGGTGATCCGGGTGCCGAAGACCTCGTCGTAGTCGGTGACTTGGGAGGTGAGGAGTTCGGTGTGCAGCTGTGGTCCCAGCAGGCGGCGTACCGGACCGTCCTCGCTGGTGAGACGGGAGAAGAACTGGGCCATCGCGGTTGCCGTCGTGTGCAGGTTGACCGCGCCGAACACCGACTGCCGAAAGGCCCGGGAGTTCGTCCGCGCCGTGTCCAGGGCGCCGTCGGGTATCCGCAGCCAGGATGCGGCGTGGAGCTGCTGCGGCCAGTCGGGGTTCGCGTATTCGAGGTCGGCGACGCGGTTCAGTGCGTCCTCCGGCACGCCGAAGAAGGCGTCGAGGTCCAGGGCGGGTCGTACGACGTCGTTGAACATCGCCCCCAGTGTGGTTCCGGCGGCTGCGCGGAGGATGCCGTCGACCAGGTGGCCGTAGGTCAGCGCGTGCTCGCCGAGCGACGTTCCGGGGACGTACTCCGGTGCCGCCCGCGTCAGGCTGTCCCGCAGCCCGGTTTCGTCCAGCAGGTCGAGGCCCGCCGCCTCGGCCGGGAAGCGGGGCTGGCCCGCTCGGTGGGTGAGCACCTGGCGGAGAGTGGTGTGCTCCTTGCCCCGACTCCCGTACTCCTTCCAGTAGGTGGCGATCGGCTCATCCAGCGTCAGCGCGCCCTCGCGGACCGCGACCAGGGCGGCGAGGGTGACGAACGCCTTCGACAGGGAGTACGGCATGACCAGGGTGTCGCCGTGCCACGGACGGCTCCGTGCGGCATCGGCCCACCCCGCGTTCAGCCGGACGACTTCGCGGCCGTCCCGCCAGACCGACAGGCCCGCCCCTGTCTCCAGGCCGTCGTCCACCAGCCGCTGGAAGACCTCACGTACCGCTTCATACCCGTCCGTGACGAAACCTTCCAGGTGCGTCTCGTTCACGTCATGGGTGACGTGCTCCGTCCCACCGGGTGTCTCGGATATCTCGCTCACCTTTCGTACCTCCCTCGGGTACGCGAGGTGCCCAGCCTGCCGACCGGGCACTTCTCGTCAACGGTGTTGCGCGGTCATCTACTTGAGGATCCTCACTCGGGGTCCCGACTACTTGAAGGACCGCAGGCGCAGGCTGTTGGTCACGACGAAGACCGATGAGAAGGCCATCGCGGCTCCGGCGATCATCGGGTTGAGCATGCCGGCGGCGGCGAGCGGCAGGGCGGCGACGTTGTAGCCGAAGGCCCAGAAGAGGTTGCCCTTGATGGTGGCCAGGGTCCTGCGGGAGAGGCGGATCGCGTCGGCCGCCACCCGCAGGTCCCCGCGGACGAGGGTCAGGTCGCCCGCCTCGATCGCCGCGTCGGTGCCGGTGCCCATGGCCAGGCCCAGGTCGGCGGTGGCGAGAGCAGCCGCGTCGTTAACGCCGTCGCCGACCATCGCGACCGTACGGCCCTCGCCCTGGAGCCGCTTGACCACGTCCACCTTGTCCTGGGGCAGCACCTCGGCGATCACCTCGTCGATGCCGACCGTCCGTGCGACTGACTCGGCGACGAGCTGGTTGTCGCCGGTCAGGAGGACCGGCTTCAGGCCCAGCCGGCGCAACTCGGCGACCGCTTCGGCGCTGGTGTCCTTGACGGCGTCGGCGACGGTGAGGACGCCGCGTGCCTCGCCGTCCCAGGCGACGGCGACCGCCGTACGCCCCTCGGCCTCCGCCGCGGCCTTGGCCTCGGCCAGCTCGCCGGGCAGCTCGATCACCCACTCGGCGAGGAGCTTCTCACGGCCGACGAGTACCGCGTGCCCGTCGACCACGCCCTGGACGCCGAGGCCGGCGACGTTCTCGAAGTTCTCCGGGACAGGGAGGATCTCCACCCGCTCGATCGCACCCGCTGCTATCGCCTGGGCGATCGGGTGCTCGGACGCGTGTTCCAAAGCGCCCGCCAGACGTAGCAGTTCTGCCTCGTCGACCCCCGGTGCGATGAAGACGTCCTGCAGCTGCATGCGGCCCGAGGTCACGGTCCCCGTCTTGTCCAGGACGACGGTGTCAACGCGGCGGGTCGACTCCAGGACCTCCGGGCCCTTGATGAGAATGCCGAGCTGGGCGCCGCGGCCGGTGCCGACCATCAGCGCGGTCGGGGTGGCAAGTCCCAGCGCGCACGGGCAAGCGATGATCAGGACGGCCACGGCGGCGGTGAAGGCGGCGGTCGCGTCGCCGGTGACCCCGAGCCAGCCGCCGAGGGTGGCCGCGGCGATCAGCAGGACCACGGGGACGAAGACGCCGGAGATTCGGTCGGCGAGGCGCTGCACCTCGGCCTTGCCGTTCTGCGCGTCCTCCACCAGCTTCGCCATCCGCGCCAGCTGCGTGTCCGCGCCGACCCGGGTCGCCTCGACGACGAGCCGGCCGCCGGCGTTGACGGTGGCGCCGGTGACGGCGTCGCCGACGGTCACGTCGACCGGCACGGACTCGCCGGTGAGCATGGAGGCGTCGACCGCGGAGGCTCCCTCGACGACGGTGCCGTCGGTGGCGACCTTCTCGCCGGGCCGTACGACGAAGCGGTCACCGACCGCCAACTGGCCCACCGGGATGCGGACTTCCTTGCCGCCGCGCAGCACGGTGACGTCCTTGGCGCCGAGCTCCAGCAGGGCCCTGAGAGCCGCGCCCGCCTTGCGCTTGGACCTTGCCTCCAGGTAGCGCCCGGCGAGGATGAACGTGGTCACGCCGGCCGCGGCCTCCAGGTAGATGGAGGAGGAGCCGTCCGAGCGGGAGATGGTGAATTCGAAGCCGTGCCGCATGCCCGGCATTCCGGCGTGCCCGAAGAACAGCGCCCACAACGACCAGCCGAGCGCGGCGAGGGTGCCGAGGGACACCAGGGTGTCCATGGTCGCGGCGCCGTGCCGGGCGTTGGTCCAGGCTGCCTTGTGGAAGGGGAAGGCGCCCCAGACCACGACCGGGGCGGCCAGCGTCAGCGACAGCCACTGCCAGTTGTCGAACTGAAGGGCCGGGAGCATCGCCAGCAGCACGACCGGAACCGAGAGCGCCAGCGACACGAACAGACGCTGCCGCAGGGAGACCAACTCCCCGTCCGTGGCGGGCGGAGCCGCCTGGGCTTCGCCTTCGTCGCCGGCCGCGGGAACGGGAGGAGGCGGCTCCTCGGCCGTGTAGCCGGTCTTCTCTACCGTGGCGATGAGGTCGGCGACCCCGATCCCGTCCGGGTAGGAGATCTTCGCCTTCTCCGTGGCGTAGTTGACGGTCGCCGTGACGCCGTCCATGCGGTTGAGCTTCTTCTCGATGCGGGCCGCGCACGAGGCGCAGGTCATGCCGCCGATGGAGAGCTCGACCTCGGCGGCGGGCGCGGGAGCCTGGCTGGGAACGGCCTTCTGCGGATCCGTGCCGGTTGTCTCGGGAGCCGTGCTGGTCATGGGGATTCTCCTGGGGTGAGCCGGGACGTACGGCGTCCGTATCAGCGGAGCGATACGTCCCGGCGGGGAAGAAATCGCATGCTCGGGGCTGCTGGGCCCCGGGCGGGCTCAGGCGGTGCCGACGAGCTCGTAGCCCGCCTCGTCGACGGCGGCGCGCACGGCCTCCTCGTCGAGCGGGGCGGCGGAGGTGACGGTCACCTCGCCGGTCTTGGCGACGGCCGTGACCGCGGTTACGCCGTCCAGCGCGGATATCTCCTGCGAGACCGCGCCCTCGCAGTGGCCGCAGGTCATGCCGGACACCTTGTAGACGGTGGTGACGCCCGCGCCCTGGGCGTCGGATGCCGCACCGGAGTGGCAGGAGCCGTCGGTGGAGCAGCAGGAGCCGGAGGTCTTCTGGTCGGTCATGGCTTCTTCCTCGCGTGTGGATGCGTGGGCGTTCCAGGAGAGGCTCGATCCCGCCCCTCCCATGCGAGTCGACAATATACCCCCCAGGGGTATTCCTGTCGTGTGGTGCTGCCCACACGGGATGGGCATGCGGGCGTGAATCTCGTTGTGATCCGAGCGCTTCGGCGGCTCAGGAGTGCGGATGGAGGGAGGCGGTCATGCGGACCGGCGGGTATCCCTGGGTTCCGCGCACGATGATGAGGCCGCCGTGCTGCCGTCTGCGGCTGCGGAGAGGGGACTGGATGGGGGAGGGGTCGGTGGCGGTCCGTGAAGGGGGCAGTCCTGCCCTGGCGAAGTGGTGAGTGCGGTCGGGGGTTGCTGCGGGCGTGCCGCAGCTGTCCTGGCCCTGACGGTCACACGGTCATCAGCAGCAGCATGGCGGACATGGTTCCGCCCATGCCGACGTGAGCGGCGAGGGCCGCCTCCGGCGCGGCTCCGATCCGGCGGCGTCGGCCACCATAGCGACCCCGCTCCGCGGTGCGCGTCCTGTCCCACGCGGAGAGCGTCAGTGACGCCAGGTACACCACGACCGTGTCCGGCATGGTCAGCAGCCAGCGGGCCCAGCTGCGCCGTCGGCCGCTCTCGCGGCCATCGGTGGGACTGTTCCTCCTCGCACCGCGGACGCGCTGCCACACGGACGCGGCGATCGACAGCAGGAAGTAGACGGCGAGCGCTGCGATCACCCAGCGCCAGATCGCGGACGCCGAGGTGTCGGCCCCGGCGGTGGCGGCATGGCCACTCATGCCCGGCATGCTCATCCCGTGCATGGATTCCATACCGGCCACGTGTTCCATCCCGGCGGTGTGCCGCGTGTCCGCCGCGTGGTCCATCCCTGGCATGCCGGCCATGGCGTGACCGTGACCCAGGGCGAGAACTGGACCGGAGGACGTGCTCGTCATCGCCAGCGTCATGATCACCATGCTGAAGCTGCCGACAATGAGGTGCACCCAGTGGCGGCCGTAAGTCCAGCCGCGCTCGCGCGTGTGCTTGATGGCCAGCACGACGGCGCCGAGCCCCAGGATTGCGAACGCCGCCGACCACCACATGCCGTACTCCGCGTACCAGGCGACCGTCGCGGGCAGGGCCATCGTGGCCATGGACAGGCCCATCAGCAGGTCACCGCCCGCCGCGAACCGGGCCTCGCCGCTGGTGGTCATCACGCGGACCGCGCTGACGGCGGCGACGAGGGCGGCGACCGCCGCGATGGACCAGCTCAGAGCCAGAGTTCCCATCTCCACCCTTCCCGTTCGCCCCGCCGCGTCACTGCAAGGTCTTCAACTGCTAGGACCCTTAGTACGTATCGGGGCGGGAGAGTGCTCACGGGTTCCGCGGAGTTTCGCGCTGGGACGTTCTCGCTCGCGCGACTCGCACGGCCGCATCTCACGACTCCTGGCTTGTGAGCGCCAAGGCCGCCTGCCGAGCCCGATGGCGGTCGCGCCGGGGAGTAAGCCGTCGTTGTCCTGGGGGAGGCCGACGGAGGGTGTGTGTAGTCGCTCGCCGTTGGGGCGGCAAGGGTAGGCGCAATCCTGGCCTACAGCCCGGTCTGCTACGCACGTTGGCTCCAAGAGGGCCGTGCGCTGGGGACCCGTGAGGCCGGCTGCCCTTCCCAGCCTCTCGGCTCAGGGGCGTGTGGCCGCGAAGTACGGCATGTAGTTGAGGGGGGTGATCTCGATGTTCTTGCCGGTGCGCGGCGCGTGGATGGCCTTGCCGTTGCCTATGTAGATGCCGTTGTGCTGGCTGCTGTTGTACCAGTAGATGATGTCGCCGGGCTGCAGGTCCGACTTCGCGACCTTGCGTCCCGCCGAGTACTGCTCCTGGACGGTACGCGGCAGCGAGACGCCGGCCGCGCGCCAGGCCGCACCGGTCAGCCCGGAGCAGTCGTAGGAGTCCGGCCCGGTCGAGCCCCACCCGTACGGCTTGCCGAGTTGGGCGTAGGCGAACTCGATGGCGGTACGGGCGCGCCCGCTGGCAGGACCGTTGTACGTGGCGGCGCTGTCGCTGGTGCCGGCGGCCTGGTCGGCGGCAGCCTCCTTGGCCTCCAACTGCGCGCGCTGCTCCGCGCTGAGACTGTTGAGGAGCTTTCGGGCCTCGCGGAGTTTGCCCTGGATCTCCTCTTTCTTGCCGCTGAGCCGCTTGCGGACCTCCTCGGCATCGCTCAGTTTATTGGCTGCCTCGGCGCGGGTCTGGGCGAGTTCGCGCTGCTTGGCCTGCAGGCTGCTCAGCATGGAGACCTGGCGTGCACTCAGGCGGTCGGCCCTCTCCGCCTTGTCGAGGTAGTCGTCCGGGTCGGAGGAGAGGAACAGCTGCACGCTCGGGTCCAGGCCACCGCTGCGGTACTGGGCGGCGGCCGCCGGGCCCATTTCGTCGCGCAGTTCGTTGATCTCCTGCTGCTGCCTGGCCACTTGCTCCTGGGCGCGCTTGGCTTCCTTCTGGAGCTTGGCCTTCTTCTCGAGGATGGCGTTGTACTCCTCGGTCGGAGCCTCGGCCGCCTCGTAGAGCTCCTCGACCTGCTGGCGCACCTCGTCGATGGACGGTTTCGGCGCGGCCTGGCTCTGCGTCGGCAGGAGGGAGACGGTCCCCGCCGTTGCGGCCAGGACGGCGAGCCGGGAGCGGCTCGGCGGCTTCGGTCTGCGGTGCGATCCCATCCTGCGACAGCTCCTCTGTTCACCCGCGGCGGGCGGCGGGAGCCGTCATCCGCAGGTGCCGTGGCGTCGATCAAGTTCGCGAGCAACTTAGTAGCTTCGTAGTTCGCGTCGCAATCCTGTCCGAAGAAACGGGACGGTTTGCCCTGGTTAAGTGATGCCGTGCACGCAGCCCAGGAGCAGCGGGATCAGTGGCGCCGCCGCTGCCGCCACGGCTACAGAGGCCCGCAGCGCGGCGTGCGGCCGCCGCTGCGGCGTGAGCAGCCGCCGCAGACGGATCAGCGCACTCGGGCCACCCACCGCGAACGCGCCCGCGGGCGCCGCCCCGGCCGCCATGCCGTACATCGCGGCGGCGAGCACCTCGCGGGGCTGCCGGCGCAGGGCCCGGTCGTCGGCGATCATCTCCACGAGTACGGCCGTCTGCTGCCTGCCGTGCCGGGCCAGCGGAAGCGGGCCGAAGATCCGCGCGAACGCCTCGGTGGCGGCCAGGGCCAGGTGGTGACGGCCCGCGATGTGCGCACGTTCGTGCGCGAGTACGGCGTCGAGCTGCCCGGCAGACAGCAGCCGCAAAGCACCGGCGCTGACGACGACACGCGGCCGGTGCCCGGGAAGGCAGTACGCGGCGGGCAGCTCGTGGTCGAGGACAGTGGCGCCGAGCCGCGCAGAACGGCGGCCCACCAGATCCAGGACCTTCCGGTGAGGGACCGGGTGCGCCGGCCCCGCAGCGCTTCGAAGACGAAGGAGCCAAGGACGAGAAGCACCACGAAGGCGGGCAGGACCACCGCCAGCCGCGCGGCGGCTGTGGGATCGAGGGCGTCCGTGCTGGTCGTCAGGCCGCACGAGTGCAGCAGGCCGATCAGGTCGGCATGCAGGTGCTCGGTCGTGGCGGCGAGCTGGTACGCGGCCAGCGCGACCGTCACGGTGAACGACGCGGACAGCGCGAACCAGGAGGCCATGGCAAGCGCCGGCGCGCGATACGGCCAGGCGCTGCGCAGCAGCAGCCGCGGGGCGAGAAACCCGACCGCCCCGGCGTAACCGAACAGGACAGGAGCCGCGTTCACGGACCGTCCTGCCGCTCGGCAGTGGCCAGCGCCTCGCGCAGGGCACCGACTTCCTCGGGGCTCATCTGCTGCACGAAGTGCGCGAGGGCCGCGGGACGGTCCTCGCTGGTACCCAGCGCCTCCTCCATCAGCGCGGCCGAGTACTGCTCACGCGTACGGATGGGCGAGTACACCCAGGCGCGGCCCTGCTTTCCCCGCAGCAGCCAGCCCTTGTTGTAGAGGATCGTGGCCACCGTGTTCACGGTGGTGTAGGCGAGCGGCCGCTGCTTGTTGATGTCGTCGACGATCTCCCGCACGGTCGCGGGACGCTTCCAGCGCCACAGGCGGTCCATGATCTCCGCCTCAAGTTCCCCCAGCCGCCGCATGGTCGCTCCCTTATCGCCGCACTACGCAGCCACATAGTAGAACGTTCCCTGGGCGGATCAGTGGCCCGCTGCGGCTGGCCGCCATCACCCCCTCGCCGAAGCAAACAGGTCATTTGCTTGGCGCGTTAGCACGCTGTTTCGGGGGAGTTGGTGGATCAAGCCCACAAGGCCGCTAGTATCACGGCATGATTACGGCTTGGTCGCTCCCGCGCATCGTGCAGGCCCGTGCGTCTGCGGGTCCGCTGCTGCGCGTACTGGGCCTGGCCGTGCTGCTGTTCGGCGTCGTGTTCACGCACGCAGTGAACGTCGAGAGCGTCCAAGGACATATGGTGACCAGCGCAGTGGCGCCTGCTGCCATGTCGCCCGACGATGCCCACGACGCCACGGACACACAGGTGCTGTCCCGTCTTGTCGCAGCGGGCGGCGGACATGATGATCACGGCTCGTCGCATCCGGGCGAGCAGTGCCTGTCCGTGCAACCGCATCTGGGTCAGGTCCTCACACCGCCATGCTTTGCTGCATCGGTTAGCGAATCTGCTGCTTCCGGGCACGCCGCGGTGAACCGGGGCCTCAGCGACTCGGCGGTTACTGTCTCGCCGTCAGCAGCCGTCAGATCATCCGTGGTTCAGCAGGTCTAGGACTCGGCTGGCTCCTCCCGTCTGGTCGCTCCGCCCCGCCCGTTCGCGATGGGGCAGTGGAGCGTTCGCCGGTCCCGGCGCGACAAGGACCGGATCCCGTGCCCGCCGACGTGGATCCCCGGTCTGCATCATCGACGCCGTCCATCCCCCACCCATGCCTGCCGTTCTCCTGTGTGCCATGGCTGCCGCCGTGGCACAAAGAGGCGGTGGACGCACGGAGGACCTGTGCCGACACACTCCCGTATGCCCGCGTATGCCCAGGGGGCCCGATCCTCATATCGGCTGCGACAGCTCGTCTTTCTGATCCGTTGCGGCCTGCTCCTGGTGGTCGGCCTGTGCGCCGTCGCGCACGGGCCGACCGAAGACAATCACCGGCCGGTTTCCACCGCCACCGCATCGGCGGCGTCAGCGGTAGGCGATACGGCGCCGCACGGACCTCACCGGCACCATGAGGGCGAGGAATGCGCGCCGGACGGAGTCGTCCGTACGACGACCCAGGCAGCGGAGCAACCACCTGCCGACGCAGGCATTCCGGCGCTCGCTGGCTCCTTGGCGGTTCTCGGGGTGCGGCCCGTGTCTCGTCAGCCGTACCAGCGGCGAAGGACACGCACGGGCCGGATAGCACTCGCCCGCACCTCCCGGTGGCGCATCTAGACCTCCCGCCCGCAGCCGCATGCACCCACCGGCTGCCGCGCGACGGCTCCACAGGCCGGGACCGACTGTCCGCCATGGAGCCGTGGCGCGAGATGAGCACGCCCCAGGCATTCATCGAGCGAGAGCGAAAGAGATGCAGTCACTGACGAAAACCGCCGGCACGCCCGACCGGTCCGCCCTGTCGGGCCTGGTGGGGAACACGCCGCTGCTGCGGGTGTCCGCGCCGCTGACACCCGCGGACCGCGGCTTCTGGGCGAAGCTGGAGGGCTTCAACCCCGGCGGGATCAAGGACCGGCCCGGCCTGCACATGGTGGAGCGGGCCCGCGCCCGCGGCGACCTGCGCCCCGGCGCCCGGATCATCGAGTCCACCAGCGGCACCCTGGGCCTGGGCCTGGCCCTGGCCGGAATGGTCTACGGCCACCCGGTCACCCTGGTCACCGACCCGGGTCTGGAGATGTCCATGACCCGGCTGCTGACCGCCTACGGAGCCCAGGTCAACGTGGTCTCCGAACCGCACCCCACCGGAGGCTGGCAGCAGGCTCGCCGCGAACGCGTGCAGCAGCTGATGGCGCAGCACCCGGGCTCGTGGTGCCCGGACCAGTACAACAACCCGGACAACACCACCGCCTACACCCCTCTCGCCCTGGAACTGGCGACCGAACTGGGCCACATCGACGTCCTGGTGTGCAGCGTGGGCACCGGAGGGCACTCCGCCGGTGTCTCCCGGGTACTGAAGCAGCTGTATCCCGAGCTGAACGTGGTCGGGGTCGACACCATCGGCTCCACGATCTTCGGCCAACCGGCCCGGCAGCGGCTGATGCGGGGCCTGGGCTCGAGCATCTACCCCCGGAACGTCGCCTACCAGAACTTCTCCGAGGCCCACTGGGTCGCGCCGCAGGAGGCTGTGTGGACCTGCCGGCAGCTGGCCGCCTCGCACTACGCCACCGGCGGATGGAGCGTGGGTGCGGCTGCCCTGGTCGCCGGATGGCTGGCCCGCACCATGCCCGCGGACACCCGGATCGCGGCGATCTTCCCCGACGGCCCGCAACGCTACCTCGGGACGGTGTTCGACGACGACTACTGCGCCGCCCACGGCCTGCTCGACTCCCCGCCCGCGCCCGAGCCGGACGTGATCGGGCGCGTGGACGAGAAGGAGGTCACCCGCTGGACCCGGTGCACCACTGTGGTCGACCCGCTCACGCTGACCGATTCGTCGGAGGACGTCGAGCCGCTCGGCATGGCCGATGAGGCGGAGCGAGCCGGCGAGGATGCCAGGCTCGGGCAGTGCGGCGCGGCGGAGGAGAGCCGGTGAAGGGCACCCTCGCACAGGTACGCACGTACGAACGCAGCGTTCAGCTGTTGATGGTGAACCAGTTCACCATCAACCTCGGCTTCTACATGCTGATGCCCTACCTGGCCGCCCACCTGTCCGGCACTCTCGGACTGGCCGGCTGGGTCGTCGGACTCGTCCTCGGCGTACGGAACTTCAGCCAGCAGGGCATGTTCCTCGTCGGCGGGACGCTGGCCGACAGGTTGGGCTACAAGCCGATGATTGTGGCCGGGTGCGTGCTGCGCACGGTCGGCTTCGCCACGCTCGGCCTGGTCGACTCGCTGGCGGCGCTGATCGCCGCTTCCGCGGCCACCGGTCTCGCCGGAGCGCTGTTCAACCCGGCAGTACGGGCCTATCTCGCCGCCGACGCGGGGGAGCGCAGGGTCGAGGCGTTCGCGCTGTTCAACGTCTTCTACCAGGCCGGCATCCTGCTGGGCCCGCTGGTAGGGATGGTGCTGACCGGCGTGGACTTCCGCATCACCTGCCTGGTGGCCGCCGGGATCTTCGCGCTCCTCAGCATCGTGCAGATCCGCGCCCTGCCCGCCCGGCGGGCCGAGGACAACCAGAAGAAGACGGAGGACCAAGGCCGGGAGAGCGTGCTCGTCCAGTGGCGCGGCATCCTCGCCAACCGGCCGTTCCGCCTCTTCTCCGGCGCCATGATCGGCTCGTACATCCTCTCTTTCCAGGTCTACCTCTCCCTCCCGCTGGAGGTCCGCCGACTCGGTGGGGACGGTGCGTTCGGCACGGCGGCGGTCGCGGTGCTTTTCGCGGTCTCCGGTCTGAGCACGATCGTCGGGCAGACACGGGTGACCGCCTGGTGCAAGGCCCGCTACGAGCCCGGCCAGGCACTGACCTGGGGACTGGCAGTCATGGGGCTCGCGTTCGTGCCCCTGCTGATGGCCACCGCCGCGCCCGTCCCGGACTCCGGTGTGGGCCTGTGGCTGCTTGCGGCGGTGCCGCCGACGCTCGCCGCGCTGCTGCTGGCGATCGGCACGATGATCGCCTACCCCTTCGAGATGGACACCATCGTCCGGCTCTCCGGTGACCGTCTCGTGGCCACGCACTACGGGCTGTACAACACGATCTGCGGCATCGGCATCACCCTCGGCAACCTGCTCACCGGCGCCGCCCTCGACGCGGCCCGCGCGGCGGGCATGCCCGCGCTGCCGTGGATCTCACTGTCCGTGCTCGGCCTCGCCTGCGCGGCCGCGCTGTACGGCCTGCACCGCACTGGCCGTCTGACAACCCCCACGCCCCGGCCGCAGCTCGTCGCGGGCTGACCCCGCCACGGGTTCTCGGAAGCAGGGGCGGGCGCCGTCCGGCGCCCGCCCCTGCGGGACAGCGTGTTCCGCTCCGTCCGGCCAAGCCGGCGGCGCCCGCGGACCGGCGAAGCGGCCCGCCTCTGGCCTTGGGCGTCGGCGTCGACCGGCCCCCGCTGGTCGATCGCCGCGTCACTGCCTCCCCGTTCCTGGGCCCGGCACAACACTTGAGGCATACCCCTAGGGGGTATATGGTTTCTGTTGTGGGGCTTGGGAACGGGCCACACTGGACGGGATTGGGGATGAAGGTCATGGACCACAGCGCTCATCACACCGACACGGCGCACGAGCACGCCGCCCACGAGGCCCATCACGCTCCCGCCGACCATGCGGCGCACCACGGCGAGCACGCTGGGGCGTCCTGGGGGACGGCGGCGAAGGCGACGCTGCACTGCCTGACCGGCTGCGCCATCGGCGAGATCCTCGGCATGGTCATCGGCACCGCCCTGCTGTGGGGCAACGTGCCCACCATGGTCCTGGCGATCACGCTCGCGTTCCTGTTCGGCTACTCGTTCACGCTGTTCGCGGTACTCCGGGCCGGCCTGAACCTCCGGAGCGCGATCAAGGTCGCGCTGGCCGCCGACACCGTCTCGATCGCGGTGATGGAGTTCGTCGACAACGCCATCATCGCCCTCACCCCGGGCGCGATGGACGCCCACCTGTCCGACGGGCTGTTCTGGTCGGCCCTGCTGGGCGGGTTCGCGGTCGCCTTCGTGATCACCACCCCGGTCAACAAGTGGATGATCGGCCGCGGCAAGGGCCACGCCGTCGTCCACGCCTACCACTGACCTGGCCGAACCGAAACGCATCTGGGGCGTTCCCTGATCAAGGGCGCCCCAGATGCGTTTGTCCCGCCTCCCGGTGGCTATTCGGGAAGCGCAGCGTCGCAGGCCGAAGGGGCGAGGCCGCCCGGCCCGCCGGCCTGCGGCAGCGAGAGGAGGCGATCTGTGATGGCCACCGTCAAGGACATGCTCGCCACGTACCCGGCCGACCTCGGCGACGTCGATCGCGAGAAGCTCACCCGCTGCATCGAGGAATGCATCGCCTGCGCCCAGGCGTGTACGGCATGCGCGGACGCCTGCCTGTCCGAGGGCATGGTCGGCGAGCTCACCAAGTGCATCCGCACCGACATGGACTGCGCCGACATCTGCAACGCCACGGCGTCGGTCCTGTCCCGCCACACCGGCTACGACGCCAACATCACCCGCGCGATCCTCACGGCGTGCGCCACCGCGTGCAAAGCCTGCGCCGACGAATGCTCCGCACACGCCGACCAGCACGAGCACTGCCGCCTGTGCGCCGAAGCCTGCCGCTCGTGCGAGCAGGCGTGCAACGACCTTCTCCAGGCGCTCGGCTGAACCCGGTTGCCGGACCCATGGGCCCCTGCCTGGCTTCCTTCGCATTCAGCAGCAGCGTTTGTCTGGTGGCTGACAGGGACGTGGTTTGACCATGACCTCTCGGTCATGGGGTGGCCGATCGGCTGCCATATCCTCCTGGCCATGGCGAACGGGCATCGGTCACTGGGTGATGCTTTCTGGGCTCTGGATCGGGCCCTGGGCAGGCAGCGGAGTCCGACTCGGATCCAGAAGTGGGTGGCTCGGCACCCGATCGGCACCGGCCTCTCCGTAGCCGTTGCCGTCACGCTCTTCTGCTTGCTGCTGTCGCGTGAGGAGGAACCCGACGACCCCGTGTTCGCTGTGCTCTTCGGGCTGGTCATGGGGCTGGTTTTCGGCCTCACGGCCGTCTCGGAGCGGCTCCGTCAGCGCCGCCTCAGGCATCTGGGGACCTGGGACGGATCGTGAGCAGGGGCGGGGGCCGGCGCGGTGGCTTCTGCCCGCTGGCAGCCGGCGAGGGTTCACCGCGGCCGGGTCGATGTTCGGGTTGGCGTCGAAGCCGAAGGTCTGCAAAGCCTTCTTCCCTGAGGAAGCCGGCTGCTTTGGTCCGCCGTTCGGAGCGGCGGCGGGCTCGGTCGTCGCACTCGGCCATCGGCAGCTCGGTGGGGAAGCCGCGGTAGGTCATCTGATCCTCGTCGCCCCGGTCGGGGCGATCTCGGTGAAGTCGTTGCGGATCGACGGCAGCCGCAGCGTGCGGCAGGCGGCGTCGATGGCGGCGTTGGCGGCCTGCTCGGCCAAACCCCGCTGGCGGGGCAGGCGCACGGTGCTGCTGTCCCACGGTGATCACCGCCGCTGGTGCAACGGCGTCGGAGCAACTGGCCACAGGGGCGTCACCGACGGCAGCGGTCACGCTTCCCTGCCCCCTCGCCCGGGCTGGCCGGCTGCCAGGGTGGCGCGCTTCCTAGCCCGGATCGATGGCGCGCAGCCGTCCGATCACCGTCTCCAGTCCGCCCCGGAACGCGTCGAGCTCCGCGTCCGGCATGTCGCCGAACAGCTTCACGGCCAGCTCGTCACGGCCGCCCCGCAGGCCCGCTGTGAGCGAGCGTCCCTTCTCGGTGAGGGAGACCAGCGTCGCTCGCCGGTCCGTGGGATGCGCGTCACGCGCGACCAGACCGTCTGCCGCCAGGGCGTCCAGCAAGCCGGTCACATTGCGTGGCGTGACGCCAAGCCGGTTGGCCAGCGCGCGCTGGGTCGTCGGGCCGCCGTGGAACAACGCCCACAGCAGTCCTGCACGGGCCGTGGTCAGGCCCTGTTCGGCGACACCGCGCTGCATCATCGCGCCCAGCACCTCGGCCAGCTCGAAAAGCCGGTCCAGCGAGAGACTGGCGGCAGCCTGCTCCTCCGGCATATCGTGAAGTGGATTCACTATGTAGGACCTCCGTCATTATCGTAGCCGTTCGCAGCCCGCGCACCGTCCAGAGGAAACCGGTGACCCGCCATGGCTCAACAGACCGTCCGCCACCCCGTGTTCGCCCGCTTCTACACCAAGATCGCAGCTCCCGCACTGGCGAAGGCCGGCATCACCGAACACCGCGAGCGCCTCCTGGCCCCGTTGTCCGGCCAGGTCATCGAGATCGGCGCGGGCAACGGGCTGAACTTCCCCCACTACCCGCCCGAGGTGAAACACCTGCTCGCGGTCGAACCCGAACCGCGACTGCGCGCCCTCGCCGAAGAACGGGCCCGTACCGCCACGACCGAGATCGAGGTCGTGGACGGCCGTGCCGAACAACTGCCCGCCCCCGACGCCTCGTTCGACGCGGCGGTGGTCTGCCTGACCCTGTGCTCGGTCGCCGACCAGGCAGCCGCCCTGGCCGAGATCCACCGCGTCCTCCGTCCGGGTGGGCAACTGCGCTTCTTCGAGCACGTACAGGCCGACTCAGCGGCCATGCGCCGCGTGCAGCGCCTCGCGGACACCACCGTCTGGCCCCTGCTGTGCGGCGGCTGCCACACCGGCCGCGATACCCAGAGGGCCATCACCAACGGCGGGTTCACGATCACCGAGGTGACGAAGTTCGCCTTCCCCGAGACACCCGTCCCCTCCCCGGCCGCCACTCACATCCTCGGCACCGCCGAGCGCCCCCACACGGCAGGCGCGGCATGACCGGTCCGGCAGAACCGAACCCTCCCGTCCCGCTCGCTGAACTCACCGCGGCCCACGCCTCCGTCACCCTGCTGGAACGCCTGGCCGACAAGCTCGGCGGCCGCGCCTCGGTGAGCGCCGTCTACGGCGAACCGATCACTCGCGACGGCATCACGGTCATTCCCATCGCCCGGGTCGGCTTCGGCTTCGGCGGCGGCGCCGGGCGGGAGACCGGCACCGCCAAGACCGGCGAGGGCGGGGGAGGCGGAGGCGGCGCGGAGGCCCGGCCCCTCGGTTTCATCGAGATCCGGGACGGCACCGCGACGTACAAGCCGATCCGCGATCCCTGGGTGGACGTCGCCCTCCCCCTCGTGGCACTGCTGGCCGGAACAGGCGTCCCGAAGATCGCTCGTGCCCTGTACCGGATGAGGCGCCGCCACGGCCGGTGAGCCCTGGGGATCAGTCGGCAGAGTGCGGCAGTCGCTCCCCCTGCATGGAGGTTTCCTTTCCATCGCCGAGCGGGGTGTTGCCAGATCGCCGGTGCGGATCGCGTCCATGGCGGCGACGGCCAGCGGGTCCTGGGAGCCGAGGCACTGCATGCGCCGGCCTTCTGGGGTTCAGGGGGCCGGCGGTTCTGCCAGCAGGGAACCGAAGACGGCTCTCCCGAGGGCCTCGGCGGCGTCTTGGCCCACTGCCTTCCCGCTGAAGTCCGGGTGCTGCTCGCCCCAGGTCTGGGCGCTGCCCGGACCGGTGAAGAAGTTCAGTGCCCCGCAGGCGACATCGGCGGCGGGACCGGTGCACGAGCGACGTTGTCCGATGTAGACCACGGTGGTGGACGGTTCCCACGTCATCTTCCCGCCGGTGAAGGTGACGGTGACGGGCTCGCCGGTGACGGGGTCGGTGGAGGTGATCACCGCGTCGGTGCCGAGCATGTGCGGTATGCCCAGCGCGTCCACTGCGCACATCGACCACACCTCGACGCCGCCGGGAAGGCGGACGCGGTGGGCGGTCGGTACGGCGGAGAAGGGATAGGCGGCCCGGATGTGTCCGTCGGCGTCCAGGGTGAGGAAGTCCTCGGCCGCCAGTTCGGTCAGCACGTCCGTGACGGTACGGCCGTGCCTGATGGCTGCCGGTTCCAACTTCTTCGCGGCCGGGGCGCGGCCTGTGGCGGCGAAGTGGCGGAGCACCGCCTGCTGTACGGCGCGCAGCCCGCCCCCAACGGGTGCCAGGCGCCCTCCCCCGGCGCGACCCGCCGCGCCGGCGGGCGGACAGTCGCAGTCCGTGGTGGCCTGGACGAGGTCCAGCGCACGGCGCAGGTCGTCGACACTGGGCGCTCCCTCGGCCCTGCCGTCCGGGCCACGGTAGAGGCGGCACGACACGGAGGCCGGCGCCCCCGGGACACCGAACGGGTCCACCCCGTCGATAAGGACGGTGGGGGAGCCGGTCATACCCACCTGGGTGGCCTGCTCGTGGCTGCTGACCTCGACGGCCTCGACCTCGGCGGCGCGGCCGCCCAATGCCAGGGTGATCCGTTCCATGGCCACCGGGGCGTTGGGGCAGTCGGGCACGGTCAGCACGGTGATGTGCATGGCGTCGTCCTCCCGGTCCTCCCAGATCAGGGCTTGTGCGGCCGTGCCCTTGCCGAAATCCTCGTCCGGGCAGGTCATGCGGCATGTTCGTACTCGTGGAGAATGCCGCCAAGGCGATCGCGGCTTCGTACCTCGAGGCAGGCAATCTGGTCCGGATCGGCGATCGGCGGGGGCAACAGGTGCCGCTGATTCCAGATCAAGGTCCGATCCAGCAGCTCGCGCCTACAGGTCTGCACCCACCTTTCCATGACCGAGTTCATCCTCGGCATCCGGACGCCGCTGAGCATGACCTCGATCCCCGCGTCCGCCAGGACGGTATCGAACAGGGCAGGGAACTTCCCGTCCCGGTCCCGGAGCAGGAACCGCGCCCGGCAGCCGGCGTCCTCGAGATCCATGACCACGTTCTTGGCGGCCTGCGCCACCCACGAGGCAGTCGGGTGCGCGGTCGCGCCCAGGATCCGGATCCGTCGGCTGGTGTGCTCGATCACCGTGAGCACATACAGCCGTGCTCCGGACAAGGCGACCGTCTCCAGGAAGTCGCAGGCCAGCAGGGCGTCGGCCTGGGAGCGCAGGAAGTCGGCCCACGTGCTGGAGGTCCGCTCGGGCGCCGGGTCGATCCCGGCCTCCTTCAAGATCTCCCAGACCGTGGGGGCGGCGACCTTCACGCCCAGAACGAGCAGTTCGCCGTGCACCCTCCGATAGCCCACGTGGGATTTTCCCGTGCCAGGCGCAGCACCAGGGCCCGGACGGAGTGGACGGTCCGCGGTCTGCCCGGGCGCTTGGGCCGGGAGACGGCCGCGTGGCGGCGCGCGACCAGGTCGCGATGCCAGCGCAACAGCGTGTCCGGACGCACCAGCAGGCGCAGCCTGCGCAGCACGTCCATCGGGAGGAGGTGGAGCAGGGCTGCCAGGAAGACCTGGTCACTCGGGGTGAACCGCACCCTGTCCTTACCGAGTTGGCGCTCCAGCACCGTGAGTTGGTGACGCAGGGCCAGGATTTCTGCGTCCTTCTCTCGATTGCTCATTGGCAGCAGGCGCAGCAGGGCGAACGCGTTCGACACGGTCAGATAGGCGAGTCGCAGCAGCATGGTCGATCATCATGGTGCGGTGATCGACAGCCGCGCGAGGGCGTCGGCTCTGAGTGACCGCCGTCGAGGTCCCGTACACCCCGCACATCGGCTCCCACCAGGCCGGATGGGTTTTCGGCAAGGGCAGGGCAAGAGGCCACGGCGTCCGCTGGAGGCCACCGTCAGAGTTCTCCGTACAACCGCAGGCCGGACGACCGGTGAGGATCAGTCTTCTGCGGTCTCCGTGATCCGAACGGGGACGCCGTGCTCGTTCCGTGCGTATACGCGGTCGCGGTTCTTGGTGATTTTGCGCTGGACTTCGGTCTGGAGATCGAGCCCGTTCATCTCGGCGATGGCGGCGAGGTACAGGAAGACGTCGGCCAGTTCTTCGCCGAAGTCGGGATGGTGCTTGCGCCAGGCGGTGAACGCCTCTCCGATCTCGGCCGTGAGCAGGCCGAACTCCAGGGGCACGTCGGTGGTGTTGAAGCCCTTGTCGAGCTTGTTGTCCCAGGCCAGTTTCTGGGCGGAGCGGATGTCCACGGTTCCTCCGGCGCGTGTGGGTCGGCCGGTGCCGGAGCTTACTGAGAACGCCCTGGGTCCGCTGGGGCTTTGGGTCTTGTCATCCGCTCGGGGGAGGTGCGTCGTCGGTCGTGTTGAAGGTGAGGACGGGAACGGACTCCGCGAGGGTCGTGAAGACCGCCTGGTAGGCGGCCAGGAGAGCGTTGATCTCCGCCAGGGGCGGCGCTTGGGTGTCGCGGTTCAGTAAACGGGTCTGGATCACTTCGGCCGATGCCGTCAGGTGGAGGAAGGCGCCGTCCCGGTTGATGACAGACTTCGCCAGAGTTCTGGCTTCGGTCCAGGTGATGCGCGAGCCGCCGCGGTAGAGGGGCCCGTAGGCGAGTTCGCTGAGGAAGCTGCGGTCGAGGACGAGGTGGCCGGGGCGGGCGAGCAGCTCTTGGTAGCGCTGCGGGAGGCCGACCGAGTCCGGGGTGCGCGGGCAGTGGACCACGGTGAAGCCGTACTCCCGGGCCAGGTGGGTGGCGAGCGTGCTCTTGCCGGCTCCGTCGCAGCCCTCGATGACGACCGTGCGGTGGGTGGCCGCGATCTCATCCGTGTTCATGACGCCAGCCACCGGGCGAGGGAGTGTGCGTCACAGACCCGCGTTCCGACGGCGTACTGGATCATCAGGTTGCGCCAGTTGGGCTCGCGGCCGTGGGCGTGGGTGATCACGGCCGTGGGGAGATGGGCGGCGATCCGACGGCGCAGTGCTGCGGCGGCGCCGATGAGCACGGCCCCTCCCGGGGGCGTCTCGGGGCCGGACACGTCCGCGACGAGGACTTCGGCGCGCAGGGCGGTCGTCCAGTCGGCGTGCGCTGCGGTGAAGGGATCCGGTGCTTGGTGGCGGATCGCGATGGTGACGGATCGGTGGGCTGCGTGGAGGGTGTCGAGCAGCGCTTCCGGGCACCGGATGTGTGGGCTCGGTTCGAGGAACACTGTTCCCGCTTCCGCTCGGGCAGGAGCTGGGGCGGGACAGTTGTTGGCGGCGAGTTCGAGGATGGCTTCCACGCTCATGGCTGCGGCTGTTTCGATCTGAGCCTGGTTGCGAGCCGCGAAGGCCGTGAAACGGTCGGGCGAGTCTGCGAGTTGCGGTGCCCCGAGCCGGTCGACGCGGGTGACACGGTGGGCGATCGTCTCGATCAGAGGATCAGGGAAAGCCCAGTGGGGGCTGTGCTCGTCGGCGGAGTAGGTCTGGAAGTCGGTGGTCACCACGACCACGGGCACGTTGAGTGCTGCGGCGTATCCGATCTCCATGCAGACCCCGTCGTCGAGGCTGGGGCCGTGGAGGACGGCGATCATTCCGGTGAGGGTTTGGAGGCGTTCGCGGTCCAGTTCGAAGAGTCGGTGGCCTTTGACCGGGGCGACGAGGTCTTCCTCATCTGTGTCGCAGAAGGGGAGGAAGACGGATTCGGGTCCTGCCTTCTTGGCCAGTTGGCGGGCGATCAATGCGCCCAAGGCGCGGTCGTGGGCTGCGAAGAGGCGATGCGCTATGTAGTACACCGGTGCCAACTCCCTTCGGATGGGGATCAGTTGCGGTGCAAGGTGAGCGGTGGGGCGGTAGTGTGGCGGCTGGCCGCCGCGACCGCTGCGTCGAGGGCCTCGGTCACGCTGTCGCCACACAGGAGCCGGGCCAGATATGTTCCGGCGAGCGTGTCGCCTGCGCCGGCGACTTCGACGGGAGCCGTGGCGGGCGGTGCCGCTTCAGCGAGGAGCCGGCCGTGCCTTAGGAGACGTACGGGGCGGGGGCCGTCGGTGACGGCCACGCCTGGCAGTACATGCGTGTCGAGCGCGGAGTCCAGCAGCGGATACTCCTCGGCATTGGCGAAGATCCACGAAGCGCGGGGCAGCCATGGAGCTGCCTTCGCGATGAGCTCAGTCGCGCTGGACAGGAAGAAGTCGACGCTGAAGGCGATGTCGAGGTCGGTCAGCGCCTTCAAGACGGCCGGTACGTTCAGGGGGCGGCGGCAGCAGACGTGGTAGAAGTCGCCTCGCTGCGGGGAGATCAGGTTGAGGGCGTGATCAGTAAGCTGACTGGCGGCGCCGTAGCACGCGTTGAGATCGATGAGCCGCCCGTCCCTGTCGTAGTGCATGACGAACGAGGCGGACGGTCCCGCCGTAATCAAGAGTGCGGTCCAGTCGACGGCTGAGAGTGCTGGGTGATGGGGGAGGTCGGCGAGGTCCTGGCCCACCACGGAGACGGGAGCGGTGCGGGCTCCGGCGCGGGTTGCTGCCAGTGCCACGTGTAGGGCGGCGCCGCCGAGCTGGGTGTCGCCGCGGTGGTCCGGGTAGCGGGTCTGGTCGCGCGAGATGTTGCCGATGACGGATAACCGCTGCATGTCCCCCCTAAAGCGGTGGTGATCAACGGCGGACGTGGGTGCAGTCGATGACGTTCCGACAGAGTGGGCGTCGGGTGCACAGGTGTGGCGACGGGCCGTTGAGGTAGAGGCGCTTGAAGTAGATCAGCACGAGGTGCACCCACCAGGTGGGCGCGGTCGCGGCGGGGATGGTGACGTGGTGGTCGTGCTGGGCGGCGAGGTCACGGAACGCCTCGGGGCGTGCGCGGACGGCGGCTTCGAGGAGGTGGCGCAGGTCCTCGTGAGCGATGGCGCCGGACGGCAGGGTGATGCCCAGGGCGGGGGCGAGACGGGTGACCATGCCGGAGTCGACGGGGATGATGCCGCAGTGGTAGCTGCGGGCGTACAGCAGAGCGCACTGGGCGACCTTGTAGGAGGCACCGTGGACCTGCTCCGCGAACGCGGTGATCAGGTCGTCCGTGTCCACCCCTTCGGCGGTAGGGTCGAGGTCCTCCTTGTCCCAGCGGCGCAGGAGGTCTGTGAGGGATCTGAGGTAGTCGACCCGGGCGGTCGGTAGGCCGATCGGGGCGACGAGCGCCGCGAGTTCGGCGTCGGTGGCGGCGGTCAGGGCGTCGAATCCGAGCTTCTCCGCGGTGGCGACCACGGCGGCGTAGGTGTCGATCATCCGGTACGAGACCCGGGTGGACCAGCCGGCGACGAGCATCCGCAGGCGGGTGTCGGTGATCGAGGTGGGCCACCAGCGGTTGTCGTCGTGGTTGGCCTCGACCTCGCGCCGCACGTCCGGCAGGGCCGCGGCCCGGGCGACGAGTCTGTGGATCCGGTCGGCTTCGCTGGTCACAACGGTGCTCCGATCGCCAGGCGGGCGGCGAACAGGGCCATGGCGAGGTTGGAGGAGATCACCGGCCTGCCTACCGCCTGCTGAATGTCACGTAGGACGGACAGGGTGTGCCAGCCGGTGCACGACAGCACCACGGCGTCGGCCGTGCGCAACGCGTCGGCTGGGATCTGCCGGATCAGCGTACGGACGTCCTCGCCCGCGACGCCGGGATATCCGTCGGCCAGTCCCAGACTCGCGTGGGCGACCACTTCGAGACCGTGGGAGGTCAGGGCTGCTGCCTCGGCTGCCGTGACCTCGGTGGGGTACGGCGTGCCGAGGGCGACGCGTGAGATGTCCAGCGCATGGAGCACGCCGGTGAGGGCGTCGAACGCGGTCATGACGCCGTCGGGCAGCGCAGGACCGCCGGTGAACCCGGCGGACGTACAGGCCAGGACCGTGCCGTCGAGCGGCAGATGAGCCAGCGACTCCACCGCGTCGGTGGCCGCTTCGCGCAGGCCGTGCCAGAACGAGGCATCCACCGCAGTCGCACGGGACGCCGGGACCAGGCGGGCGTAGTGGAACACCGTATGGGCCAGGCCCAAGCGGGGCAGCTCCGTCTCCACCGCCTGGTTCGCCCACGGCAGCAGCACGCCGATGCGGGTGGTGCCCTGGGCCCGCCCGTCCCAGGAGGCGAGCAGGCCCAGAGCGTCCTCAGACCGCCGTGACAAAGCGCCTCCCGAAGATCATCCGTGGCGCGTGCCCGGTCACCGTCAGGTCTCCGGCGGTCCCGACCGCGGCGACGGTGTTCTCCTCGACGATCTGGATGGAGTACGAACCCAGGCGCCGCCACCAGGTGCCGTTGCGGCCCACGAAGTACGCGTGCAGCCCAGGGACGCGCAGCCCGGTCGGGCAGACACGCTCCTTCATCGGCCGGTCCCAGCCGTGGTCGATGTCCTCCTTCCAGAAGGCGAAGTGTTCCGCCGACGGCAAGGGCTCGTGCGGTGTCTGCTCGGCGAGCGGGGTGCCGGGGAAGGCGCGCGCCTGACGAAGGTTGGTGCGGTGGCACAGTAGCCCGGCGTCCAGGATCCGGCCGAGCCAGGTCAGATTCGCGATGTGGGTGGCGTGGGTCTCCCCGGGCAGTCCGTAGATCAGGTTCAGCCCCGGCAGGAGCTTCGGCAGCCCACCCGGACCACGCTCGGCACCCGCTTCGTTGACGTGCTCCACCGCCCGCAGCAGCACCTCCGGGGTGCAGGTGAGGTGGTTGCGCTCGATGACCACGGGGTCGAAGGACTCGATGCCCATCGGCGCACAGTTGCCCTCGGTGCAGTACTCCGCCACCAGGGCCGCGATACGGCGACCGACGGGCGCGGCCACCGCGAGCGGGTCCGCGTTGTCGATGTGCAGCACCTCCAGCTCCGGACAGTGCTCGCGAATGCCGGCCAGCAGCCTGCGGATCGCTTCCTCGTCCCGGCGCATGTAGGAGAAGAAGCAGGTCTGCTGGCCCAGCCGGAAATTGCGGACGCCCGCCGCATACAACTGCGCAGCCTCCTCCAGCACGTCCTCGACCTCGCGGAAGGCGACCAGCGGGGCCTTGGCGGGCTCGTTGCAGAAGTCGCAGAACGCCCGCCGCGTGCAGCCCCGGTACAGCTCCAGCTCCGCGATCGGGCGCCAGGCCATCTGCTCCACCAGGCCGGTGAAGGAATCGCGGTCCTGGCGTAGTTGTTCGTACGCCGCTGCCGTCCGACTGCCCAACACCAGGTCGCGCGAGGTGACGGTGTGGGTGTGCACGGCGTCGAACAACCCCGCGTACTCCGCCGGTGCGTCCACCGCGTAGGTCGCCAGCGGGCCCAGCAGATACCGGCGCCCGCGCACGCAGGCCAGCGCACGGGCGATCTCCTCCAGGCTGCCGTTGACCGCGTGCAGGTGCACCGACGGAACCTTGTCGCTGGCCACCACGACGACCTCTTCGGCGTCGCGTAACAGGCGGATCGCGTCCTCACGGTTCACCGTCGCCGAGTACGTCAGCGGATCGCTGACCGGCGGCTCGACGGCGGGCTTGCCGCCGGCCAGGCACCAGCGCACGTCGTCGATCGTCAGATACCGCACAGGCGCCTCCGGCCGTGCCCGCCGTAGCGCCGACCAAGCGGCCCGTACGTACGTCGACAGGTAGGGCGGTACGCCCAGTCCGCTGGGCTCCACGGTGTAGCAGTCCAGTACCACAGAGTGCTGTGTCATTCTGTTGTCCCTTCGTAGAGGGCGAGAGGGCACTTACGGATTTCGTGAACTATGGGCAGTCAGCGCGGTATTGGCGGATGATGCCCGAATTTCTGGTGCTGTCAGGAGCTCAGATCGGCCAATCGCGTAGCCTTCGGTCTCTCGAACGAGGCGGTGTCCGGCGGCAGTCGGCGGGCGTGAACCCGGTCCAGGCGGAGGGATTGTCGGGGAGCCGTCCTCCGCCCGGACCGGCGGTCATGGGGGAGGGAGAGGCGGGAGCCGCTGGTACCGCTCCTGGCGAGCAGAGCAGGCAGCCTTGTCCTGGCAGGAGACCATTCCGAACCAGACACCGTCGTCGTCCTCGCACCGCGCGATGTCGAGGTCGTCCAGCCGACTCGCGATGTCGCACAGGTGGCACCGCGCCAGGGCTGCGTCCGGGCGGGCTCGCGGCCCAGCGGCGCGACGGCTCCCAGGCGCGTCCACGTGCACGGGTCGACGGTGCGCAGAAAGCAGGCCGCGTCATCGACACAGACCCGGCGTACGGCAGTACGTTCCAACCCTTTGCCGTCGCGCCACGTGTAGGGCTCGGAGAGGACCGTCGACGACGGCACGAGACAGCCACACAAGGCGCATCTCAGGAGCACAGACACGTCATCCACCTTGGACACCATCTCTCCGGTGGTACGATCCGGGCCCATCGAGCTGAATACGCTGTTCGTGAGCGGTGAAGTACGGACGTACCGGCGACAGTGTGTGGCCGTCCACCGGGCGCGTCGCCTCCCGCACGTGGATCGGTAACGGGCGGTCCACATACGGGGCTGGCGCTGGGAGCACGCGACGCGAGGCCGGACGGCGATGTAGGGCGCGGCGGGGCGTGATCCTGCGCCTTGCGATCCGCCAGGCGCGGCAGAGCGCGGGTCCCAGCCAGATGGCAAGACAACCGACGAGATCGCACATCGCGTCATCAGCTCCTCATCGGCGGTTGCAGCCGGTCGGCGACCTGGGTCTTTCCGAGCAGGAGTCGCCCCTGGCGCACCCGCTGGGTGATGTACGCATCGACGACTTCAAGGGGCGATCGGGCAGGGAGCGGATCGAGGCCGACCATGACGGTGACCGTGCCGCCGTTGCACACGAAGCGCGCCCACTCGCCCCCGATCAGTACATGCAGGAGGTAGTCGCAGCCGTCGAGGCTGAGCAGCACGTCCGCATCCCGGTACATGAAGAGGCGGGCCCCGATGTCGGGGAGCGGCTCGGTGGGCTCGGCGAGGGTCAGGGCCTGGGCGAGGCCGCGCATGCGTGCCTCGATCATCTCGGGCGAGTCGCCAGGCTGGCGTCCGGGCGGGTGCGCTAACAGTAGGAAGGCGACGTGGCCGGCTCGCGTCAGGTCGATCCAGAACCAGGCGGCCACCGAGGCGATGAGTCCGGCAGTGGGAGTGACGGCTGAGGGCGGAGCCGGATCCGAGGTCTGGGTCAGCACGGCCTCACCCCCGTCGGTAACTCCTGCTGCGTCTCGATCTTGAACTCGGTCCACACCGCCTTGCCGCGCGGAACGCACGGCACCACCCCCCATCCGTCCGCCAACGCATCGACGAGCAACAGGCCACGTCCTGCCGTGTCGTCCGGGTCCGGTGACTTCATGCTCGGTCTCCCCTCTGCCGGGTCCCCGACCTCGATGCGCAGGCAGTTGTCGGCGAAGGAGACCTGGACGTCGAAGTGCTCTCCGCCCGCGCCCCCGTGCACAATCGCGTTCGTCGCGAGCTCGGACAGGCAGTACAGGGCGTCATCGAAACGGTCGGTGATGTTCCAATCGCCGAGCACCTGGCGTAAGAAGGAACGGGCTTCGGGCACTGCCGCATCGGCTCGGGGGAACCGGCGCGTCACCGGTCTTGACATCTGTAACTCCCTTGCCTTCACGGTTGGTTCGCTCAACCAGGCAACAGCCGCGCCACGCCCGGGGGTACCGTCGAAGGGGGTGGCAAAGGGTGGCACATGAACTACACACCGCAGTGAAGGGGTAAGGGCCCGACATGACGTCACCGAACACCGAACTCGCGCGGTGGCTTGAGCGGTCCGGCATGAGCAACAAGGAATTGGCCCGGCGCGTCAAAGCCGCAGCTAAGACATGGGGTCAGCCTCATATCCAGCCGGACGGCACGACCGTACGACGCTGGCTCGCCGGGCACGAACCGCGCCAGCCGGTGCCGGAAATCATCGCCGACGTGATCTCCGCCAGCCTCGGATTCCGGGTCACCACATACGACCTGGGCTTCGTCGAAGGCGGCAGCGCGGACCGCTCCCTCGTCTACAACGCCGACTTCGCCGTTACGGTGGAAGCCGTTGCCGACCTGGGGAGGGCCGACGTGGATCGTCGCAAGTTCCTGGCAGCGGCGCCCTTCGCCGCCGTCGCAGCCATCGGGCCGTCGCGCGACTGGCTGCTCAGCACGCTCGACCAGCACCCCGACCCCGGACCGCGGGTGTGCCTGGAAGACGTCACCGCGGTGAAGAACATGTTCGGCGAGTTCCAGAAGATGGACATCTTCCAGGGCGGCGGCTCCGGACGGCTGATCCTGGCGGAGTACATGAACCAGCACGTCTATCCGCTGCTGCGCCGTACACACTCCGACGAGGTTCGTCGTGCGCTCTGCGAGGCCGCGGCCGAACAGACTTACCTGCTCGGGTGGATGGCGTACGACAACGGCGAACACGGCACCGCACAGCGCTACTTGATCCAGTCGCTGCGCCTCGCCGAGGAGTCACGAAACCCCGCACTCGGGGCACACGTCCTCGCAGGCATGGCCGATCAGGCGACGCTTCTCGGCAACCCGGCCGAGGGACGACGGCTCGCCCAGGTCGGCCGGGCCGGCCTGGGCAAGCGCACCTCGCCCGCGTGCCTCGCCGATCTGTGGGCGCTGGAGGCCCGTGCGCTGGCGAAGCTCGGTGACAAGACGCAGGCAGCGCGTGCCGTTGCCCAGTCGGAGACGGCATACAGCCGGGTACATCAGGAAGAAGAGCAGGAGTGGGCAGCATTCATCGACCCGGCCTACCTGCACGGCGAGCACGCCAACACCTTCCGGGACCTGGACGACGCCGATACCGCCGAGCAGCACGCCCGCTTGTCCATCGACCACGCTCGCCAGCAGCGCCGTGCCCGCCGCGGCGCGATGTCTCAGGCCGCGCTCGCCGTCTCGCACCTGCAGCGACGAGACCTCGAAGCAGCACATGCCGCCGGACTGCGGACCTTGAGGTTGACCCAGCAGGTGAAGAGCTCCCGGTGCATCGAGGCCGTGCAGGATTTGCAGCGTCGAATGGAACCGTTCGGCACGCATCGGCTCGTCGCCGACTTCAACGAGCGCGCGCGAGAGCTGGTCGCTGCGGCGTAGCAAGCGCGCTTCACGTGACAGGTCTCCGGTGTCCGACACTCGGTCGGGGACCGGAGCACCTTGTGCGCCTCGCCCATGCGGGCAGCATTTACTTAGGTCCGCCGACCAGCTCCCGCGTTTCGGTCACCGCAACTGCCAACAACAGTTGGTCAGCTGTTCGCCACGACCGTGGTGATCGACGCGACGATGAGAAGGGCTCCGAGTGGGAGCCCCTCAGCCTGGGACTTGCGTGAGAGACGGAGGATGACCACGCCGAACGCGTCGAGCAGCCAGGCCAACAGGATGCCGGTGAAGACGGCGGTCCAGCTGAACCACCCGAGGGCCAGGCCGATGAGTCCGGAGAGCTTCACGTCTCCGCCGCCGAGATGTCCCGTTGCGAAGGCGTACAGGGCGGTGAAGGCCACCAAAGTGACCATCATCGAGGCCGCGCTTCGCAGCAGTGGCGTGGTGCTGTGCGAGGTGGCCGCGTCAACGGAGAAGAGGGCGAGGAGCACGGGATAGGCGGGGATGATCAGAGCGTTCGGTAGACGTCGTACGGTCAAGTCGCTGACGGCCAGGGAGACCCCGACGGCAGTGAACCAGCTGTAGGCGAGGAGCTGAGTCCAGCCGTCGATCCGGCAGGCCAGCGCTGCGGAGAGTGCGGCTGTGACGACCTCGGGGAGGGGGTGCGGTGCCAGGTGCCGGCCGGGCACGGGTGATGGGACGAGGCGGCGGGCCGCGCCATGCATGAGGCGGCCGATGGCCCCGCCCGCAACGGTCCATGAGGCGATCTCCTGAAGCTCCATGCCAACCCTGAATCGGATATATCGCATCAACCTGGCAAGTGGCGCGCGGAAAGGGTGAAGAGTGGTCACCCGATGTTCCCGGCTGCTATGCGCAGCTGCCTGCCGGGGAGATTGACGCTACCCGTATGCATACGGGGCAAATAGCAATGCTGGCCTCGCTCTTAGACGTCGTCTCATTTGGCGAGTCGGCGATAGCAGATCAATGTGCAGGCGATGCTGGTGAAGGCGAGGAAGTGGTCGGCCTTGCGCTCGTAGCGG
>NZ_JBHXVG010000023.1:0-141711 GCF_042672405.1 Streptomyces sp. NPDC127197 | reverse complement strand
GCTGGTGCCGCTCTTCGAGGCCTCCCGCGAGCGCGCCCTCCAGGACGCCGCCACCAAGGCCAAGACCCTCGCCGAACGCCTCGCCGCGTAAGCGGCACCTCTCGAACGCCGTGTGACGTCACACGGCGTTCCCGTGACCTGGTGCAGAGTTGTGAGCGTCCGCCGAAGAGGTCGGCGAGCCACTCCTGACGTGTTCCGGTCCTGTGCTCGGTCATCACTTGTCCGTGTCCGTGTCCGAGTCCAGGTGCTTGATCTTGATCCAGTCGCGGGAGCGGCGCCCGGGCAGGTAGGGGCTGGTGAGGCGTTTCGCGACCACGCCGTCGTAGCCCTCCATGGCGCTCTGCTCCATTGCCTCGACTGCCATCGAGGGCCAGGCCGCGGGCACGGCCACGGCCGGTCCGGACAGCGCGAGGTCGTCGAGGAGGTCGCGGCGCGCGGTGTAGGGCAGATGCACGGTCGGCTCCCCGAGATGAAGAATGTCGAAGAGCATCAGCCTGACGGGCAGATCCCTGGCGCCGTGCGCGATCGCGTCCGGGTGGTGCAGACTCATGCGCTGCTGCAGCCGCTGCACGGACGGGCGGCCCTCGAGGTCCCGGGCGACGATCTCCCCGTCCAGCACCGCCTCCGGGCCGGGCAGCAGAGCGGCCAGCGCCTGGAGCTCCGGGTACTGGGCCGTGACGTCCATCCCGTTGCCGGCCAGCAGCTGCAGGCTGCCGTTCCCCGGCAGGTGGACGATCACGCGGGCCCCGTTCCAGAGCGTTTCGTACGCGTACTCGGCCTCGGCTTCCGGTCCCGGCGGCGGGCCGATCACCGCCAGCATCGGGGACAGCGCAGGCAGCACGCGGGGAGCGTCGGATGACGGGTGCACGCTCATGGTTTCCAGCGTGCGCCCGTCGGCGCGGATCGGCCACTTGCCGCAGGTGCGGGCGGAGTAATTGGATTTATCGTGGTGTGGGAACCCTGGTCGTAGCTGCTCCGGCCGTCGCGGGGGTCGACATGAAAGTCCAAATGATCCAACGGGCCGCCGACGTGCTGTTCGACATCCCGGATGCGGCGCACGAGGAGATCATCACGCTGATCCAGGCCGTGGCCGAGGACCCGGAGACACAGGTCGCGGATCTGGCCGCAGCGTTCGGTGAATGGTGCTGGCTTGTGTACACCCGCCGTGGTGACGTGATCGAGGTGCTGGACGTCGGCTGCGCCCGCTGACGTCCACCTGCCGTCCGGCGCCGTCACTGCGCGTGTCCCTCCCTCAGCCGGATCTCGACCAGGCCGTCGTTGAGGCGTACGTCGAAGGAAGGCTGCGGTGCCGTGGCCGGTCCGGCCACGCAGGCGCCGTCCGCGAGCCGGAACGTGCTGCCGTGCCAGGGGCAGATCACGCAGCCGTCGCTGATCTCGCCCTTGGACAGGGGACCCGAGAGGTGGGCGCACCGGTCCGCCAGCGCGTGCAGCTCTCCGGTGCCCTCGGAGTCCCGCACGAGCAGCACGGGGACCTCCCCGACCATTCGCCGGACGGCACTGCCGCGCGGGAACTCCTCCGGGTCACCGACCGGGTGCCAACCCTCGTAGATCAGGTGCGGCACGGACTGGCTGTGGTTCACGCCGGCCGCCTGCCGGTACGCCAGGTGGCCGCCGAGGAACCCGCCGGCCGTGGCGGCCGCGAGTCCGGCGAAGCCGAGCAGCCGGCCGCTCCGCCCCCTGCTGCGGGCCACGAGCGAGGCCGCGTAGCAGGCGACGGCCGTGGTGTTCGCCGCCGCGTGCACCACGCCCACGCGCTCCTGCTCGGGAAACTGGTCCGCGAAGTCGACGGCCCCCGCCAGAGCGGCCGGGACCGCGGTGGCGAGCCCCGTGGCGACCAGCAGTCGGGCCGCGCGCTCGTTGCCGCGGGTCAGATCAAGCAGCGCAGCGGACGTCCAGGCCCCGATGGGAGCCTGCACCAGCGCCGGGTGCAGCGGGTGACCCTGCCAACGGCCGCGCAGCGCGTCCCGTACGGGCCCGAGGGGCAGCGCGTGGACGCGCGTCCGTATGGTGGTCGCGATGCGGTCGAGGTGCTCGGCGTCCTCCAGCGCTTCGATCTTCGACAGGGGATTGCGCATGTACGCCGGGTTACCCGATCACCCCGGCGAAAACGCCCCCGTCCCGGTAGCTCACTCTCTCCTCGAGACGTCTTCCATCCGCTCGCCCTCGGCTTGGGAGGGTTCGGTCCTGGGCACGTCCGGGTGCTGTTCCATGGCGCTGCGCTCGCCCGGTTCGTTGCGTTCGCCTTCGGCCTGCGACGGGGTGAGAGCGTACAGCCACTGGTCGGAATCCGAGGCTCTGGACTGCATGACGGGCCTCCTTCGCTCGCTAACCCCATAGTCCTCCTTCGGCGGGGCGAAAGAAGCCCGAGCCCGACCGGGACGAGTCCAGGTGCGTGCGCCGCATGTCGAAGCGCGGAATCCCCGCTCCTCATCCCCCGATCCGGGACTGGTACGTTGTTCTGGAGCTGGATCGCTGTACGAATACCCGATCGTTGTCCGGCACGAAGTCGGCCGGCAGGAGGAACTCGTGAAACTGGTCATCTTCGGCGCGAACGGCCCGACCGGGCGGCTGGCCACGGAGCAGGCGCTCACCGAGGGCCATTCCGTCACCGCCGTGACCCGCCGACCCGACGCCTTCCCGCTGAGCGACGCCGCGTTACGGGTGGTCGGCGCGGACATCATGGACGCCGAGGCCGTGGACCGCGCGGTGGCCGGCCATGACGCGGTCATCTCCACCGTCGGCGTGCCGTACACCAAGGAGCCGGTGACCGTCTATTCGGAGGGCACCGCGAACGTCGTCAAGGCCATGCAGTCGCACGGCATCCGGCGCCTGGTCTGCGTCAGCTCCATCGGCGTCAACTACGAGGACGCCCCCGGCGAGTCCTTCATCTTCCGGAAGCTGATCGTGCCGGTGCTGCTCAGGATGGGCCGCCCCCTGTACGACGACGCGGCCCGGATGGAGGAGATCGTGCGCGCCGGCGACCTGGACTGGACGATCATCCGCCCCGCCGGCCTCTTCGACGGTACGGCCACGACCGACTACGTCGTGAGCACAACCCGCCACCCGGGCTGGTTCACCTCGCGCAAGGACCTCGCGGACGCACTGGTCCGCGAAGGTGTCGACAACCGCAACGTCGGCGCCACCGTCGAGGTCATCACCACCCAGGGCGTGCCCAGCTACTTCCAGGTCTTCGTCAAGGAGGCCCTGCACATCGGCGGCAACAAGAAGTAACCGCCGGACCGGGCGTCAGCGCGAGGCGGCGATCTGCGCCTGCAGTCCGTCGAGGACGTACTTCAGGCCGAGCTCGAAGTTCTCGTCCCAGGCGTCGTCCAGCATGTACTCGTACTCGACCAGCGTGGGGTACTGCTCCTGCCGCATCCTCAACTGCTCCTGCGCAGCGGTCCGTTCGGCGCCGGACCAGCGCAGGCTGGACTGACTGGCGGTGGAACCCTGAACGTGGTTGTACAGCACCCAGCAGGCGGCCTGAACCTGCCGCCCCTCCAACCCGGCCCGCGCCAGGTTCGCCTGTAGGAACTCCAGCCAGGTCAGGAAGTTCGGCCCGATCGACGGCCGGCGACGCAGCGGCAGCGCGGCGGACCACGGGTGCCGTAGGAGCATGGCCCGGCATCCGGAGAGGAGGGCCACCACGTTCTCCCGCCAGCTACCGGTGTCCCCTTCGGGGAGCGGGGCCTCGGCGAAGATGGCGTCGATCGCCAGGTCGATGACGTCGTCCTTGGTGTCGATGTGCCAGTAAAGGGTCGTGGCACCGACTCCGAGACGCTCCGCGAGGTGGCGCATGGTCAACCGCTCCATGCCCTCCTCGTCCAGCAGGGCGATCGCCGCCTCGGTGATGCGTTCCCTGGACAGCGGCGGCTCGTTGCGCGGCGTGGGCGGGCGGCGCAGCCAGACGCTCTGCGCGGCTCCGGAGCTCGCGCGACCGCTGCTCCGCGGCTTGCTCACGATGACACCCACCGCCCTTTCCCGGCTCTTCGTAGGGGCGAGCCTCATGGTAGTACATTGATCGGCGCGCTCGATCAATGTACTGGTACCCGATCATTGTTCGAGACCTGCTCGGGTCAGCGCCATGGCGGTGACCGAGGGGCGCACGGTCTCCCCTGCACGGGTCCGTCAAGTCGCCTTGCGCGTTCAGGAGTCGAGGTCCGGACGCAGCACGAGACGCCGGCCGCGCAGTTCGCCCCGCTCCATCCGGGCGTGGGCCTCGGCGGCCGCGCTCAGCGGCGCCTCCTCGATCGCCCGGGCGCGCAGACTCCCCCGTGCCAGCAGCCGGTTCACGGAGCGCGCGGCGTCGGCGAGTTCGGCGGTCGTGGCGTGCGAGATGGCGAAGCCGGTGACCGTGGCGTCCTTGAGGTACAGCGGCCCGACCGGCAGGACGGGGCGGGCGCGCAGGCCGGCGAACACCACGATCCGGCCGTGGAAGGCGAGGAGGTCGACCGCGGCCGGCAGGTCGTTCCAGCCGGCGGCATCGACGACGAGATCGATACCGTACGGCGCCAGGTCCCGCAGCCGCTGCGGGAGTTCCGGGTCGCGGTAGTCCGCGCAGCCCCGGGCCCCGAGCATCCGGCAGTACTCCGCGTCGCCGGCACTGGCGGTCGCGATCACCTGGGCGCCGGCCTCGGCGGCGAGTACCACGGCGGCGCTTCCCACGTTTCCGGCGGCTCCCACCACGAGGACGGTCTCGCCGGCGCGGAGCCCGCCGTGGGTGAACAGCGCGAGGTGGGCCGCGGCCGCCGGATGCAGCACGGCTGCCGCGTCCGTCGGCGGCACCGCGTCCGGCAGACGGTAGAGGCGGTCGACCGGCACCAGCGCCTGCTGAGCCGCCGCGCCCTGCCGTCCGGCGTGGCCGAGACTGTTGCACCACACGGTGTCCCCGACCGCGAAGCCGGTCACGCCGTCGCCGGCGGCGGTGACCGTGCCGACCAGGTCACGGCCGATGACGAACGGGAAGGTCACCGGGGTCCGCCAGGCCCCGGAGCGGACGAACGTGTCGACCGGATTGACCGGCGTGGCGAGGACGTCGACCAGCACGTCCGTCGGCCCTCCTCGGGGCGGGGGGAGGTCGCCGACGCGAATGGCGTCCGCCGGGCCGAGTCGCTCGATGTAGGCAGCCTTCATGGGCCGCATGGTGTCATCGCGTGCTGCCGTGGCGCCGTGAGCGCGGTGCCACTTTGTCACCCCAACGCGGAGCGACCGCCCGATTGGCGGCCGCCCTCCTCGGAGTGCACGGCCGAGTAGGGTGCGCCGCCCTGCTCCGCGGCCCGCAGGACCGCCGTCAGGAACAGCGGACACCGCCAGCTCGTGCTCGGGGACGTACCCCTCCGACATCACGTACACGACGATCGAGTCGTCCTGCTGGGACAGGAAGGCGTGGCCGACGCCGACCGGGATGTACAGCGCACGGCAGTCCGCGCCGCTGAGCTCGGTGGCCTCCCACCGGCCGAAGGTGGGCGACCCCACCCTGAGGTCGACGAGGAAGTCCAGCACCCGTCCGTACGGGCAGTAGACGTACTTGGCCCGGCCGGGCGGGGTGGCGGTGTAGTGGATGCCGCGGAGCACCCCGCGGGCGGACACGTTGTGGCTGATGTCCTTGACAGTGGTGATCTCCAGCACGTACTGGCCGGCCTCGGTGAGCGCGTCGTGGGTGCCGGTGTCGAGCCAGACGAAGCCCCTGCCCAGCTGGACGAACTCGGCCTTCCCGCGCTCCAGACAGGCCCGGTTGACGGTGATCTCCAGTTCGCCGCGGTCGGAGGGGCGCAGCCCGCGGGCGATGTCGACGACGTCGTTGTCGTAGAAGTACAGCCCCGTGACGGCCAGGTTGGAGCGCGGTGCCTCGGGCTTCTCCTCCAGGCGCAGTCCGAGCCGGGAGCCGTCGCCGAGCAGCCGCTGGAAGCCCGGGACGTCCTGCAGGGCGGCGATGATCTGGATCTCGGTGATGCCGGCCGGCGTCAGCACGGACAGCAGGTAGTAGATCATGGGCTTGTCGTAGACCGGCAGCATCTGTTTCGAGACGCCAGCGTGATCGGATACAGCCGGGTCCCGTGGCCGCCGGCCAGGATGATCCCCTTCATGCGCCGGTCCCCTCGGCCGCCCCGTCGGCAGCCGTCGCCTCGAAGTGGCTCGGCCGGCCGTCCTCGTACACCTCGCGGCCCAGGCGCTCGGCGTCCCGGCGGTGCATCAGCTGCCAGGTGCCGTCGGCGTGCCGGAGCACCACGGAGTGCCACGGCGTGGTCCACACGTCGGCCGCGCCGACCAGCCGGATACCGAACTTGGCCTCACCTCGGCTCTGCGGATGGATGGACAGCCGGACGTTGCGCGGGTGGTGCTCGGCGATCAGCTCGCCCCAGGCCCGGCTGCGGACGATGACCTCGTAGGCGCGGCGGCGGCAGTCCCGCTGGAGCGCCGAGCGGGAGCCGTCCCACTCGGCCACGTCCTCCATCAGGAACTTGGTGATGCCGCGGTACATGCGCAGGGTGGACTCGTCGCTGCGCACCTCCTCGCGGAGTTCCTCGACCGACGGGCCGAGGGTCTCGGCGGCGACCTTGCGCTTCTCGTCGTACGAGAGGTCGGGGCCGTAGACGTCCTTCAGGTCGAAGGTGTCGAGATCCGCGTCGAGGCCCTCGGCGCGGATCATCGCGCGCAGCTCGCTGCCGTAGGCGTCGATGTGCTCGTCGGGGACGCCGATGACGTCACCGAAGATATGGCCGTCGGAGCAGATCAGGATCTTCGCGCCGGGGGCGTACACCTTGCCGATCTCCGCGCACAGAGAGCCCAGGAAGCGCAGCGCCAGCCGCTCCCCGTGGTCCGGTAAGTGGCTGAGGACCTTGTCCGGGTTGGGCGACTTGCAGGGGAAGCCGGGCAGGCTGAAGATCACCGGTTCGTCCCGCCGGACGAAGTCGCCTATCTGGCGCAGCTGCTCCGGGAAGTCGTCGGCGGTGTCCAGGTGCGGATCGGGCTCGGCCGCCCTGCGGTGCGGGAGCAGCAGTTCCAGGATCTCGCGGCTGACGCGTTCGGCCGCGGAGGCATGGGTGAAGGTGGTGGACATCTGGGACATGGGTCATCGACTCGCTTCCGCTGAAGGCTGGACGCAGAGATGCCGTCGGGTGGCAGCTCTGCGGTACGTGGCCGGGGGACGGCGGCCGGACGCTCAGTTCGTTCGGTGCCGTACGGGGCAGCCGGTGGCCGGAGCTGCCTGTGAGGTGCCGTAGGAGACGGGCAGTTGGTTGACGCCGCGTGCGAGGACGGCGCCGATCCACTCGAGGTCCTGGTCCGCGACGGCGAGTCGCAGTCCGGGCAGCCGGGTGAGCAGCGCGCGCAGGGCGATCTGGAGTTCGATACGGGCAAGGGCGGCACCCGGGCAGAAGTGGATGCCGTGGCCGAAGGCCAGGTGCGGGTTGGGTGTGCGGTCCAGGTCAAGGGTGTCGGCGTCGGGGAACCGTTCCGGGTCGCGGTTGGCGGCGCTCAGCGACACGATGACCGAGTCGCCGGCCGGGACGCGGGTGCCGAAGAGGTCGGCGTCCTCGGCGAAGAACCGCCAGGTGGTGAGCTCGAAGGCGCTGTCGTAGCGCAGGAGTTCCTCCACGGCCCGGGCCAGCAGCCCCTGCTCGCCCGCCTCGCCGTCCCGCACGGCGTCCTGCAGCCGGCGCAGCTCGGCGGGGTGGCGCAGCAGGGCCACGAGGGCGGTGGTGATCTGGTTGGTCACCGGCTCCTGTCCGGCGACCAGCAGCTGGAAGACGACGGAGTCGCGCTCCTCCTTGCTGATCGCGCCCTCCTCGCACGCCACGACGAGCTTGGTGAGCAGGTCGTCGCCGGGGTTTCGGCGCTTGTCCTCGGTGACCTCGGCGATATAGCCCTGCAGCCCGCGCAGGCGCCCCTCGTACACCGGCCGCTGCGGGTCGGTGGGGCCGACGGGCTGCACGACCTTGCCCCAGTCGCGGTCGAACCGCGCCGCCAGGGCCTCGGGCAGGCCGATCACTTCGGCGAGGACGCGGAAGGGGAAGTGCGCGGCGAAGGCGCCGACGACGTCGATCTCCCCGGCATCGGGGTTGTCGAGGGCCGCGTCGAGCAGTTCGGTGGCGATCTCCTCGAACCGGGGCCGCATGCGCTCGACATGGCGGGGGGCGAACGCCTCGGTGACCATCTTCCGCATCACCGTGTGCTTCGGCGGGTCCTGGTGCAGCAGATGGACCTGGAGCTGGGAGTGCTGCGGTTCCGGCATGATGGCGGCGCGCTCGCGCCAGGCGCTGTTGCCGAGGTCGTGGTTCTTGCCGAGACGGTCGTCGTTGAGCGCTCTGTGCGCGGCCTCGTAGCCGGTGACCAGCCATGCGTTGACGCCGCTGGGGAAGTTGACCCGGTGCACCGGGCCCTCCTCGCGGAGCTTTCGGTACAGCGGGTACGGGTCGGTCTTGTACTTCTTGCCGTAGAGGGGCAGCGGTTCGGAGTTCGGCATGGCGGGGCGCTTCCTTCGTGAGGGAAAGGTGGGGACGGGGAATTCGCGGGTTCTCTCCCGCCCGGTCATTGCTGCGGCGCGATGATCTCGCCCGTCCGCGCGTCGCTTACCGTGATCGCTTCCATGGGGCAGATCTCTGCGGCGTCGATCACACGGGCGTCAGGATCGGTCAGCTCGGCCACCGCCCGGGCCCGGCCGGCGTCCAGGCGCAGCCGGCCGTGCGCGGTGGCGAGGCACAGACCGGAGCCGGCGCAGGCGATACGGTCGACTTCGAGCCGCCACTGGGCCCGGTCCCGGGTCCGGGTTTCGGTGGGCTCACCACGGCCGGACGGCACCGGGATCACCATGTGACCGGCAGGGATTCCGGGGCCCGTGCGATCAGGCCGGGCTTCCACGGGACGTCGTCCACCGAGCCGGCGAGGCGCAGTCCGGGGAAACGGTCGAGCAATCCCCCTATCGCCGCCTTGAGTTCGGCGCGGGCGAGGGCTGCTCCGAGGCAGTAGTGAATGCCGTGGCCGAAACCGAGATGCGGATTGTGCTCACGGTCGAAGCGGATGGTCTCCGGGTCCTCGAAAACCCGCTCGTCGCGGTCGCCCGCGGCCCGCTGGAAGATGACCGTCTCGCCCTTGCGGATGAGAACCCCGCCGATCTCCACGTCCTCGGCGGCCCGGCGCGGGAAACTGCCCGTCGATCGCAGCGGAATGGTGCGCAGCATCTCCTCGATGGCGGGGTCCAACAGTTTTCGGTCCGCCAAGAGTTGCTCGTAGAGATGACGCTGGGCCAGCAGCAGGAACGACACGTCGGAGATCATGCTGAGTGAGGTTTCGTGGCCGGCCATGAGAATGCCGATACCGGTCCGAACGGCCTCCACTTCCGTCATCTGCCCGGTGTCCAGCGCCTCGATGAGGACCGATATCAGGTCGTCGGAGGGAGTGGCACGACGTAACGAGATCAGCTTGCGCAGGAACTGTTCGAGTCCGTCCCGGGCCTCGTTCACCTCCTCCTTGGTGTGCGCGGAGGTGGCCACCAAGACATCGGAGTACCTGCGGAATTCCGCCCGTTCCTCGTAGGGGACGCCGAACAACTCCACAATCATGCGTACCGGCAGCGGAATCGCCAGGCGCTGGACGAGATCGCCGGGCGGGCCGGCCGCCTCCATCGCGTCGAGTTCCGTGGTGACCAGCTCCCGCATACGGTCGGTGAGTTCCGAGACGATGCGCGGCCGGAACGCGTGCGCGACGATCTTGCGCATCTTTCCGTGGTCCGGCGGATCCGTGCTGAGCAGGTTCCCGGGGCGCAGCGGCAGGGGCGTGACCCGCGCGGTGTCGGGTTCCGTGGCCCAGCGGGAGCTGAACCGGGGGTCGGCGAGAAACTCCTTGATCTCGTGGTAACCGGTGATCAGCCAGGCCTGACCGCCGTACGGCATGGTGACCCGGGACACCGGCTCGGTCCGGCACAGCTCCATGTAACGGGGATTCAGATCGAGCCGGACAACGGGGCCGAAAGGGTATTGCGGAGGCCGGGAAGTATCCTTGGCCAATTCCGTGACGCTCACGGGTTTCCCCCTTCTGTGAATCGTCCGTCGCATGCGGAAACTGCAGAGCCGGGACACTCGGGTGGCGGCGGCCTCGACGCGTGCCCCGGGGACGGGTTACGCGGAATTCCAGCAGCGAGGACCAATAGATCCAACGAAAGTTCGTCGAGCAGGACTGGCCGGTCGTCGGCCGACGGCATTGCGACCGTGTCACACCCGGCCTGTCGCTCGGGGATCCTCTCACAGAAACCATCAGGCGGAAGGCGTTCGAAATCGAGGCTCGCATTCCGCAAAACAGCGGCGGACAGCGCCCGTTCAGCGCTGCCCGCCGCCTTGTTGTGGGCGTTCACGTCGCGGCCATGCACGCGCGCCGATGGTGACGGGATACGCCGGGCCGTCGCCGTCGGCATACATTGGCCGCCAATAGATAGCACACCAATACCCGAGTTGTGTAGGCTGCCGACTTATGAGACAGGATGCAGTGCGCGGCCACCTGGACGGACTGCTGCTGGCCGTGCTCGAACCCGGGCCCCTGCACGGCTACGCGATCATCACCGCCGTCCAGCAGCGCAGCGGAGGCGCACTCGAACTGCGTACGGGCACGATCTATCCGGCGCTCAACCGGCTCGAGCGCATCGGGCTGCTGCGCAGCAGCTGGCAGTCCGCCGGCGAACGCCGCAGGCGGTGCTACGAGCTCACCGACGCCGGACGTCGGACGCTGGCCAGCGAGCGGACGGCGTGGCAGGAGTTCACTACCGCCATCGGCTCGGTCCTGAACCCCGTCACGCCGCCCGGAGCCGCCACATGAGCCCCGTCACCCCGCAGACCGACCCCATCGAGGACTACGTCTCCACGCTGGCCGCCGCCCTGCACGGCCCGGCGCGCACCAAGGCGCGCATGGTGGCCGAGGTGCGTGAGGACCTGACGGACGCGGTGTCGGAACGCACCCGCGCGGGGCTGACGTATCAGCGCGCTGCCGACCAGGCGGTGCGCGAGTTCGGCACCGCCGACGAACTCGTGGTGAGCTGGCAGCGCGAGCTGACGATCGTCCAGGCCCGGCACACCGCGCGGGCCGTCGCACTCACCATCCCCTTCGTGATCGCCTGCTGGTATCTGGTCCAGCAGGCCGGCCATGACCAGACCTGGCAACTGCCGCGCACGGCCCAGCTGTTGTCCGTCCACCTGGCCGGCGTCTCGGCCGGCGCCGCGCTGCTCGCCGCCGTGACCCTGGCGGCCACCGGCACGCTCGCCCGCTGGCTGCCGACGCCGGACCGGCTGCCGCTCACCGTCGCATGGGCGGGCACCGTCGCCAGCGTGTCCATGGCCGTCGCCACCCTCGCCCTTGCCATCGCGGCCGCGCTGGGCACCGACTGGCCGCTGCTCGCGTTCGCCGGGGCCCTCGCCGCCACCTCGCACGCCCTGATGGCGGGCTCGGCCCGCTCCTGCCGGCGCTGCGCCCGGCTGCCGGTCATCGAGGCACCGGGCTCCGGGGAGCGCTGACCACGAGCGTCTGCGCGGTGCGGACCGGGGGTCAGCTACGGCCGCGCGGTCCGACGCTGAAACCGGGGCTGACGCCGACCTTGGCCGTGCCGAACGGTTCCAGTGCCCAGCCGGGGTTGGCCTGGCCGTGGGCGGCCCCGGGGTGGGTGACCGAGACGAGCGGGTCGACCGGCGCCACCGCCGCGACGAGGTACTGCGCATCGCGGCCCTGCACGGTGTCGGGGACGGCGGCGGGACGAGAGAGGGCTCCCCCGAGGTGACGGATGTTCACGATCACCATGGTGGGTCCGGTCAGCCGGGCCAGGTTCTCCAGGGCCGTCACGTCGAGCGCGTCGACCAGGAGGTTCTCGCCGATGAACGGCCCGGGGCTGTCCGGCTCGGCGTGCACCCGGGGGTACTCGGCGAACGGCATCGGGGCGAGGGTGTCCTCGATCGGCTGCGCCACCTTCCGCAGCGGCGCGACGAGCCGGTCGGCGTCCTCCTCGGTGCCGCGCAGCGCGACCGCGACGCGCGCGATGCGCCGGCCGCGCAACATGGGGGGCAGGTAGTCGAGGTCGGGGAAGGACATCACCCGCAGGGTGGAGGTGAGTTCGTCGGGCAGGTCGGCCGTCCACTCCCGGAAGGCGTGCAGCACCGCCGGGTCGCCCTCGGCGCTCGTCGCCCCGATGTCGAAGGTCAGCCCGCCGCCCTGCAGGCGCCCCTCGGGCAGCAGGCCGATGGTCATCTCGGTGACGACCTCGCCCCGCATCGGTCCGCTGCCGCGCAGCTGGGCGAACCACTCGGCGTCGTCCGGGCCGACCTCCCGCTCCTCTCCGTCCTCGGTGACCACCGTGAACGAGCGGACCAGGTCGCTGGCCCAGCCGTCGGAGCGGGCCAGCAGGCTGATCCCGCCGCAGAGGGTGTAGCCGACGGCGCCCACGCAGCCCAGGCTGCCGCTGGGCGGCACCAGGCCGTGCGGTGCCGCCGCCGCCAGGACGTCGTCCCAGGTCGCCCCGCCGCCGACGCGGGCGGTGCGGGTGGCAGGGTCGATCAGCACGCCGTTCATCCGGCGCAGCGTCAGGACGACGCCCTCGTCGGCGGAGAAGCGCATCCCGTGTCCGGTGTTGTGCACGGTGACCGGAACCCCGTGCTCACCGGCCAGCTGCAGCACGGTCCGGACGTCTGCGACCCGGCGTGCACCGACCACGAGGTCGGGCTGGTGGCGTAACCCGAGCTGGAAACTGGCCAGTTCCTCGATGAAACCGCTGTCGTCGGGCAGCAGCACCGGGCCCGCTACGGAATCGGCCAGGGTCCCGGCAAGACCGGAGGCTGCGTTCGAGAGGGTCATATCTGTCCTCGTTCTCGGCGTTCCAGGCGTTCTCGACGTTCTCGATGTTCTCGACTGCGCAGAGGTGGGGCGGGTCTGCGGGCGTACGGCGATCAGGCACCGGTCGTGGAGCCGGGGCGGACGATCATCAGAACGACCACGACGGCCCAGAGCAGGTTGAAGATCCCGGTGACCATGGCCAGGCGCGCCGCCGCGGACCGGGTCGCCTCCGCGGTGGTGGTGTCCCCGGCCGCACCCGCGCCGCCGCCCGCAGTCGCGCCGGCGGGCTGGGCGAGCAGCCGCTCCTGACCGGGCAGGATCGCCATCAGCAGCAGGGCCGCGGCGATCGCGGTGAGGATGACCGAGGCGATGAGCCAGGCATCGCCCAGCACGCCCATCTGCGCGCCGGTGGCGAGACCGAAGACCGGTACGGCGACGCCGACGACGGTGTACCCCCGGCAGATCCGGTGCAGCAGCGCCGCGGTTGCGGGGGTGCGCTCCTCCCCGCTCTGGTCGTCGTCCCCGGTCTGCGGCTTGACGAAGCGGGGGAACATCGATGCCGCCACCGTGATCGGGCCGATCGCCACGATCGACGCCAGCACATGCACCGAGAGCAGCAGTTTGGTCACCGGAGGGTCCCTTCTGGATTGGCTGCAAATACGTTTGCTACCAACCCATTGGTAGCACAGATCCCCCACCGTGAGTAGGCTGCCTACCTATTTCCGGCCTGCTGCGGCGCCGGGGAACGTCGCACCGGAGCTCGTCCCGGGTCGGCGACGAGCGGCTGCCGCTCGTGCTCACCGGTGGCATCGCGGTAGCGCAGCCCGGTGATCCGGCCGTTCTCGGCGATCGCCTCGGTGGCCTCGCAGCGCGATAGTCGCCGGAATGTTCAAGCGGGCGTAAAAGTCATTCGCCGGTTCCGGTCCGGGCCATCGCTTCCTGTTCCAGTCGCTCGGCGAACTGCGTCCACCTGAGCGCACTTTGCCGGGCCAGCATCGCGACGGCGTCCGTGCAGTGCGTGGGCAGGTTCATCACGATGCTCGTCCACGCCGAGGTGTCGAGGTCGTGCATGGCGAGCAGCCGCAGCACCACCCGCCCGGAATCCGTCGAGCGCAGCGCCGGATCCCTGCGCAGCCGCTTGAGGAGTTCCGCCGTGGGCTGCGCAGACGCCTCGCGCGAGGCCCGCGGGGCGCTCTGCTTGGACTGCTGCTCCGCGGCCACCGACCGGCTGCCGCTGGGCACGGGACCCTCCCCGCGCAACAGCCGCATCTTGACGTCGTGGGCCGTGCCCAGCGAGATGCCCGCGGCCCTCGCGACCTCACGCAGGCTGGCGTCCGGCCGTTCGGTGAGCAGCCGGCCGGCCTCTTCCCGCCCCTGCGCCACACCCCGGGGATGGACCTTGCCGTCCATGCCGATCCGCGTGTTCAGGTGCGGATCGTCCCCCGTTGAACGCCGGATCCGGGCGACCGTCCGGGCGGACAGACCGGCCACCAACGCCGCATGCCGGTCCGACATCTCCGGGTTCTCGCGAAGTAATCGCCCCGCAGCGGCCACTCGCTCGGCATACGACAGGGGCCTGCCGTGCGCGGTGTTCAACCGCACCGAGATCGCGAACAGCTCCCGCTCCGGTACGTCGAGCAGGTAGGCGTCGATGGTGGTGTCACCGCGGCGCCGGGCGGCGTCCAGTCGGTGCATCCCGTCCACGACGCGCCATGTGGACCGATGGACGACTATCGGCGGAAGCCGCGCCTCCACCTCTTTGAGGACGTCGACGTGACCCTGGTCGATCCCTTTCATCCTCGGCGAGTCCGCAGGTATCAAGGAATCTATCGGAACCGATCGGCGTTCAAGGGCGGCGAAACCGAGCGGCGCCCCACCGACGGTCAACTCGGGAAGTATCTCGGACAGATTCGGCCGGAAACGCTCAACTGTTTGAGTATTCATTTACTCTCAGCTCTCCAGGCGCTGATCGGCTTGTTCCTCGCGTCGTGCGGCGGTTGGTTGTCGTCGCGGTCGACTGCCTCCCGACCAGCAGGCACCGCGGTGCGCACACGGGAGTGCTCCGATCCGGGATACCGGCGAGAGTGTGACAGAGCGACGCTCACGAGTGCCGCGCCGCTGATACGGCGGGAAACCAGATGCGGAGTCTCAGTTGCCGGTCATCGCACACGATGCCGGGAGGAACATTCCGACGAGCAGAACAAGCAGTCAGCGCCCCGAGACACCCCATGCCCGACGGGCAGGCGGAGTGCGGGCGGGAAGACCCCTTTACGCCCCGTTGGTTGCCACATTTCGACGACTTGGCCGTCGTTGTCGCGTCCATCTGTCGTCAGACAGCACACGGCTCCCCCTGTCTGCAATTCCCCGTAACGCAGTTCGAATCTATCCGACATACGGACAGTGGGCAGCGTCGTTCAGCGGTTCCGGTTCGCTTTCCGGCCAGTCCGGGGGGCGAGGGCTCGGAACCGTGCGCAGCAGGAGAGGCCGTGTTTCTCAGTACCACCCCGTCCTTCGTGGAACGCCTGGAAGACGGGTTCCGCACCGGCCGGTGAACGGCACGTTCCGCATGGCTGTGCGCACGTCAACGCCTTTCGCCGCGGTGCTCGCCCTCGCCTCGCGGCTGTCGGGCCGCGCACGCGGATCCGCGGTGGTGGCCGGCGCCACGGTGGTCACCCGGTTCGCACGGGGCGCTCCGCTCGAGCCGGCCGGGCGCCTCACCGAGGCCGCCGTCCCGAAACGGCGCCCGGCCGCCGCGCCACCGGCGCACGACGAGGTCCCCGCACCGGTCCGGATGCTCCTCCATCACGTCGTCTCCCGCAGAGGCCCGCCGGTCGGGCTCCGCCTCCTCTGACACCGTCCGTCACGGCCGAGCCGCTCCACAGGTGCGGGCCTTGGTGACGGGCGCGGAAACGGCACGCCTCACCAGCTGCGGGACCACCTGTCTCCTTCCCTCTCCCGTCCTGTCGACGGCATCACCGCCTTCCCTGGTCAGCGTCATGAACCGGGCTCCTCACACGGCGAGTTCCGGCTTGTGGTGGTCCAGCCACAGCGCCAGGTCGACGACCCGCTCGAGACGCAGCCGGTGGCCCCACTCCAGCCGGTCCGCCGGAGTGTCCAGACAGGGCTTGATCCGGGTCTCGTCGGCGATGGCGCGGACCTGGTCGTCGGCGAGCGCGTCGCGGGCCATCATCTGCAGTCCGCGGTTGTAGTCGGGGTGGTGCGTGGCCGGATAGTGGTTCTTGGGCCGGTACAGCACCGAGTCCGGCGCGAGGCCCGCGCCCGCCGCGCGCAGCAGGCTCTTCTCCCGGCCGTCGAAGCTCTTCAGGTCCCACGGGGTGGCGAAGGCGTACTCGACCAGGCGGTGGTCGCAGTAGGGGACGCGCACCTCCAGCCCCTGCGCCATGCTCAGCCGGTCCTTGCGGTGCAGCAGTTGGCGCAGCCAGCGGGTCAGGGACAGATACTGCATCTCGCGCTGCCGGTGCTCGGCCGGCGTCTCGTCGTCGAGGTGGGGGACCTCGGCCAGGGCGCTGCGGTAGGTGTCGGCGCAGAACTCGCCGATCCGCAGCCCGAGTTCCGGGTTGAGCGGCATGGCGGCCTCGTCCCCGGTGACCAGCAGCCAGGGGAAGGTGCCGGCGTTCAGCGCCTTGAGGTTGTGGAACCACGGGTAGCCGCCGAACACCTCGTCGGCGGCTTCGCCGGACAAGGCGACGGTGGAGTGCCGGCGGATCTCGCCGAAGAGCAGGTACAGCGATGTGTCCATGTCGCCGACGCCGATCGGCGAGTCCCGGGCCACGACGACCGCCCGCCGGTGCTCGAGGTCGAGCAGGGAGCGTGGGTCGAGGACGACCGTGGAGTGGTCGGTGCCGATGAAGGCGCCCGCTTCCGTGGCGTACGGGGTGTCGTGACCGGTGCGCAGCACGTCGCCGGTGAACTGCTCGGCCTGGTCGCTGTAGTCGACGGCGTACGACCGGATGCGGGCGTCCGGGCCCTCGCGCAGCCGGAGTTCGTCGGCGAGCAGCGCGGTCAGCACGGTGGAGTCGATCCCGCCGGACATCAGGCTGCACAGCGGGACGTCGGCCTCCAGCTGGCTGCGTGCGGCGGCACCGACCAGCTGCCCGACGCGTTCGACGGTGGCCTCCCGGTCGTCGGTGTGACGGCCGATCTCCAGCTGCCAGTAGCGGCGTTCACGGATGCCGTCCCGGTCCAGCACGAGCAGGCCGCCCGGCTCGACCTCGCGGACGCCCGACCACACCGTGGGGCCGGTGTTGAACAGCAGGCTGTACGCCTCCCGGAGTCCGTCCGCGTCCACCCGGGGCCGTAACTCCGGATGGGCGAACAGGGCCTTGGGCTCGGAGGCGAAGGCCAGGCCGCCGTCGACCGCGGCCCAGAACAGCGGCTTGACGCCGAGCCGGTCGCGCACCAGCAGCAGTCGCTGCGCCCGTTCGTCCCAGACGGCGAAGGCGAACATGCCGTCCAGGTGCTCGGCGAGGTCCTCGCCCCATTCGGCGTACGCGCGCAGCACCACCTCGGTGTCGCTGCGGGTACGGAAGTCATGGCCACGGCCGCGGAGTTCGGCCCGCAGTTCGTGGTGGTTGTACACCTCGCCGCTGTAACTGAGCACGGTGGTCGGCGCGCCGGGCCGGTCGGGCATCGGCTGGGCGCCGCCCTCGAGGTCGATGACGGCCAGCCGCCGGTGGCCGATCGCGGCGTGCTCGCCGAGCCAGACGCCGCCCGCGTCGGGGCCGCGCGGGGCGAGGGTGGCGGTCATGGCTTCGATGACCCGCGTCTGCGGGCGGGCGTCGTGGTGGAAGGACGCCCAGCCGGTGATTCCACACATGGGACTACTCCTGGGTGAGGGGTACGTCGACGGACTTCTCGGGCACCCGGACGGCCGGGGCGTGGGCGGGCAGGGCGAGCAGGGGTACGGCGAGACAGGCGGCGCCCGCGGCCAGCGCCAGCCCGGCCCGCGCCCCGCCCGCCGAACCCGCCAGGCCCCAGGCCGCCGTCGCCAGGGCCGGACCGAGTGTGAAACCGAGGCTGCGGGCGAGCTGCAGGGCCGACCCGATCGTGGCGGCCCGGCCGGGCGGGGCGGCGCCCATGACGAGGGCCTGGGTGGGGCCGCCGTTCAGGCCCATGCCGACGCCGGCCAGCGCCAGCCGCCAGGCCACGTCGGGCGGTGACCAGCCGTCGCCCAGCGGAACGAGCAGGAGCAGGCCGAGGGCGGTGAGGCTGGCGCCGAGGACGGCGACGCGCCGGGGGCCGTACCGGTCGGCGAGCCGCCCGCCCAGGGGGCCGGCCAGGCCCATGCCGAGAGGGAAGGCCAGCACGGTCAGCCCGGTGGCGGTGGCGCTGACCCCGTCCTCCCGCTGGAGGTGCAGGGCGACGACGTAGTGCATGGCGGCGAACCCGGCGGCCAGCGACAGCACCGCGCCGTGCGCCCGCAGCAGCCCCGAGGCCCGCAGGGCCCCGGTCACCGGGCGGCCGCCGGGTCCGCGCAGCCACCACCACAGCGGGGGTACGGCGGCGACGGCGAGCGCCAGCCAGGCGGGGCCGTCGGAGGCGAGGGTCAGGGCGAGGAGCAGGACCGTCACACCGGCGGCCACGAGGGAGGAGTCGGCCAGCGACCGCCGGTCGGGGGCGTGCAGCCGGCCGTCCGGGGGCATCGCCCGCCGGACCACGAGCAGCGCCAGCAGGCAGAACGGAATCTTGACCAGGAACACCCAGCGCCAGCCCAGCTGGTCGAGGAGCAGCCCGCCCACCGCCGGCCCGGTCACCGCGCCGAGCGGGCCGAGGGTCGCGGGTACGCTCATCGCCCGCCCGCGCACCTCGGGCCGTACCGACCGCATCGCCAGCACCGGCATCAGCACGAACAGCACTGCCGCGCAGGCGCCCTGCCCGACCCGGGCCGCGATCAGCCAGGCCGCCCACGGCGCCAGGGCGGCCGCGGCGCTGCACAGGGCGAAGCCGGCGGTGGCGGACAGCAGCGCGGCCCGCAGGCCCACCCCGTCCAGCCACCGGCCGACGGGCAGCAGCAGGGCGACGACGGGAAGTTGGTAGCCCAGTACCGCCCACTGCGCGGTCGCGGCGGAGACGTTCAGGCCGTCGGCGATGTCCGCGAGTGCCACGTTGACGATGTTCATGTCCAGCATCGCGACGAACGAGAGGACGCCCGCTACGGCGACCAGGGACCAGCGGTCCTCGTTATGAGCGGCCTGTTGGTCCGTCACGCTTCGGCCCTCCCCATAGATGGGCTGCCGAGCAGCAGCCTCCGTCTCAGGAGTCGGGGGAGGCCGGAGGTGAGTTCCCGGGATATCGACATTCCCGAGCTGCCGGGCTGGGGCGGGGTGGGTGCGCAGCCCGGCGCTTGCGGGGTGCCGCTGCGCCCACCCTCCCCCACTCTCGGCTTCGCTCGAGCGGGGGGACCCCCATCGCCCACCCGTGCCGCCCCAGCGGCACGACTGCCCGCAGCTACGGCTAGACGGCGCCGGCGTCCAGCACTTCGGCCGCCGTCGTGTCCGCCGGGGACCGGTGGTCGAAGGCGATCAGCGGGTCGCCGGTCAGTGGGTGCTCCACGACGGCCGCCCGTACGCCGAACACCTCGGCCAGCAGGGCGGGCCGCAGGACCTCGCGGGGCGGGCCCGAGGCCACCACGCCGCCGTCGTGCAGCACATGCAGCCGGTCGCAGACGGAGGCGGCGGCGTTCAGGTCGTGCAGCGACACCAGGGTCGTACGGCGCTGGGCGCGCAACAGGGCGAGGAGTTCCACCTGGTGGCGGATGTCCAGGTGGTTGGTGGGCTCGTCCAGGACGAGGATCTCCGTCTGCTGCGCGAAGGCGCGGGCCAACAGGACGCGTTGGCGTTCGCCGCCGGACAGTTCGGTGAAGCGGCGCCCGTCGTGCTCGGCCATGCCGGCGTCCGCGAGGGCGCGGGCGACGATGTCCCGGTCGACGGTGTCCTCCCCGGCGAACGCCCGCTTGTAGGGCGTACGGCCCATGGCGACGACCTCGCGCACGGTCAGCTCGAAGTCGCCGCCCCGCTCCTGCGGGAGCGCCGCGACGCGCCGGGCGGTCTGGACGGGGCTCAGCTCGCGCAGGTCGGTGCCGGCCAGCAGCACCCGGCCCGCGGCGGGCTTCAGATGCCGGTAGACCGTACGCAGGAGCGTGGACTTGCCGCTGCCGTTCGGGCCGACGAGGCCGGTGATCTCGCCCTCGTCCGCGATCAGATGGGCTCCGGCGACGACCGTACGGCCCGCGTACGCGACGTGCAGGTCCTCGACGTCGATCCTCACAGTGGGCAACCCCGATCTCTCAACTTCCGCTCCCCAGCCGCCGGTCCAGCAGATAGAGCAGGGCCGGCGCGCCGATCAGCGAGGTGACGACCCCGACCGGCAGCTCCTGGTTGTCCATGGCCGTACGGCACACGATGTCGACCACGACCAGCAGCAGCGCCCCGAACAGCGCCGAGACCGGCAGCAGCCGGCGGTGGTCGCCGCCGACGACCAGCCGGCAGACGTGCGGGACCATCAGGGCGACGAAGGCGATCGCGCCGGACACCGCGACCAGGACGCCGGTCAGCAGGCTGGTCACGGTGAACAGCTCCCGGCGCAGCCGGACGACGTCGATGCCGAGGCCGGCCGCGGTCTCGTCGCCCATCAGCAGGGCGTTGAGGCCGCGGGCGCGGGCCTGGAGCAGCAGCAGGACGGCCGGCACCGCGACGGCGGGCACGGCGAGCAGCTGCCAGTTGGCGCCGCCGAGGCTGCCCATGAGCCAGAACAGCACGCTGTGGGTCTGCTGCTCGTCCCCGGCCTGGAGGACGAGGTAGCTGGTGAACCCGGACAGGAACTGGCCGATCGCCACCCCGGCCAGCACCAGCCGCAGCGGTGCGAACCCGCCGCCGCGCCGGGCCACCGCCCACACCAGGGCGAAGGTGGCCAGCGCGCCCGCGAAGGCCGCGGCGGACAGCCCCAGCCCGAGCGCGCCGCCCGCACCGACCCCGAGGACGATCGCGCCGACCGCGCCGAGCGAGGCCCCGTTGGAGATGCCCAGCAGATAGGGGTCGGCCAGCGGGTTGCGCACCAGTGCCTGCACGGCCGTACCGACGAGACCGAGCCCGGCGCCGACGAGGGCCGCCAGTACCGCGCGCGGGACGCGCAGCTGCCAGACGATGAGGTCGTTGGTGCCCGGCCGTGGCGGCTCGCCGGACAGCCGCCGCCACACCACGCCCCACACCTCGCCCGGCGGGATGGATGTGGAGCCCCAGGACACCGCAGCGGTGAGCGCGAGCAGCAGTGCCACGGCCAGGACCGCGGCGAGCGGCCCGGCGGGCACGGCGCGTGGCTGGGTGCGGGTTTCCGGGCTCTTCCGGCTCAGCAGGGCATCGGCCACGGTCAGCCGACCTTGCCCGGGTAGAGCTTCCGGGCGATCTGCTGGACGGTGTCGGCGTTGGTGACGCCCGCGATGGTCGTCTGCTCGGAGCCGATGCGCAGGAAGTTGCCGTCCTTGACGGCCTTGAGGCCCTTGGTGGCCGGGTTGGTCTCCAGCCACTTCTGCGCCTCGTCGAACGCCTTGTCGTTGGCGGCCTCGCTGCCCCGGTTGCGCACCCCGAGCTGGATCCACTCCGGGTTCTTGGCGATCACGTCCTCCCAGCCGACCTGCTGGAAGTCGCCGTCGCAGTCGGCGAAGGCGTTGCGGGCGCCGGCCAGGGTGATGACCGCGTTGGCGACCTGGCGGTTGCAGACGACGACGGGCTGCTTGGTGCCGGCGTCGAAGTCGAAGAAGAAGTATGTGGGCCGCTCGTCCTCGGGTGTGGAGCCGACCGCCTGCTGGACGGCGTCCACCTTCTGTTTCATGCCGTCGACGAGTTCCTTGGCCTTGTCGGCGGTGCCGGTGACCGCGCCGAGGGAGGTGATGTCCTCCTGAACGGCGGACAGGTCGGTCACCGGGGTCTTGTCCGTGGCCGCGCAGGCGGTGGACTTCAGGTAGACGCGTTTGATCCCGGCCGCCTTGAACTCCTCGTCGGTGGGCACGTCCGCCATCCCGCCCATGTCCATCGCCCCGAAGGTGTCGACGAAGACGTCGGCGCCGGAGCCGAGGAGCTTCTCCTTCGGGATCACGTACTCGCTCATCACCTCGATCTTCTGGGCCTGCGCGTCCAGTCCAGCGGGCAGGGTGCCCTTGCCGGGCGGGAAGCCGGTACCGATCACCTGGTCGCCGGCGCCCAGGCGGAGCAGCAGCTCCAGGCTGGAGGCGTTGCTGGTGACGATCTGCTGCGGGGCCTCGTCGAAGGTGGTCTCGGCGCCGGAGCAGTCGGTGACGGTCACCGGGTAGCCGTCGGAGACGGAGTTCCCGGCGGGGGCGTCGCCGGCCGAGTCGTCGTTCCCGCCGCCGCAGCCCGCCGCCAGCAGGCCGCCGAGCACCACGGCCGTCGTTCCCCACCACGCGCGGATACGCATCACACCACTCCAGGATCCATCGGTACACGGGAGGACGAGTGCCACCCGCACCAGTAGTCGGACCGGGCTCGGCTCAAGTTCCCGTCCGGATCGGCCACTTGGGACCGGGCGGGTGGTCACCACCCGTCCGACGTGGGCAGGACCACCACCGCCTGGGTCTCGATCCGTCCGCTGTCCTCGAAGTGCAGCGTGAACCGTACGAGGTCGCCCGTACGCCAGTCCGCCTTCGCCCGCACGGTGATGTCGAGGCCGTAGGGGGACATGTCGAGGCGTTCACCGGCCGGAATGATCACGGAGTCCACCGCCTTCCCGGTCGCCGCCGCGTCGCCGGTCATGTTGTGCCGGCTGAGGGTGCCCTCCCCGCCCAGGGTGTCCGAGGACGTCACCTTGGTCAGCCGGTCGCCCATGCCGCCGGAGTTGGTGATCCGGAAGAACGCCGCGGTGTCCCCGCTCTCGCTGTTCGGCAGGAAGACCCGTCCCCCGCTGACCTCGATCCGGGGCCCACTGCCCGCATTGCCGGCAGCGGTCCACGCGGTCAGCGCCCCCAGGGCGATGCCGCAGGCGGCGACGGGGGCGACGGCGGCCCTCAGGGTGTCGGCGAGCCGCCGTCGGGTGGGCCGCCACGACGCTCCGCTCATGCGTCACCCCTCCCGGCCGGTATCAGGCTCTCGGCGGGCGGCGGCCCGCCGTCCCCGGCAGCCGCTCCGCGGCTCTCCCCGTCGGCCCGGCCACTCCCCCGGCCGGATGACGGCTGCCAGGCGCGCAGACGGAGGCTGTTGGTGACCACCAGGACCGAGCTGACCGACATGGCGGCGGCGGCCAGCATCGGGTTGAGCAGGCCGACCATGGCGAGCGGCACGGTGACGACGTTGTAGCCGAAGGCCCACAGGAGATTGGTGTGGATGGTGGACAGGGTGCGCCGGGCGAGCCGTATCGCGTCCACGAGCGCCTCGATGTCACCGCGGACGAGCGTCACGTCGGCCGCGCCGATCGCCGCGTCCGTGCCGCCGCCCATGGCGATGCCGAGGTCCGCCCCGGCGAGCGCGGCCGCGTCGTTGACGCCGTCGCCGACGACCGCGACCCGGCGGCCGCTCTCGCGCAGCTCCCGTACGAGGTCGGCCTTGTCCTCGGGGGTGCAGCGGGCGTGCACCTCCTCGATACCGAGCGCGGCGGCGACGGCGCGGGCCGGGGCTTCCCGGTCGCCGGTGGCGAGCACCGGCTCGACGCCGAGCCGGCGCAGCCGGTCCACCGTCCGGTAGCTGCCGGGCCGTACGACGTCACCGATCTCGATCAGCGCCTGGGTCTGCCCGTCCACGCGGACCAGGACGGGCGTGTGCGCGGCGGCCTCCGCGGCGGGGAGCGCGTCCGTCAGCGCCTCGGGCAGTTCGTCGTCCGGTGCGACGACCTCGACCAGCCGACCCTCGACCCGGCCGCGTACGCCCCGGCCGGCCGTGGCGGTGAAGTCGGCCACCTCCGGCAGCGGGGCCCCGGGCAGGGTGCGGGTCGCGTACGCGACGATCGCCCGGCCCAGCGGATGCTCGGAGCCCTGCTCCACTGCCGCGGCCAGCCGCAGCACCTCGTCCCGGCCGGGGCCGTCCGGTACGGCCGTGACGCGGGCGACGGTCATGTGCCCGGAGGTGAGGGTGCCGGTCTTGTCGAGGACGACGGTGTCGATGTGTTCGAGGCCCTCGAGGGACTGCGGGCCCCTGACCAGGATGCCGAGTTGGGCGCCCCGGCCGGTGGCGGCCATCAGCGCGGTCGGGGTCGCCAGACCCAGGGCGCACGGGCAGGCCACGACCAGGACGGCCACGCATGCGGTGATCGCCGCCTGCGGGTCGGCGCCGGCTCCGAGCCAGAAGCCGAGCACGGTCACGGCCAGCGCGAGCACCACCGGCACGAACACCCCGGCCACCGAGTCGGCCAGCCGCTGCGCCTTCGCCTTGCCGGCCTGGGCCTCGGTCACCAGCCGGGTGATACGGGCGAGCTGGGTGTCGGCGCCGACGGCGGTGGCCCGCACCAGCAGCAGCCCGCCCGCGTTGACGGCCCCGCCGACCACGGCGGATCCGGGCGCGACCTCGACCGGCTCGCTCTCCCCGGTGACCAGCGACAGATCCACGGCGGAACTGCCCTTGACCACCTCGCCGTCGGTGGCGACCCGCTCACCGGGCCGTACGACGAAGACCTGCCCGACCGTCAGCTCCTCGATGGGAACGAGACGTTCGGAGCCGTCGTCGTCGCGTACGGAGACCTCCTTGGCGGCGAGCTCCGCCAGCGACCGCAGGGCGGCCCCGGTGCCGTGCCGGGCCCGCGCCTCCAGGAAGCGTCCGGCCAGCACGAACAGCGGTACGGCGACCGCGGCTTCCAGGTAGACGTGAGCCATGCCGTCGTCCGAGGCGTCCGGCAGCAGACTGAACGCCATCCGCATCCCGGGATCGCCCGCGCCGCCGAGGAACAGCGCGTACGCCGACCAGGAGAAGGAGGCCACGACGCCGAGCGAGACCAGCGTGTCCATGGTCGCCGTCGAGTGCCGCAGCCCGCGCAGCGCGCGCAGATGGAACGGCCACGCGCTCCACACGGCGACCGGCGCGGCCAGCGCGAAGCACAGCCACTGCCAGTTGCGGAACTGCCAGGCGGGCGCCATGGACAGCACCAGCACGGGCACCGCGAGCAGCGCGGTGATCAGCAGCCGGTCCCGCTCCTGCCGCATGGCATCGGCCTCGGGGTCGGACCCGGCCTCGTCCTGTGTACGCCTCCGCTCCCGGGGTGGCGCGGGCAGTGCGGCCGTGTACCCGGCCTGTTCGACCGTCGCGACGAGTTCCTCGGGGCGGATGTCCGGTGGATGGCTGACCCGGGCGCTGCCGGTGGCCAGGTTGACCGTCGCGGTCACACCCTCCAGCTTGGCCAGCTTCTTCTCGACCCGCCGCACACAGGCCGCGCAGGTCATTCCGCCCACGGTCAGGTCCGTGGTGAGCAGCGGGGGTGCCGGTTCCGTGGCCATCAGTGGCCACCCATTCCCGGCATCTCGTCGGTCTCCGGGTCCGTGCCCGTGCCCGGGTCGTCCTCGACGCCGTTGCTCGTGCCGGAAGGGCGCATGCCGGGCGCGACCGGTCCGGCTGCGGATCCGACGGCGTACGACACCGTGAAGACCAGGGTGAGGAGCAGGAGGAAACCGCACAGGGCGGGTGGTGGCGCCAGTCTTCGCAGCGCCTGGACGCCCGTTCCTCGGGAGGTTTGCTGTGCTTGTTCCATCACCGGCCTCCTGACCTGTACCGGTTACAGAGGTCGGGGCTGGTGAGGGGCGGGTTCCCGGACGATTTTGTGGTGTACGTCACATGTAAGCCAGAGGTGGTCGCGGTCACATCCGGACGTAGTACGGAGTCCGCCCGGGCTTCAAGGGTGAACGGGCGAGGACAAGGTCACAGCCCGGTCCTCTGCTGCTCAGGTGTCCACCTGGCCTACCATCCGAGCCATGACGGTCCTGCCCGACGACGGGCTCACTCTGGCCGCCGAGTTCTCCGACGCGACCCGTGAACAGTGGCAACGCCTCGTGGCGGGCGTCCTGCTCAAATCGGGCAAGGAAGTCGAGGGCGCTGCGGCCGAGGACGCCCTGTCCACCACGCTCGAGGACGGACTGCGCGTCCGCCCCCTGTACACCGGTCACGACACCGCGCCCGAACCCGGCCTGCCCGGCTTCGCACCCTTTGTGCGCGGCAGCCGCGCCGAGGGCAACACGGCCGGCGGCTGGGACGTACGACAGCGGCACACGACGCCCGACACCGACGCGGTCCTCGCGGACCTGGAGAACGGCGTCACATCGCTGTGGCTGGTGGTCGGCGAGGGCGGCATCCCGGTGGCGTCGCTCGGCCGGGTCCTCGACGGCGTGTATCTCGACCTGGCGCCCGTCGCCCTGGACGCCGGGGCCGATGTCGAGTCCGCCGCGCGGGAGTTGCTGCGGCTGTACGAGGAGCGGGGCGTCGGCAGGGATGCGGCGCGCGGCACCCTGGGCGCCGACCCGCTGGGGCTCGAGGCCCGGACCGGGCAGCCGTTCGACTTCGCGCCGGTGGCCGGACTTGCCCGGCGGTGCGCCGAGGAGTATCCGGGGCTGCGGGCGCTGACCGTGGACGCGCTGCCGTACCACGAGGCCGGCGGCTCCGCCGCGCAGGAGCTGGGCGCTTCACTGGCGACCGGTGTCGCCTATCTGCGGGAGCTGACCGGGGCGGGGCTGAGCGTCGGACAGGCCTGCGCACAGCTGGAGTTCCGGTACGCGGCCACCGCCGACCAGTTCCTGACGATCGCCAAACTGCGGGCGGCGCGCCGACTGTGGGCACGGGTGGCCGAGGTGTGCGGAGCCCCTGGCGCACAGGTCCAGCACGTCGTGACCTCGCCGGTGATGATGACGCGCCGCGACCCGTGGGTGAACATGCTGCGCACCACCGTCGCCGCGCTGGCCGCCGGGGCGGGCGGCGCCGACGCCGTCACCGTGCTCCCCTTCGACCACGCGCTCGGTCTGCCGGACGCGTTCGCGCGGCGCATCGCCCGCAACACCTCCACGATCCTCATCGAGGAGTCGCACCTGTCCCGGGTGATCGACCCGGCGGGCGGCTCCTGGTACGTGGAACGGCTCACCGACGAACTCGCCCAAGCGGGCTGGGAGTTCTTCCAGGGTATCGAGCGGACCGGCGGGCTCGCGGCCGCCCTGCGCTCGGGCCGTCTCGGGCAGGACCTGGCCGACACCTGGGCGGCACGTACCGACAAGCTCGCCAAGCGGCGCGAACCCATCACCGGTGTCAGCGAGTTCCCGCACCTCGCCGAGCGGCCGGTGGAGCGTACGCCCGCTCCCGCCGCCCCCTCCGGCGGGCTGCCGCGCGTGCGGCGCGACGAGGCGTACGAGGCACTGCGCGCCCGCTCCGACGCCCACCTCGCGGCGACCGGCAGCCGGCCGCGGATCTACCTCGCCGCCCTGGGCCCCGCCGCCGCGCACACCGCACGCCTCACCTTCGCCTCCAACCTGTTCCAGGCCGGCGGCATCGAGCCGGTCACCGAGGGCACCTTCGAGGACAGCGGCGCCACCGAGGCCTGCCTGTGCTCCAGCGACGCGCTGTACGAGGAGCAGGCCGCGCAGGCCGCCGAGGACCTGCGGAAGGCGGGCGTCCGCCAGGTGTTCCTGGCCGGGCGTCCCGGTCAGTACAGCGGTGTCGACGCCTACGTCTTCGCCGGCTGCGACGCCGTTGCCGTGCTCTCCGCCACCCTCGACCGCATGGGAGTGTCCTGATGGGAGGAATCCCCGACTTCGCCGGAGTCGAGCTGGGGACCCCGGCCGCCGAAGGGGGCGCCGACGAGTGGCGCACGGCCGTGAAGAAGGCAACCGACGGCGACGACCTGCTCTGGGAGACCCCGGAGGGCATCACCGTCAAGCCGCTGTACACCGGGCAGGACCTGGCGGGCCTGGACTTCCTGGACACCTACCCGGGCATCGCGCCGTACCTGCGCGGCCCGTACCCGACGATGTACGTCAACCAGCCCTGGACGATCCGCCAGTACGCGGGCTTCTCCACGGCGGAGGAGTCCAACGCCTTCTACCGGCGCAACCTGGCGGCCGGTCAGAAGGGTCTGTCGGTCGCCTTCGACCTGCCGACGCACCGCGGCTACGACAGCGACCACCCGCGGGTGACCGGTGACGTCGGCATGGCGGGCGTGGCGATCGACTCGATCTACGACATGCGGCAGCTGTTCGACGGGATTCCGCTGGACAGGATGACCGTGTCGATGACGATGAACGGCGCCGTGCTGCCGGTGCTCGCGCTGTACATCGTGGCGGCGGAGGAACAGGGCGTACCGCCCGAGAAGTTGGCCGGGACCATCCAGAACGACATCCTCAAGGAGTTCATGGTCCGCAACACCTACATCTATCCGCCGAAGCCGTCGATGCGGATCATCTCCGACATCTTCGCCTTCACCTCGCAGCGGATGCCCCGCTACAACTCCATCTCCATCTCCGGCTACCACATCCAGGAGGCCGGCGCGACGGCCGACCTGGAGCTGGCGTACACCCTCGCCGACGGCGTGGAGTACCTCCGGGCCGGGCGGGAGGCCGGGCTGGACGTGGACGCGTTCGCGCCGCGGCTGTCCTTCTTCTGGGCGATCGGCATGAACTTCTTCATGGAGATCGCCAAGCTGCGGGCGGCCCGCCTGCTGTGGGCCAAGCTGGTCAAGCAGTTCGACCCGAAGAACGCCAAATCCCTTTCTCTGCGTACCCATTCGCAGACCTCTGGCTGGTCGCTGACCGCGCAGGACGTGTTCAACAACGTGACCCGCACGTGCGTGGAGGCGATGGCCGCCACGCAGGGCCACACCCAGTCGCTGCACACCAACGCCCTCGACGAGGCCCTCGCCCTGCCCACCGACTTCTCCGCGCGGATCGCCCGCAACACCCAGCTGCTCATCCAGCAGGAGTCGGGCACGACCCGGGTGATCGACCCCTGGGGCGGCAGCGCCTACGTCGAGAAGCTGACGTACGACCTGGCCCGCCGTGCCTGGCAGCACATCCAGGAGGTCGAGCAGGCGGGCGGCATGGCGCAGGCCATCGACGCGGGCATTCCGAAGCTGCGCGTGGAGGAGGCGGCGGCGCGCACGCAGGCCCGTATCGACTCCGGGCGGCAGCCGGTGATCGGCGTGAACAAGTACCGGGTGGACACCGACGAGCAGATCGAGGTCCTCAAGGTCGACAACTCCTCCGTGCGCGCCCAGCAGATCGAGAAGCTGCGGCGGCTGCGCGAGGAGCGCGACGAGACCGCCTGCCGGGACGCGCTGGACGCGCTGACCCGGGCCGCGGGCGGCGACGGCAACCTGCTGGAGCTGGCGGTGCACGCGGCCCGCGCCAAGGCGACCGTCGGGGAGATCTCCGACGCCCTGGAGAAGGTGTACGGACGGCACGCGAGCCAGATCCGTACGATCTCCGGCGTGTACCGAGGCGAAGCCGGCGAGTCCCCGTCCGTCGACCGCACCCGCGCGCTCGTGGACTCCTTCGAGGAGGCCGAGGGCCGCCGCCCGCGCATCCTGGTCGCCAAGATGGGCCAGGACGGCCATGACCGCGGCCAGAAGGTGATCGCCACCGCGTTCGCCGACCTCGGCTTCGACGTGGACGTCGGCCCGCTGTTCCAGACGCCCGCCGAGGTCGCCCGGCAGGCGGTGGAGGCGGACGTGCACATCGTGGGCGTCTCCTCGCTGGCCGCCGGCCACCTCACGCTCGTACCGGCGCTGCGCGAGGAGCTGGCGGCGGAGGGGCGCGAGGACATCATGATCGTGGTGGGCGGAGTGATCCCGCCGCAGGACGTGCCGACCCTGCTGGAGATGGGCGCGGCGGCCGTGTTCCCGCCGGGGACGGTGATCCCGGACGCGGCACACGACCTTCTGCGGCGGCTGGCGGCCGACCTCGGACACGAGCTGTGATCGATCTCGACGCGTATGTGAAGGGTGTGCTCGACGGGAAGCGGGCGATGGTGGCCCGGGCCATCACCCTCGTCGAGTCCACCCGGCCCCAGCACCGGGCGCTGGCGCAGGAGTTGCTGACCGAGCTGCTGCCGCACAGCGGGAAGGCGCGGCGGATCGGGGTCAGCGGGGTGCCCGGCGTGGGCAAGTCGACGTTCATCGACGCGTTCGGCACGCTGCTCACCTCGCTCGGCCACCGGGTCGCCGTGCTCGCCGTCGACCCGTCGTCGAGCCGTACGGGCGGCTCGATCCTGGGCGACAAGACGCGGATGGAGCGCCTGGCCGTCGACCCGGCGGCGTTCATCCGGCCCTCCCCCACCGCCGGCACGCTCGGCGGCGTCGCCAAGGCGACCCGCGAGTCGATCGTGGTGATGGAGGCCGCGGGCTACGACGTGGTGCTGGTGGAGACGGTCGGCGTCGGCCAGTCGGAGACCGCGGTGGCCAACATGGTCGACTCCTTCCTGCTGCTGACGCTGGCCCGCACCGGCGACCAGCTGCAGGGCATCAAGAAGGGCGTCCTGGAGCTTGCGGACGTGATCGCCGTGAACAAGGCGGACGGCCCGCACGAGCGCGACGCCCGCGCCGCGGCACGGGAGTTGTCGGGCGCCCTGCGTCTCATGCACGGCAAGGACGCCGCCTGGACCCCGCCCGTCCTGCACTGCAGCGCCCGTGAGTCGACCGGCCTGGACACCGTGTGGGAGCGCCTGGAGCAGCACCGCACCCTCCTGGACTCCACCGGCCGGCTCGCCGCCAAGCGCCGCGACCAGCAGGTCGACTGGACGTGGAACATGGTCCGCGACGAACTGCTGGGCCGCCTGCACGCGGACCCGGCGGTACGGGCCCTCGCACCGGAACTCGAACAACGGGTCAGGGACGGTCAGTTGACGGCCACGCTCGCGGCGGAGCGCCTGCTCGACGCCTTCGAGGGGTCCGGCGACGGCGCGTCCCGCGGGGCGTGAGCGGGCGTCCGCCGTCCGCACGCCTCCCGGGGTGCGCTTGTCTCCACCCCTGACCGAGCACTACTGTCACCACGCCTTGGTGCACGGGAAATCCGGTGAAATGCCGGTGCGGCCCTCGCCACTGTGATCGGGAAGTCCGGCTCCGGCCCTTACGGGCAGCCACTGGGTCCTTGTGACCCGGGAAGGCGGAGCACGGGCGGTGGTACCCGTCAGCCAGGAGACCGGCCAAGGCACGTCAACCATCCACGAGGTGCTGGAGAGGGTCTGCTGAGCCATGCACATAGCCGAGGGTTTTCTGCCTCCTGCGCACGCGGTCGCCTGGGGCGCCGCGTCCGCGCCGTTCGTCGTCCACGGAGTCCGGTCACTCACCCGTGAGGTCAGGGAGCACCCCGAGAGCACACTGCTCCTCGGCGCCTCCGGAGCCTTCACCTTCGTCCTGTCGGCCCTGAAACTGCCCTCGGTGACCGGGAGTTGCTCCCATCCCACCGGCACTGGGCTGGGCGCGATCCTGTTCCGGCCGCCGGTCATGGCGGTGCTGGGCACCATCACCCTGCTCTTCCAGGCGCTGCTGCTCGCGCACGGCGGCCTGACCACGCTGGGCGCCAACGTCTTCTCCATGGCGATCGTCGGTCCGTGGGCCGGGTACGGGGTGTACCGGCTGCTGCGCCGGTACGACGTGCCGCTGATGGGCGCCGTGTTCTGCGGCGCGTTCGTCGCCGATCTGTCCACGTACTGCGTCACCAGCGTGCAGCTGGCGCTCGCCTTCCCCGACCCGGGCAGCGGATTTCTGGGCGCGCTCGGCAAGTTCGGCTCCATCTTCGCCGTCACCCAGATCCCGCTCGCGGTGAGCGAGGGGCTGCTCACGGTGCTGGTGATGCGTCTGCTGGTGCAGTCGAGCCGGGGTGAGCTGACCCGGCTCGGTGTCCTCCTCACCAAGAAGGCCGGCACCGAGGCGGTGGCCGGATGAGCCGGAACGCGAAGATCAACTCCCTGTTGCTGCTTCTCGTCGCCGCGCTGGCGGTGCTGCCGCTGGCTCTCGGTCTCGGCGACGACGAGGAGGAGCCGTTCACGGGCGCCGACGGGCAGGCGGAGAAGGCCATCACCGAGATCGAGCCGGACTACGAGCCCTGGTTCTCGCCCCTGTACGAGCCGCCTTCCGGCGAGATCGAGTCGGCGTTGTTCTCGCTGCAGGCGGCGATCGGCGCGGGTGTCCTCGCCTACTACTTCGGGCTGCGGCGCGGGCGTCGGCAGGGCGAGAAGCGGGCGCTGGAGCGGCAGGGCGCCGACGGCGCCGACGAGCAGGTCTGAGTGCTGCCCATCGACGCGGCGGCGCACAGCAGTCGCTGGCGCCGCCGCCACCCCGTGGACAAGGCCGTGCTCGGGCTGGGTCTCACCCTGCTCGCGATCTCGCTGCCGCCCTGGCCGGGCGCCGCCCTGGTCCTGGTGACGGCGCTCGTGGCGCTGCTCGGTCCGGCGGGCGTGCCCCGGCGTCGTCTGTGGCGGGCCTACCGGGTGCCGCTGGGGTTCTGTGTGACCGGAGCGGCCACCCTGCTCGTGCAGGTCGGCGGGCCGGGCGGGTTCGTGTCCCTGGCCGACGAGGGCCCGGTGCGCGCCGGGGAACTGCTGCTGCGCACCTCGGCCGCCTCGCTCGGCGTGCTGCTGTTCGCGTTCACCACCCCGATGTCCGATCTGCTGCCGCGGCTGGTGCAGGCCGGGGTGCCGGCGCCGGTCGTCGACGTGGCGCTGGTGACGTACCGCATGAGCTTCCTGCTGCTCGACTCCGTGCGCCGGATCCGGGAGGCGCAGGCCGCCCGGCTCGGCCACACCACGCGGGCCGCGACCTGGCGTTCCCTGGCCGGGCTCGGCGCGACCGCCTTCGTCCGGGCCTTCGACCGGGCGGCGCGGCTGCAGACCGGGCTCGCCGGACGCGGCTATGACGGCACCCTGCGCGTCCTGGTGCCCGAGGCCCGCGTCTCCGTCCGCTTCACGGCCGCGAGCACCGCACTGCTGGCGGCGCTGGCCGCCCTCACCTTCGTACTGGAAAGGCCGCTGTCATGAGCGAGCCCGCGCTCGTCGCCCTGCGGGGCGCGTCCTTCGCCTACGACGAGGGCCCCGTCGTGCTCGACGGCCTCGACTTCGCGGTGCCCGAGGGGCGGGCACTGGCCCTGCTCGGGCGCAACGGCAGCGGCAAGACCACGCTGATGCGGCTGCTCAGCGGCGGACTGCGGCCGCACAGCGGGCAGTTGACGGTGGAAGGCCGGCCGGTGTCGTACGACCGGAAGGGCCTGACCCGGTTGCGGACCACCGTCCAACTGGTCGTGCAGGATCCGGACGACCAGCTGTTCGCCGCTTCCGTCGCGCAGGACGTGTCCTTCGGTCCGCTGAACCTGGGGCTGTCCGACGCCGAGGTGCGCTCCCGCGTCGCCGAGGCGCTCGACGCCCTGGACATCGCCGGGCTGGCCGACCGGCCCACGCACCTGCTCTCCTACGGGCAGCGCAAACGGACCGCGATCGCCGGTGCCGTCGCCATGCGCCCGCGGGTGCTGATCCTCGACGAGCCGACCGCCGGGCTCGACCCCGACGGTCAGGAACGGCTGCTCGCCACCCTCGATGCCCTCCGCGAGAGCGGCACGACCGTGGTGATGGCGACCCATGACGTGGATCTCGCGCTGCGCTGGGCCGACGACGCGGCCCTGCTCACCCCGTCCGGCGTCCGCACGGGGCCCGCGCCCACGGCGCTGGCCCGCACGGACCTCCTCCGGCAGGCCGGGCTGCGGCTGCCGTGGGGCGTCGCGGCGGCGGAACTGCTGCGGGCGCAGGGGCTGTTGGGCGAGCACGTCGCCGGTCCGCGGACGGCGGAGGAGCTGGCCGCCGTGACGGCGACCGCCTTGTGATGCATGCCATACCGCCCGCGGCAGTTTTTTACCCGGCTCGATGATTGCGGGGCGCCTGCGATCCGTATTCCTTGGCGTCCGGAGCCGTTCGCACCAGGAGGCAGAATGCGCCTTACGCGCAGCATGGTCGGAGCCGTCTTCATGGGCGGCGCGCTGACCCTGACCATCGCGGCCCTCGCCTACCCCGCCATGCTGGGGGTCGAGAACACGTCGAGCGCCCAGGATCGCGTCATCGCCAACACCCCGTACGGGCCGCTCACCGAGGCCGACCGCGACTTCGTCGTCAAGGTGCGTGCGGCCGGGCTGTGGGAGTACCCGCTCGGGATGATGGCGATGGAGCGCGGCACCACGCCGGAGATGAAGGAGGCCGGCGAACACCTGGTCGCCGGGCACGCCCGGCTCGACGCGACCTGCCGCAAGATCGCTCCCGAGCTCGGCATCACGCTGCCCAACCAGCCCTCCCCGCAGCAGGAACAGTTCGTGGCGACGGCGGACGCGGAGCGCGGCAAGCAGTTCGACACCACCGCGGTGAACATCATGCGCACCGCGCACGGGGGGATCTTCCCGGTCGTCGCCAAGATCCGCGCCAGCACCAAGAACACGCTGGTCCGGGCGCTGGCCGACCAAACCAACGACACCGTGCTCGACCACATCACGGTTCTGGAGAAGACCGAGATGGTCAACTTCGACCAGGTGAACTTCGCCCAGACCAGCCCGCCGAAGATGCCCAGGGAACAGGTCACCCCGCCCCCGCCGCAGCCCGGCGCCCCCGTCGTGGCCCTCACCGAACCCCCCGGCCTGGACGTGAACACCAGCTCCCCGACACCCACGCCCACGGCCAACTCGACGGCCCGCTGACGGGGCGTCCGCTCAGGCCGAGCGCTTGCGGGACGTGGTCTTCTTCGCGGCGGTCTTCTTCGTCGTGCTTTTCGCGGTGCTCTTCGTGGACGCCGTCTTCTTTCCCGTCTGCGTCGACCTGGCGGTCGGCTTCTTCGCCGTGGACTTCCTGCCCGCGGGCTCCTTGGGCGCGCTGCGGCTCGTCCTGCGCCGGGGGAGCTCGCGGACCTCGGCCGGCTGTTCGCCGCGGGACTCCTTCGCCGCCCTGACGCTGCTCTCCAGGGCGGCCATCAGGTCGATGACCTTGCCACCCTTCGCCGGCTCGGGGGCCTCGGGGGGTGCCTCGCCGGCGGCCTTCGCGGCGATGACCTCCTCGACGGCCTCGCGGTACTCGTCGTGCAGGTCCTCGAGGTCGACCTCGCCGAGGGTGTCCATCAGGGTGTCCGCGAGGTCGAGTTCCTTGTCGCGGACGGTGACGTCGGTCTCGGGGGCGACGCCCTCGGGGGCGCGGACCTCGTCCGGCCACAGCAGCCCGTGCATGACGATGACGTCGCCGACCACCCGCAGCATGCCCAGCCGCTCCCGGCCGCGCAGCGCGAACTTGGCGATGGCGACCTTGTTGCTGCGTTTCAGGGCCTCCCGCAGCAGGGTGTACGGCTTGGCGGCCGGGGCGCCGCTCGCCGCGAGGTAGTACGCCGCGTCCATCTGGAGCGGATCGATCCGTTCGCCCGGCACGAAGGCCACGATCTCGATCGTCTTCGCGGTCGGGAGGGGCAGATGGGCCAGATCCTCGTCCGTGATCGGAATGATCGACCCGTCCGCGCCCTCGTAGCCCTTGCCGATCTCCGCCCCGCTGACCTCGCGGTCCTCCAGCTCGCAGAACTTGCGGTACCGGATCCGCCCGCCGTCCTCCGTGTGGATCTGGCGGAACGAGATCGAGTGGCTCTCCGTGGCGTTCACCAGCTTGACCGGGACGCTGACGAGGCCGAACGAGATGGCGCCGTTCCATATGGATCGCACATCCAGCACCTTTCATGGCGGCATCAAGCTGTATCAGGCGATATCACCCGGTTTCATGTGATTCTCATCGTATGACGCCGATCACAGAGGTGGAGGGGCGGCGGGTCGCGCTGAGCAATCTCGAGAAGGTGCTGCACCCGGCGACCGGGTTCACCAAGGGCGAGTTGCTGCACTACTACGCGACGACCGCCGACGTGTTGCTGCCGCATCTGCGGGATCGGCCGGTGTCCTTCCTGCGCTACCCGGACGGGCCCGACGGGCAGGTCTTCTTCACCAAGAACGTGCCGCCGGGTACGCCCGAGTGGGTCACCACCGCCGAGGTGCCCCGTTCGGAGGGTCCGGCCCGGATGGTGCTCGTGCAGGACCTGCCGAGCCTGATGTGGGCCGCGAACCTGGTGACCGAGTTCCACACGCACCAGTGGGTGATCCAGGAGCCGGCGATGGCCGACCGGCTGGTCTTCGACCTGGACCCCGGGGCACCGGCGACCGTCGTCCAGGCTTGCGAGGTCGCGCTGTGGCTGCGGGAGCGGCTGGCGGCGGACGGCATCGACGCGTACGCGAAGACATCCGGGTCGAAGGGGCTTCATCTGCTGGCCGGCATCCGGCCGACCCCCTCCGACCAGGTGTCGGAGTACGCCGAGGAGCTCGCCATGGAGGCGGAGAAGGCGATGCCCCGGCTGGTCCTGCACCGGATGACGCGCAGCCTCAGACCGGGCAAGGTGTTCGTCGACTGGAGCCAGAACGCCGCCCGGAAGACGACGGCGACGCCGTACACCCTGCGGGCACGGGCCACGCCGACGGTGTCGGCGCCGGTGACCTGGGAGGAGGTCGAGGCGTGCGGGGACGTCGGCCAGCTGACCTTCCAGGCCGGCGACATCGCCCCGCGCGTGCAGGACTACGGCGATGTACTGGCCCCGCTGCTCGACCCGGAACAGGCCGGCCGGCTGCCCTGACCATCCGGGCACCCCACCTGCAATGCGCTCACACCCGGGCCCACGTGTTCCGGTCCCGGGCCATCGCGTGCAGGGCCTCCACGTCCGCCGGTTTCAGGACTCCCCCGAGCCGCGCCAGCCCGGCGAGGTCGGTGTCCTGCAGGACGCGGACCTCGCGCACCGGCCCGTCGAGGGACACGCGGGCCGGGCCGACCAGGGCCAGCACGGGGTGGACCTCGGCCGTCAGGGCGTACGAGGCACGGTCGGCGTCCGCACGCACCCGGCGCAGCAGCGGCCGCGCCTCCCGCCGCCCCGGCGTGACCATGGGGTCGGCGACCAGGATCCGCTGCTTGCGGGCGTACAGCGTGTGGATCGCGAAGAGTCCGCCGGGGCCGATCAGCAGATGGTGGATGCGGTCGCCGCCGGGCAGCGGAACGGAGTGCAGGGTGTGCCAGCCCGCGCCGTCCAGCCGGTCCAGCGCCTCCCCCACCGTCTGCTCGGCCTCCAGCGCCCGGCGCCGGGGATCGGTGCGCAGCCGGGGCACCGGGCCGCCCGGATTCCGGTCCAGGGCGATCAGGAGGGCCTCGCCAGGGCGGTTGGGCGCCAGGTCGTCGTCCGGGTGCAGGGAGAGACGGGCCAGCTCGGCCGGGGTGGGCACCGGTGGCGGGCCCACCGTGACCGGGCCGGTCAGGAAGGGGCGCAGGGCCTGGAGGACATCCTCTCTGCGGTCCTCGCCGATCAGGTTGACCCGGGCCGCCTCACGGTCGTACCAGGCGATGTTCCTGCCGTCCGTGAGGCAGACGTACAGCCGTTCCCGACCGTGTTGCCAGGTCGGTACGACGCGCAGTCCGCTCATGCACATCACCCCATGACCATGGGAACAGGCGGGGTGCTCCAGGGGCAAGAACCCGGTTACCTTTGAGAGGAGTTGGGCAGGCCCTCGGGAGGAGCCGTTGCGTACCCGCAGGAAGCAACCCGACGTACCGGCTCCGGACAGCCCGTGGGACGAGATCGTGCCCGGTCTGTGGATGGGCGGGCACGAGTTCACGGGCCGTTCGGGCGAGGTGGAGTTCGCCGTCGTGCGGAACGAGTTCGATCTCGTCCAGACCCTTCTGCGGCTGCCCGGCCACGGCCCCGACCCGGGCGTCGAGCACCAGGTGTGGCCCATCCCGGACGGGCCCCTGGACGGCACCCAGCTCGCGGGCGTGATCCGGCTGGCCGAGGCCGTCTGCGACGCGCTGGACCAGGGACGCCGGGTCCTCGTCCGCTGCTACCACGGCTACAACCGCTCCGGCCTGGTCATCGCCCACGCCCTGGTGCACGGCGGCAGCTCCGTGGAGGCCGCGATCCGGCTGATCCGCGCCCGCCGCTCGCCCTGGGCGCTGCACAACGACCTGTTCGTGGAGTATCTGCGGGCGGGGCTGCCGACGGTGCGGTTACTGGAGGAGCTCGCCGAGTAGCCGTGGGCCGTCCGCCCACCGAGCGGATACGCAAAAAGGAATTCCCCACGAATAAGGTGTACGCGGCCCGACCACCGTGAACCATGAACCACAGGAGCGCAGTGCCCCTCCGTCTCCCCCCGCGCACCACCCCCGTGCGCGTCCTCGCCGTCCTCGCGGCCGTCCTTCTGGCGGCGACCGCCACGGCCTGCGGTGACGCGGGCGGGCTGCGTGGCGCGGGGGCGACACCGACCGCGGTCGGCCCGGCCCGGCTGTGGCCCGAGCTGCCGCCGGCGTCCAGCCCCGCCTTCGAGATCGGCGAGGTGGACCGGAAGGTCATGAAGGGTGTCGACGTCCCCGGCGACGACATCCGCACGGTGGACCCGGTCGCGGTGGTCCGCACCGAGATCGCCGCGAGCCCGGGCGACTACCAGGGGAGCAAGGCGCCGTACCGGGAGACGGCCCGCCGGATGGCGGAGTGCGGCAGGGCCGGGGACCGGACCCGGTGCCCGGTCCTCGAGCCGTACTTCCGGGATCTGACCGGCGACGGGCGCCACGAGCTGACGCTGGGCTTCCGGCTGCTGCCCGGCGAGCTGACCGCCGTCCGCGTCTACACCGTCGACAGGCACCGGCTGATGCAGGTCATGGCGTACGACGACGCCCTGAGCGGGGTGGAGATCGCCGGGCGGTCGGTGATCCTGCGCGCGCCGTCCGAGGTCACGGGCTACGAGTACCGCCTGCAGTGGACCTGGGACCCGGAGCAGCGCGCGATGCTGCTCACGCATGACGAGATGCTGCGCACCGGCAAGCGGGAGGACTCCCCCCGCCCGTCCGTCACGCCCTCGGCGAGCCCTCGATGAGGCTCACGCTGCCCCGCTGGGCCGGCACCCTGGCCGTGAAGTCCGCCCTCTTCATCACGGCGATGTGCTGCGCCCTCGCCGCGCTGCTCGGCGTCCTGGTGCATGTCTCGGTGACGCACCGGACGGTCGGCGAGGCCCGCGACCTCGCGCTGTCCCGGCTGGCGGACGCCACGGCGGCGTACGAGGCCGGGGACCCGCTGGTGCCGGGCGCCGGCCTCGACCCCGACGGGCTGCCCGCGCCGCTGCGTGAGCTCGCGGCGGCCGGGGACCGCGGCACGATGGTCGCCGACCGGCAGGGCCGCCCCACGATGTGGGCGGCGGGCCCCGCCGACCGCGGCCGGGTCCTCGCGGTGGCCGTCGACTACTCGCAGCAGGCGCGCACCATCGACGGCCTCGACCAGGCGATCGGCTGGTCGTCGGCGCTCGCGACCGGGGCGACGGTGCTGGTGGGGGTGTTCGCGGTGACCCGGGTGACCCGGCGGCTGCACGCCACGGCGCAGGTCGCGCGGCGGATCAGCGCGGGCGACCTGGACGCGCGCGTGCACGACGCCCGTACCCGCGATCCGAGCCGGCCGCAGGACGAGGTGGCCGCGGTGGCCGCCGCGCTGGACTCCATGGCCGCCTCGCTCCAGGGCAAGCTGCAGGCCGAGCAGCGGTTCACCGCGGATGTGGCGCACGAGCTGCGCACCCCGCTGACCGGCCTGCACGCGGCGGCGGAGCTGCTGCCGCCGGGCCGCCCGACCGAGCTGGTGCGGGACCGGGTGGCGGCGCTGCGCACCCTCACCGAGGACCTGCTGGAGATCTCCCGGCTGGACACCCGGCGGGAGCGGCTGGACCTGGCCGTCGAGGAACTGGGCGTACTGGCCGGCCGGGTCGTGCGGGCCTCCGGGACCGAGACGCGGGTGCACATCGTGCGGGACGCGCGCGTGGAGACCGACCGGCGGCGGCTGGAACGCGTGCTGGGCAACCTGGTCGCGAACGCGCACAAGCACGGGCGGCCACCGGTGGTGCTGACGGTGGACGGGCCCGTGGTGACCGTGCGGGACCACGGGGACGGCTATCCGGAGTACCTCCTGGCGCACGGGCCGCAGCGGTTCCGCACGGAGGGCGGCTCGAAAGGGCACGGACTCGGCCTGACGATCGCTCTCGGGCAGGCGGAGGTGCTGGGCGCGCGCCTGGAGTTCGGCAACGCACCGGACGGCGGGGCGGTGGCGCGGCTGACGCTTCCTCCGACTCCGCCGAACGGGGGCCCGGCGGTCCCCGATGGCGCAGCATGACGGGAGAACAACTCTCCTCATTTGGGTAAGTTCCGGGCATGACGAAGGCCGGAACCGGAACCACCGTGGCAACGGACGCACCCGCTCCCGCGCTCCGCATCCCCCGGCGCCGTGGCATCGAACTCGCCCTCATCGTCCTGGCGGTACTCCTCTCGGTGTACGGCTACTGCGCTGTCGGCCTCGCCCGGCACGGCGCCGTCCCGCCCGGCGCCATGGGCTACGGCGCCGGGCTCGGCGTCCTCGCGCTGCTCGCCCATCTGACGGTCCGTCTCCGCGCCCCGTACGCCGATCCGCTGCTGCTGCCCATCGGTGTCCTGCTCAACGGCCTCGGCCTGGTGCTGATCTACCGGCTGGACCTGCAGACGCCGGGTGACCGGGCGGCCCCCGCCCAGCTCGTCTGGTCGACCCTCGGGGTGGCCCTGTTCATCGTGGTCGTCGCCGCGCTGCGCGACTACCGGGTCCTGCAGCGCTACGCGTACGTCTGTGTCGCCGCCGCCCTGGTCCTGCTCACCCTGCCGATCCTGTTCCCGGCCGTGAACGGCGCCCGGATCTGGATCCGGATCGCCGGATTCTCCATCCAGCCGGGCGAGTTCGCGAAGGTGCTGCTGGCGGTGTTCTTCGCCGCGTACCTGGCCGCGAACCGCAGCGCGCTGGCGTACGCGGGCCGCCGCATCTGGCGGTTGCAGTTTCCCACCGGCCGGGTCCTCGGGCCGGTCGTCGCCATCTGGCTGCTGAGCGTCTGCGTCCTGATCCTCGAACGCGACCTGGGCACCTCGCTGCTCTTCTTCGGCCTGTTCGTGGTCATGCTGTACGTCGCGACCGGCCGCACCGGCTGGATCGCGGTCGGTCTGCTGCTCGCGACGCTGGGCGCGGTCGCCGTCGGCCGGATGGAACCCCATGTGGCCGCCCGGATCCACGACTGGCTGCACCCGTTCGCGTCGATCGACGCCGGCCGGGGCCCCAACCAGCTCGCGCAGTCCCTGTTCGCCTTCGCGGCGGGCGGCATGCTCGGCACGGGCCTCGGGCTCGGCCACTCCCCCCTGATCGGCTTCGCCGTCAAGTCCGACTTCATCCTGGCCACGGCGGGCGAGGAACTCGGCCTGCTGGGGCTGACCGCGATCTTCCTGCTCTACGCCCTGCTCGTCGAGCGTGGCTACCGGGCCGGCCTCGCCCTGCGCGACCCGTTCGGCCGACTGCTCGCGGTGGGGCTCGCGTCGATCGTGGCGCTCCAGGTGTTCGTCATCGCGGGCGGGGTGACGGGCCTGATCCCGCTGACCGGCATGGCGATGCCGTTCCTGGCGCAGGGCGGCTCCTCGGTGGTCACCAACTGGGCGATCGTGGCGCTGCTGATCCGGGTGAGCGACTCGGCCCGCAGACAGTACGACGGGCGGGTCGCCCCGTGACCCGGCACATCAGGCACGCCGCCGCCTTCTGCGCCCTGCTGCTCGTCGCCCTGCTGCTCAACGCGTCCCGCATCCAGGTCGTCCAGGCCCCGGCGTACGACGACAACCCCGCCAACCGCCGTCAGAGCATCGCCCGTTACGGCCAGCCGCGCGGCGACATCCTGGTCGGCGGCCGGCCGGTCACCGGCTCCGAGGACACCGGCGAGCAGCTCCGCTACGAACGCACCTACGTGAACGGCCCGTTGTACGCCCCCGTCACCGGCTTCGCCTCACAGGAGTACGGCACGTCGTTCCTGGAGCACGCCGAGGACAGCACCCTGTCCGGCACCGACCCGATGCTCTCGCCGTTCCCCCTGTGGTCCGACCTCACCCGGGCGCAGAATCCGGGCGGTGACGTCGTCACCACGCTCAACGCGGCGGCGCAGCAGGCGGCGTACCGGGGGCTGGGCGGACGCACGGGTGCGGTGGCGGCGCTGGAACCGGCGACGGGACGGATCCTGGCGCTGGTCTCCACTCCGTCGTACGACCCGGAGTCGCTGTCGGGGAACGGCCCGTCGGTGACCCGTTCCTGGCTGGGACTGAACGCGGACCCCGCCAGGCCGATGCTGAACCGGGCGGTGCGGCAGACGTATCCGCCGGGCTCGACCTTCAAGGTGGTCACCGCGGCGGCGGCACTGGACGCCGGCGTGATCAGGCACGTCGACCGGCCCACCCGCTCGCCCGACCCGTACACCCTGCCCGGTACCACGACGCCGCTGCGCAACGCGGCCAAGGGCTGCCGGAACGCCTCACTGCGGGTGGCCTTCGAGCGGTCCTGCAACACGGTGTTCGCGAAGCTGGGCGTGGACGTGGGCGTGACCGGCATGGCGGCGACCGCCCAGGCGTTCGGCTTCAACGACACGGGGCTGCGGATCCCGTACCCGGTCTCCCCGAGCAGCTTCGACACCAGGGTCGACCGGGCGCAGCTGGCCCTGTCGTCCATCGGGCAGTACAACACGCGGGCCACGCCGTTGCAGATGGCGATGGTCTCGGCGGCCGTGGCCAACCGCGGGCAGCTGCGGGAGCCGTATCTCGTGGAGCGCACGACCACGAACCGGGGTGCGACGGTGTCCACGGCCGGTGCCCGCCCGGTCCGCCAGGCGATGCTCCCGTCCACCGCGGCCCGGCTGCGGGAGCTGATGCGGGGCGTGGTGGAGGACGGCACCGGCACCAACGCCGCGATTCCCGGCGCGACGGTCGGCGGCAAGACCGGCACCGCCCAGCACGGCATCGGCAACACCGGTATGCCGTACGCCTGGTTCGTGTCCTGGGCGCAGGCCGAGGACGAACCGGAGCCGAGGGTCGCGGTCGCCGTGGTGGTGGAGGAGGACGCGGCGGCGCACCGGGGGCACATCAGCGGGGCCGGGGTGGCGGCGCCGATCGCCCGGGCGGTGATGGCGGCGGTGCTCAGGTCATGAGAAGCCGTCAGTCGGGGGAGGCGCCCGCTTCGATCGCCTCCGTCACCTCCGCGACCCGCTCCTGTTCCTCGGCCGCGAAGCGCTCGGCGTCGAGCCGGTCCGCGATCTCCTCGTCCTGGGACATCAGCAGGTCGAGGTTGGCGTCACCCATCTCGAGGACGCCCATGTCGACATAGGCCTGCTGGAGGCGCTTGCCCCACAGGCCGATGTCCCTGACGCAGGGGACGATGCGGCTGAAGAGCAGCTTGCGGAAGAGGGCGAGGAACTCGGACCGCTCGGTGTACTCCTCGGCCTCCGCCTTCGGGATGCCGAAGTTCTCCAGCACCTCCACGCCCCGCAGCCGGTCGCGCATCAGGTAGCAGCCCTCGATGACGAACTCCTCGCGTTCGCGCAGTTCGGCGTCGCTGAGCTGCCTGTAGTAGTCGCGCAGGGCCATCCGGCCGAAGGCCACATGCCGGGCCTCGTCCTGCATGACGTACGCCAGGATCTGCTTCGGCAGCGGCTTGTTCGTGGTGTCCCTGATCATGCCGAAGGCGGCCAGGGCGAGGCCCTCGATCAGCACCTGCATGCCGAGGTAGGGCATGTCCCAGCGGCTGTCGCGCAGGGTGTCGCCGAGCAGGGACTGGAGGTTGTCGTTGATCGGGTAGAGCATCCCGATCTTCTTGTGCAGGAAGCGCCCGTAGATCTCCGCGTGCCGGGCCTCGTCCATGGTCTGTGTCGCCGAGTAGAACTTGGCGTCCAGGTCGGGAACGGACTCGACGATCCGCGCCGCGCAGATCATCGCGCCCTGCTCGCCGTGCAGGAACTGGCTGAACTGCCAGGCGGAGTAGTGCCGCCGCAGTTCACCCCGGTCCTTCTCGGTGAGCCTCGTCCAGTGCTTCGTGCCGTACAGCGAGAGCGCCTCGTCGGGGGTGCCGAGCGGGTCGTACGGGTCGACCTCGAGGTCCCAGTCGATCCGCTTCTGCCCGTCCCACTGCTTGTCCTTGCCCTTCTGGTACAGGGCCAGAAGACGGTCGCGGCCGTCGTCGTACTCCCAGCTGAACCGGGCCGCACCGGTCGCGGGCACCGGCCAGAGGGGGACTCCGGGGTCCATGGCGTACTGGTCGAAGGTCGGCATGGTGCGCAGGTTCACACGTAGTAGACGCGGGGTCAACAAGTCGCGCGCAGGGGATTGACGGCCTTGCTGACAGGCAGTCTCATAGCGGCATGACATCCCTCACCGAAACCGACGCACTCGAAGGACTGCGCGACGCGCTCGGCCTGCTCAAGGACCGCGAGCAGGTGGCCGAGCGGCTGCTCGACTCCTCAGCGAAGCACTCCTTCGACCCGGACAAGGAACTCGACTGGGACGCGCCCTTCGAGGAGGGCAAGTGGTTCTGGCCGCCGGAGTTGGTGTCGTTGTACGGCACGCCGATGTGGAAGCGGATGAGCGAGGAGCAGCGCATTCTGCTCTCCCAGCACGAGGCCGCCGCGCTCGCCTCGCTCGGCATCTGGTTCGAGCTCATCCTGATGCAGCTGCTGGTCCGGCACATCTACGACAAGGCGGCGACGAGCGCACACGTCCGCTACGCCCTCACCGAGATCGAGGACGAGTGCCGGCACTCCAAGATGTTCGCCCGGCTGATAGCGCACGGTGAGACGCCCTGGTACCCGGTGAGCCGCACCCACCAGCAGCTCGGCCGCCTCTTCAAGACCATCTCCACCACGCCCGGTTCCTTCACCGCGACCCTGCTCGGCGAGGAGGTCCTCGACTGGATGCAGCGGCTGACCTTCCCGGACGAGCGTGTGCAGCCACTGATCCGGGGCGTGACACGCATCCACGTCGTCGAGGAGGCCCGCCACGTCCGCTACGCCCGCGAGGAACTGCGCCGCCAGATGGTGACCGCCCCCAAGTGGTCCCAGGAGTTCGCCCGCATCACCTCCGGCGAGTTCGCCCGCGTCTTCTCGGTCGCCTTCATCAACCCCGAGGTCTACACCAACGTGGGCCTGGACAAACGTGAGGCAATGGCCCAGGTCAAGGCAAGCGCCCACCGCCGCGAGATCATGCAGACGGGCGCGAAGCGCCTGACGGACTTCCTGGACGACATCGGAGTACTGCGAGGAGTCGGCCGACGGCTGTGGAAGTCGTCCGGGCTCCTGGCCTAGCTGCGGGCAGTCGTGCCGCTGGGGCGATGGGGGTCCCCCCGCTCGAGCGAAGCCGAGAGTGGGGGAGGGTGGGCGCAGCGGCACCCCGCAGCGCCGGGCTGCGCACCCACCCCGGCGCCAGCCCCCATGCCGAGTGCCGATTCAAGCGACCGCACGATTACGCTGCGGTCATGACCCCCGCCACCCCCGCCTACCGCCGCCTGAGCGTAGAGGAACGCCGCACCCAACTCCTGACCGCCGCCCTCACCCTCTTCGCCCACCGCGCCCCCGAGGACGTCTCCCTCGACGACGTGGCGGAGGCAGCCGGGGTCTCCCGCCCTCTGGTCTACCGCTACTTCCCGGGCGGCAAGCAACAGCTGTACGAGGCCGCCCTGCGTTCCGCCGCCGAGGAACTCGAGCAGTGCTTCGACGAGCCGAGACAGGGCCCGCTCCTCCCCCGCCTGCGCCGCGCCCTGGACCGCTATCTCGCCTTCGTCGACCAGCACGACGCCGGCTTCAGCGCCCTCCTCCAGGGCGGCAGCGTCGTCGAGACGTCCCGCACGACCGCCATCGTGGACGGCGTACGACGGGCCGCGGCCGATCACATCCTGCGGCACCTGGACATCACGGAACCAACCCCCCGGCTGCGAATGACCGTACGCATGTGGATCACCGCCGTGGAGGCGGCCTCGCTGATCTGGCTCGACGAGAACAAGCAGCCGCCCGTCGACGAGCTGCGGGACTGGCTGGTGGAGCAGTTCGTCGCGGTGCTCTCGGTGACCGCCGCCCGCGACCCCCAGACCGCCTCGGTCGTGCAGGCCCTCGCCTCGGCGGGCACCTGAAGCGGACACCCGGGACGAATACCTGAGACTGGTCCCGTGAAGAGCGAAGACACCCCCTTCGAGGGCGGGCCCATGGACGGCCGCGTCCTGCCCGTGCTCCTCGGGCTCACCGGGCACCCGCCCAAGACGTACCGCATCCCCGTGCCGGACCCGCACGGCGGCCCGCCCACCGTGCTGGTCTACCGCCGCGTGCCACGAGGACACGGCCGGCTCACGCAGCGCTGGAAGTACGTCCACGACCCCAGCGGCGACCAGGGCGGCAGCCGCCTCAGATGGCCGTGGTCCAAACCGGATGCCAAGCCCGACGCCACGCCGGGCAGCAAACCGGACGACGCCGACGGGTGACCTGGTTACGCCATCCCGCGCACACCCGGCGAGCGCCCCGCGCGGACCCGGGGATGCTCGCGGTGCGGAGCGCAGACGCTGCCCGCACCGGAGGTGATGACGTGTCAGGAAGGCTCCTGCGTCTGGTGTGTACGGCGACCGTGGCGGCCCACGCCGTGCTCGCCGCCGTACCCGCGGCCGCCGCACCGCAGCCGCCCGTACCTGGGAAGCGAACCGTGGCCGAGCTGCTGACGGACCTTCGGCGGCTGTACCGGGAGGCCGAGCGGGCCACCGAGTCCCACAACGCCACCGAGGAGAAGCTGAGGAAGCAGCGCACCGAGGTCCGCCGGCTGGACACCGCGCTGGCCCGCGCCCGGCTCGCCCTGCAGGACAGCCGGAGCTCCGCCGGACGGCTGGCCCGGCAGCAGTACCAGGGCAGCACCGACATCTCCCCGTACGTACGGCTGCTGCTCGCCCGCGATCCGCAGCGCGCGCTCGAGCAGGGGCATGTGATCGGCCAGTTGGCCCGGGAGCGGGCCAAGACGGTGGCCGAGCTGGCAGGCGGCGAGCGTAAGGCCGACGAGCTGGCCCGTAAGGCCCGCACGGCCCTCGACCGCCAGCTCACCCTCGCCGCACGGCAGAAGAAGCAGCGGGACGAGGTGCGCAGGCGGCTGGACGCGGTGGAGGAGATGCTCGCCTCGCTCAGTGCCGAGCAGCTGGCGGCGCTCGCCGAGTTCGAGAAGAACGGGATCGCCAAGGCGCAGAAGGAGTTCCTGGCGTCCGGCGCCCTCAGCAGTGTGCAGAAGCCGACCCAGCAGGGCGACCGGGCCCTGCGCTACGCCGTGCGTCAGCTGGGGAAGCCCTACGAGTGGGGCGCGGAGGGGCCGAAGTCGTTCGACTGCTCGGGGCTGACCTCGCAGGCCTGGGCGAAGGCCGGGACGACGATCCCGCGGACCAGCCAGGAGCAGTGGGCACGTCTGAAGCGCATCCCGATGAGCGCGCTGCGGCCCGGGGACCTGGTGGTGTACTTCCCGGAGGCCACGCATGTGGCGATGTACCTCGGCGACGGGATGGTGGTCCAGGCGCCGCGGCCGGGCGCGAAGGTCAAGGTCTCGCCGATCGCGGCCAACCCGATCCTGGGGGCCGTCCGGCCCGACCCCGACGGGGAGCCCCTGCGGCGGTACGCGCCGCCGAAGCTCCCCAAGGGGGCCATGGACGGGTCGGACGAGGGTTACGCCTCGGCCGCGCCGCCGACCTCGGCGAGGTAGGCGGCCGTCTTCTCCGGCTCGTAGAAGAAGTTCTCGAAGTCCGCCGGGTCGTTGAAGCCGTTGGCGAAGCGGTCGGCGACGGGCTGGAGCTGTCCGGCGGCGCCGATGAGGCCCAGGATGTGCTCCGGCGGCGGGGCCAGCATGGCGTTCGTCCACTTGGTGACGTGCTGGGCGGTGTCCCAGTAGCGGTCGAAGGTCTGCCGCATCCACGCCTCGTCGAACTCCTTGTCCCCGTGCTCGAGGATCGAGGCGAGGTAGGAGGCGGCGCACTTGGACGCCGAGTTGGAGCCCTGGCCGGTGATCGGGTCGTTGGCGACGACCACGTCGGCGACGCCGAGCACCAGACCGCCGCCGGGCAGGCGGCCGACGGGGTTGCGCACGGTGGGGGCGTAGCGGCCGGAGAGCGTGCCGTTCGCGTCGGTCAGTTCCACCTTGGTGGCCCGCGCGTACTCCCAGGGGACGAACTTCTCCATGAGTTCCAGGGTCAGGGAGAGGTGCTCCGCCGGGTCCTTGACGCCGTTGAAGACGTCCAGCGGGCCGCCGGGTATGCCTTCCCAGAACAGGATGTCGGCGCGGCCGGAGGTGGTGAGGGTCGGCATGACGAACAGCTCACCGACGCCGGGCACCAGGTTGCAGCGGACCGCGTCGAACTCCGGGTGCTCCGGGCGCGGGCCCAGGCCGTGCACGTAGGCGACGGCGAGGGCGCGCTGCGGCTCGCTGTACGGGGACCTCTCCGGGTCGCGGCCGAACATGGACACCAGCTCGCCCTTGCCCGCGGAGACGAGGACCAGGTCGTACGTACGGGAGAAGTAGTCGAGGTCGCCGACCGCCGCGCCGTGGATGACCAGCTGGCCGCCGCGCTGGGCGAAGGTCTCCATCCAGCCGGCCATCTTCACCCGCTGGTCGACCGACTGCGCATACCCGTCGAGGGTGCCCACCCAGTCGATCGCCCGCTGCGTCGGGCCCGGATCGTGCGAGCCGGGGGCCGCGACCGAGACGCCGAGTCCTTCGATCTTCGGGGCCTGGGACTCCCAGAAGTTCAGCTGGAGATCGCGCTCGTGCTGGAGGGCCGTGTGGAACATGCACTGCGTCGACATGACCCGGCCGGTACGGATCTCGTCCGCCGTCCGGTTGGACATCAGGGTGACCTCGTACCCGTGGGACTGCAGGCCGAGGGCGAGCTGGAGTCCGGACTGGCCGGCTCCGACGACGAGTATCTTCCGCATGCGGGGGTGTCTCCTCCGACTACTGGGCTGCTCAGGACTACGCGGGACAACTCGGGAGTCTCGGGGATTACTCGGGGGTTTCCTCGAGCGCGTGGGCCACCAGGGCCAGGAGGGTCTCGATCACCGAGATCCGGCGCCGCGCGTCCATGATCATGACAGGTATGTGGCGCGGGATCGTCAGCGCCTCCCGCACGTCCTCCGGCTCGAACAGCTCCGTGCCGTCGAAGTGGTTGACCGCGACGACGTACGGCAGTCCGCAGCTCTCGAAGTAGTCAAGCGCCGGGAAGCAGTCCTTCAGCCGGCGGGTGTCGGCCAGCACCACGGCACCGATCGCGCCGCGCACCAGGTCGTCCCACATGAACCAGAACCGCTGCTGGCCCGGCGTGCCGAACAGGTAGAGCACCAGGTCGTCGTCGAGCGTGATGCGGCCGAAGTCCATGGCCACGGTAGTGGTCAGCTTGCCGGGCGTGGCGGTGAGGTCGTCGGTCTCCTCACTGGCCTCGGTCATCAGCGCCTCCGTCTGGAGCGGCGTGATCTCCGAGACCGAGGTGACCAGCGTGGTCTTGCCCACGCCGAAGCCGCCCGCCACGACGATCTTCGTGGCGATGGGGGCACGGGTGCGGTCCGTCTGCCAGGCCTTGAGGTTGTCGTCGGGCTCGACGAGGGGGGAGACGCCACGGGCGGCGTCAGAGACGACGGAGTCCACTCAGCACCCTTTCCAGCAGAGCGCGGTCCGGCCGGCCCGTGCCGTGACCGGTTCCGGTTCCGTACACACGGATCTTTCCCTGGTCCGCGAGATCGCTCAGCAGCACGCGGACCACACCGAGCGGCATCTTCAGCAGCGCGGCGATCTCGGCCACCGTGCGCATCCGGCGGCACAGTTCGACGATGGCCCGCATCTCCGGCATCACCCGGGTGGTGAGGGAACCATTCGTCAGTTCCTTGCGTTCCTCGGGCGCTTCGAGGGCGGCGGTGCTGGCCACGAACGTCTCGACCAGCAGCACATGCCCGAAGCGGGTACGGCCGCCGGTCAGCGAGTAGGGGCGCACCCGGGCGGGCTTGCGGTCGCCGCCGCGCACGGGAAGCTTCTTGGGCGTACTGCTCATCGGGCACTCCCCGTAGGTTCGGACTCCAGGGATTTTCGGAGCTCGCTGCGGAGTTCGGGCGTCAGGACGTGACCGGCGCGGCCGACGAACAGCGCCATGTGGTACGCCACGACGCTCATGTCGCAGTCCGCGGAGCCGTGCACGCCGAGCAGCGAACCGTCGCTGATCGACATCACGAACAGGCTGCCCTCGTCCATCGCGACCATCGTGTGCTTCACGCCGCCGAAGTCCAGCAGCTTGGCTGCGCCGATGGTGAGGCTGCCGATGCCGGAGACGATGGTGGCGAGGTCGGCGGAGGAGCCGCGCGGACCGGTGGGCCGGTCCTCCCGGGGCCGGCGCGCCGCCTCGTTCCGGCCGGGGTCGGAGGAGAGCAGCAGCAGACCGTCCGAGGAGACCACCGCGACCGAGAGGATGCCGGGCACCTCCTCGACGAGGTTGGTCAGCAGCCAGTGCAGATTGCGGGCCTCACTGCTCAGTCCGAAGGTACTGGGAGCGGTCAACTGCTTGCCTCCTCGACGGTGCCCCCCGTGGCTTCTTCGGCATGTGCGTGTGCGCTGGGTGTCCGGGACGCTGCGTCCGGCGTCGTCGTCTCGGCCGTGCGTTCGGCGATTTCCGCCTCGACGTCCCGGCGACCGGCCTCCGCTCCCCGGCGGAAGCCGCCCAGCCGGCGGCGCAGTGCCTCGGCGTCGACGGATCCGCTGCGCGGCCGGGGCGCCGAAACGGGCGCGGTGATCTTCGGGGTGCGCTTGGGCAACCCCTTGTCGGTGACGGGCTCGTCCCCCTCGTCGGGGGTGCGCTCGTGGGTGTCGGGGCCGATGGAATAGGGGCCGGCGGGGGGCGCGTCCGTACGGTGCGCGTCCGCGGGGTACGCGTCCGCGGGCCGAGGCTCGGTGGGGCGGGCCTCGGGGGCGTACGGGTCGTCGGGATGCGCGTCCGCGGGGAGTACTGCCGTGGCCGGTTCCGCGGGCGTGGGCTCCGGGATGAGGAGCTCCATCGTGGTCTCGGCGGGGGCTTCGGGCGCGGGCACGCTCTCGTGCGGCTCCGCGGTCTCCCGTACGGCCTCGTCGGTCTCCGCGGTGTCCCGTACGGCCTCGTCGGCCCCGGTGGACTCGTCGGTCGCCGCGGTCTCCTCGGGCTCGGCGGCCTGCTCCCGTACCGGCTCCTCCGGCTCCGCGTCCCGCGCCTGTACGGCCTTCTCCGCCAGCGCGACCAGCGGGTCGCCGCTGTCCGAGCGACCGTGCAGGACGTTGGAGTTGGCCTCCGCGTCGGCGCCCGGCAGGGAGAACGTGTGCGTACCGGCGGCCGCCGGCGTGACCGTCGGGACCGCGGACTGCGGGGCCTGCGCGAGGAGCCCCTGGGGCAGTACGACGACGGCCGCGACCCCGCCCTGCTTCTGCGCGCGCAACTGCACCCGCACCCCGTGCCGCTGGGCGAGCCGGGCGACGACGTACAGACCGAGCCCGAGCCCGTCCTCGCCCTCCTGGTCGTACGTCGCCTCGGGGTCGAGGTCGGCGAGGCGGGCGTTGAGGCGGCTCATCCGCTCGTCGGTCATGCCGATGCCCTCGTCCTGGACGGAGAGCATGACCTCGCCGTTCTCCAGCAGCCAGCCGGAGACCTCGACGGGCAGGTCGGGCGGGGAGAACGCGGTGGCGTTCTCCATGAGTTCGGCCAGCAGGTGCGACAGGTCGTCCGCGGCGAACCCGGCGATGTGCGCGTGCGGCGGCAGCGCGGCGATCCGGACCCGCTCGTACCGCTCGATCTCGCTGACCGCGGCACGCACCACGTCGACCATCGGGACGGGCCCGGCGTGCTGCTGGATGTGCTCGGCGCCGGCCAGGACGAGCAGGTTCTCGCTGTGCCGACGCATGACGGTGGCGAAGTGGTCGAGCTTGAACAGGGTGGCGAGCCGGTCGGGGTCCTGCTCACGCTCCTCCAGGCCCTCGATGACGCCGAGCTGCCGCTCGACCAGGCCGAGGGTGCGCAGCGCGAGGTTGACGAAGGTGCCGCCGATGCTCTCGCGCAGCCGCTGCAGCCGGCCGGCGGCCTCGTCGAGTTCGGCGCGCAGTTCCTCGCGGGCGTCGGCCATCTTCTGCCGCTGGCCGATGAGGTGCTTGCGGTCGGACTCGAGGGTGGTGACGCGCTCGTGCAGGGCCACGGCCTGCGCGTGCAGGGCGTTGACCGAGCGGACGACCTGGGCGAACTCGTCGTTGCGGCCGGTGAACTTCACCGGCTCTTCGGCGGCCGGGGCCTCGGCGCCGGCCAGCCGGGCCGAACCGATCCGCAGGACGGCGAGCGGGCGGGTGAGGCTGCGGGCCAGGCCGGTGGCGACACCGACGGCGAGGAGTATCAGGGCGCCGAGGATCGCGATACGGATCTCCAGCTCGGTGACATCGTCGTCGCGCAGCGCCTCGAGGTCCTCGATGCGGCGCTCGTAGAGGGCGGACTCGACGCCGCGCATGGTGTTGACGCGGGCGGAGAGGGCGGCGTCCAGCTTGTCGGCGCTGGTGGCGAGTTCGCGGTCGGAGAGGGTGGGCTGGTCGGTGAGGGCGGCGAGGTACTGGTCGGCGGCGTTGACCTCGGGGCCGGTGACCGTGGAGTCGTAGGAGGTGCGGGCGGACTTGGTCGCGGTGTCGTGGAAGTCGGCGAGGGCGGCGTCGGAGCGCAGCCGGGCCTGCAGGGCGGCGGCGGTGAGGGCGGCGCGCTGTTCGGTGTCGGCGTCCGAGGAGACGACGGTCTCGGTCGGCAGGCCGGTGACGGGGTCGATGACCGTCTGGGTGGTGCGCGGCACGTTGAGGGCGGCGAGGAGCAGTCCGCGGGTGGCGGCGGCCTGCTGGACGGTGGTGTCGAGCTCGGCGAGGGCGTACGCGCCGGAGCCTGCGCGGGGCGGGAACTGTTCGGCCAGTTCCTCGGCGAGCCGGTGGAGTTCGCCGATGGCGTCGGAGTAGGCCTCGTGCGCTTCGAGAGCGGTGCTCTTTCCGGTGAGCGCCGCTCTGCGTACGGCTGCGATGCCATCGAGGTCCGCCCGCAGCGAGGCGGGGGTGTCGGTGTTCGCGCGCAGCTCCTCGACCTGCCGGTCGACCCGGGCGCTGCGCTGCTCGGAGGGCGCCTTGGACTTGGGGCGGCCGGCCGCGACGTAGGAGGTGACCTCGTCGCGTTCGTCGGCAAGGGAGTGGGCCAGGACGAGGGCGTCCCGGGTCTGCCCGGCCAGCGTCACCAGGTCCTGGCTGTCGCTCAGCTGCCCGGAGGCGGCGATGACCGAGGGGGCGCCAGCCCCGGCGATGGCGGCGGCCACGACGGCGACGGCCACGATCAGCCGGTTGCGTACGTGGGTCGGACGACCCCTGCCGACAGGGGTGCGCTCCGCGCCCCCTTCGGAGGCCGTCTGCTTGCCTGTGCGCCGAGGCCTCTTCTTCTGCACCGGTGCTCGCATTCCTGACTCGTGTACCCATGGGCCCGGGCGACGCTCCGTCAACTGGTGTGCACACCCGGTGCGGTTCCGGTCCCCGACCCTCCCAGTGCCGGTGGTCAGTGGTCGCCCATCACCTGACCCGCCACCCGAAGGAGTGAACATCGGAGGGGAGTTGGCGGGCAAGTTCCTCCGGCGTGTGCGACGGCCCCGCGCGGCGGGCCGGTTGGACGTGGGCGGCGGGCTTTGGCACTATTCGCCGCCACGTCTTCCCGGAGTCCGCCATTCCACCCCAAACCCGGCGCCTGACCTGCGACGGTACGTCGATCCGGCGACCGATGGCACCCTTTCGCGGACCTTGTGAAGGGCTCGTGCAGACTGGCCGGATGCGCACAGAACTGGTTTCGGAGCCGGCTGATCCGGCCCGCCCCAACGAGGACTTCGCCAGTGTCGGACTTCCCGCCTGCGGACAGGGTGGTTCGCTCGTGGTGCTGGACGGAGTGACCCCGCCGAGGGGTGAGACGGGCTGTCTGCATTCCGTTCACTGGTACACCGCCCGGCTCGGCGGGGCGCTGACCGAACTGACCGTTTCACTCCCGGATGTTCCCCTGTCCGACGCCCTGGCCCGCGCCATAGCGCGTACGGCCGAGGCCCATGCCGAAACCTGTGAGCTTTCTCACCCGCGCACCCCGCAGGCGACCGTGGTCCTCGCCCGCTGGTCCCCGGCGACCGTCGAGTATCTGGTCCTCTCCGACTCGACACTCCTCGTCGAGTCCCCCGACGGCACGGTCACGCCGTACCTCGACGACCGCCTGTCCCGCCTCCCCCGCGCGAGCCTGGCCACCGACGCCCTGGTCGACGCCACCGTCCGCAACAAGGAGGGCGGCTTCTTCACGGCCGCCGCGGATCCCTCGGTGGCCGCACGGGCGGTGACCGGGGCCCTGCCGCGCAGCGAGGTCCGCGCCCTGGCCGCGCTGACGGACGGGGCGACCCGGTGGACGGAGAAGTTCCGGGAGGGCGACTGGACGGACCTCTTCACCTTCGTACGCAAGAAGGGGGCGCAGGCGCTGATCGACCGCGTCCGCACCCTTGAGGCCGCCGACCGCGAGGAGCGGACGTATCTGGGCCGCAGCAAGACCCACGACGACGCGACGGCCGTCTACGCGGAGCTCTGACGGGCTACTTCTCCATCCCGGTGTTCAACTGGTGCAACAGCCGGGCGAGTTCGGCCACCTCGCGGCGGTCCCAGTGGGCGAGCTTGCTGACGTACCGCGCCCGGCGGGCCTCCCGGACCCGCTGCACCCGCGTCCGCCCCTCATCGGTGAGGTGCACCAGCCAGGCGCGGCCGTCCGCCGGATCGGGTTCGCGGGCCACCAGCCCCAGCTCCTCGAGGGCACGGAGCTGGCGGGACATGGTGGCCTTGCCGACGCCGATGTAGGCCGCGAGCTCGGTGGCCCGCTGCGCGCCGCACTCCTCCAGCCGTACGAGGAGTCCGTACGCGGCCGACTCCAGGTCCGGATGGACCTCGCGGGCCATCTCGCCCTGGTTGGCGCGGGCCCGCCGCAGGAACACGGTCAGCTCGCGTTCCAGGGCCAGGAACTCCTGGTCCACACCAGTCGGCGACGCGCCGCTTCCGCCGCGATGTCCGTCGCCGTTTCCGTCCACGTGCACGTCAGTCCCCTGATCCGGTTTCCCGATCCTGAAAGTTCCTGCCAGCCACCGGCCATTGCCGCAGCTCTCTCAGTATTTCGCAGGCGTAGACCAACGGCAGTGCCAGGTCGACGACACACTGCCGCTGCCCCACCGGACGGAAGGACGGCGGGGCAGCGGGTCGGGGCGGTTCGGTTCGCGGCGCGGTTCTGTCGGGATCAGTCGACGCCGCCGCCGTTACCAGTGGTAATCGTACCTGTCCTTCCAGTAATCGAACCTGTCCTTCCAGTCGCGATCGTGCCTGTCCTTCCAGTCGCGATCGTGCCTGTCCTTCCAGTGATGATCGCGGTCGTCGTCCCAGCGGTGGTCGCGGTCGTCATTCCAGTGGTGGTCGTGGTGCTTGTACCACTTGCAGTGCTTGTGCCACTCCCCGAACTTGTGGTGCTTGTGCCACTTGCAGTGCCAGTACTTGTGCCCGTGGTCGCCGTGCGTGGCGACCGTGCTCACGGTCGGCGATTCGGGCACCGAGGACGCCGAGGCAGCGCTCGCCGGGAGGATGATCCCTCCGGCGGCCACCACGCCCGAAGCCGCGATGGTCGCGACACGGATTCTGCGCTTCTGGCGGATTTCCTGCTTGTTTTCCTTGGTGCGAGTCACGGATTCCTCCTACTTCGGAGGGGCCTTTTCGTTTTCCGGCGTTTCGGGTAAGGCCGCACTTCAAGTAGGCCGGAACTGCACAAAAAGGTCATGTTCCGAATATTCGTGACTTGACACCACAAGGGGTAAAGGTGGTTAATACGCACTCACGGCGAAGGCCCGGGCCTCCCTCACGGGACCCGGGCCTTGCCCATCCGGTCACGTCCGTCACGCCGCGACCGGAACCTCCGGCTCCGCGCCGTTCGTGGCCGGCGACAGGGCCAGTTCGAGGACCTGGCGGACGTCGGTGACGGCGTGGACGTCGAGCTTGTCCAGCACCTCGGCCGGGACGTCGTCCAGGTCGGGCTCGTTGCGCTTGGGGATGATCACGGTGGTGACACCCGCACGGTGCGCGGCGAGCAGCTTCTGCTTCACGCCGCCGATCGGCAGGACGCGGCCGGTCAGCGAGACCTCGCCGGTCATCGCCACGTCCGTACGCACCAGACGGCCGGACAGGAGTGACGCCAGTGCCGTCGTCATCGTGATGCCCGCGCTCGGGCCGTCCTTCGGCACCGCACCCGCCGGGAAGTGGATGTGTACGCCCCGGTCCTTCAGGTCGGCGACCGGCAGTTCGAGCTCGGCGCCGTGGCTGCGCAGGAAGCTCAGCGCGATCTGCGCCGACTCCTTCATCACGTCACCCAACTGTCCGGTCAGCGTCAGGCCCGCCGCGCCCGTCTCCGGGTCGGACAGCGACGCCTCGACGAACAGCACGTCTCCGCCCGCTCCGGTGACCGCGAGGCCAGTCGCCACGCCGGGCACGGCCGTACGCCGCTCCGCCGGGTCCTGGGCGGACTCGGGTACGTGGTGCGGTCGTCCGATCAGACCCCGCAGGTCACCGTCCCCGATCGTGAACGGCAGCTCCCGCTCGCCCAGTTCGTGCTGTGCCGCGACCTTGCGCAGCAGCCGTGCGATGGACCGCTCGAGGTTGCGGACGCCCGCCTCGCGCGTGTACTCGCCGGCGAGCTTGCGCAGCGCGCCCTCGTCGATGACGACCTCGTCCTTGTCCAGGCCGGCCCGCTCCAGCTGGCGCGGAAGCAGGTGGTCACGGGCGATGACGATCTTCTCGTCCTCGGTGTAGCCGTCGAGCCGGACCAGCTCCATACGGTCGAGCAGGGCCTCCGGGATGGCCTCCAGGACGTTGGCGGTGGCGAGGAAGACGACGTCGGACAGGTCGAGTTCGACTTCCAGGTAGTGGTCACGGAAGGTGTGGTTCTGCGCGGGGTCGAGGACCTCCAGCAGGGCCGCGGCCGGGTCGCCGCGGAAGTCCGACCCCACCTTGTCGATCTCGTCCAGGAGCACGACCGGGTTCATCGACCCGGCCTCCTTGATGGCGCGGACGATACGGCCGGGCAGCGCACCGACGTACGTACGCCGGTGACCGCGGATCTCGGCCTCGTCGCGGACACCGCCGAGGGCGACGCGGACGAACTTGCGGCCCATGGCGTGGGCGACGGACTCGCCGAGACTCGTCTTGCCGACGCCGGGCGGCCCGACGAGCGCAAGCACGGCACCTCCGCGCCGCCCGCCGACGACGCCCAGGCCCCGGTCCGTACGGCGCTTGCGCACCGCCAGGTATTCGGTGATCCGCTCCTTCACGTCCTCCAGGCCCGCGTGCTCGGCGTCCAGGATCGTCTTGGCGCCCTGGATGTCGTACGCGTCCTCGGTCCGCTCGTTCCACGGCAGTTCGAGCACCGTGTCGAGCCAGGTCCGGATCCACGAGCCCTCGGGCGACTGGTCGCTGGACCGCTCCAGCTTGTCGACCTCCTTGAGGGCGGCCTCGCGGACCTTCTCGGGCAGGTCGGCGGCCTCGACGCGGGCGCGGTAGTCGTCGGACTCCTCGCCGTCCTTCTCACCGTTCAGCTCGCGCAGTTCCTTGCGTACGGCTTCCAGCTGCCGCCGCAGCAGGAACTCGCGCTGCTGCTTGTCGACGCCCTCCTGGACGTCCTTGGCGATGGTTTCGGCGACGTCCTGCTCGGCGAGGTGGTCGCGCAGGTGCTGGGTGGCGAGCTTCAGCCGGTCGACCGGGTCGCCGGTCTCCAGCAGCTCGATCTTCTGATCGAGGGTCAGGAAGGGCGAGTACCCCGAGTTGTCGGCCAGGGCGGACACGTCGTCGATGGCCTGCACACGGTCGACGACCTGCCATGCGCCGCGCTTCTTCAGCCAGGCGGTGGCGAGGGCCTTGTACTCCTTGACCAGTTCGGCGACGTGCCCGGGCAGCGGCTCCGGCACGCTCTCGTCGACTCTGGTCCCCTCGACCCACAGCGCGGCACCCGGCCCGGTCGTCCCGGCGCCGATCCGCACCCTCCCCCGCCCCCGGATCAGGGCACCGGGGTCACCGTCGGCGAGCCGCCCGACCTGTTCGACGGTGCCGAGCACACCGGTGCTCGCGTACGTCCCGTCGATCCGGGGCACCAGCAGGACCTTGGGCTTTCCGGGCTCGGACCGGGCAGCGGCCTGGGCGGCCTCCACCGCGGCCCGCACATCGGCGTCGCTCAGGTCCAGCGGGACCACCATCCCGGGCAGCACGACCTCGCCGTCGAGCGGCAGCACGGGCAGAGTGAGCGGTGTGAACGCCGTTGACTCAGCAGCCATGATCTCCCCTTAGGCAGTCAAGTTGAGCTATGCCGACTCAATGCACGGGAGCCGCCGAATGTTCCCCTGGCCCCGTTCGCTCTGAGCGATCACTCCCGAGCCGCCGCCGGGCCCCTGCGCCACCTCTGTGCCAACGCCGCCGGGAGCCGAGCTACTCCCCTCCGTCATTCCGCCAACATGCCGTCAGAGAAGTGCCAGGATGGGCAGATGGCCACCACCTACGACATCCCCGAAGTCCTGGACCGTCGTGAGGGCCCCTCGGGCGAGGTCGTGCTGCGCCGGCACGGGACCCTGCTGCAGATCATCGTCAACGGCTGTTTCCTGATGGACACCTCCGACGGACGATCGGAGCGGCGGCTGGTCGACGCGGCGCTGAACGCCCTGGACAGGAGGGCGGCGCCCGCTGTGCTGATCGGCGGACTCGGCGTCGGATTCTCGCTCGCACACGCCGCCGCGAACCCCCGCTGGGGCCGCATCACGGTGGTCGAGCGCGAGCGCGCCGTCATCGACTGGCACCGCGACGGACCGCTCGCCGAGCTGTCCCGAGAGGCCCTCGCCGACAGCCGTACGGAGATCGTCGAAGCGGATCTGATCGACTTCGTCAATGAGACTTCCGCCACGTTCGACGCGCTGTGCCTGGACATCGACAACGGGCCCGGATGGACCGTCACGGAGGGGAACGACGGGCTGTACTCCGCGGCCGGACTGGCAAGCTGCGCAAGGATGTTGAGGCCCGGCGGCGTGCTCGCCGTGTGGTCGGCGCAGCCCTCCCCGGAATTTGAAGGATCCTTGCGGAATGCCGGTTTCCGGTATGTGCGTACCGAAGAGATCCCCGTTGCCCGGGGCGTTCCGGACGCCGTGCATCTCGGCGTACGACCTGGATAGCCGAGCTGCGGTGACTCCCCGTACGCTGCATCCCTGACGCCGATCATTCAAGCGTCAATCGCAGTCATGGGATCACCCCACGGATTCCGGAAAGCACACTTCAGGGGCGGGCGATGGAGCAGACACACACCTCCCACAACGGCACGGCGGCGACCACCCCGGGCGCACAGCGCCGGGTGCTGGTGGTCGAGGACGATGCGACGATCGTCGACGCCATCGCGGCCCGCCTGCGCGCCGAGGGATTTCTCGTACAGACGGCCAGTGACGGCCCGGCCGCCGTCGACACCGCCGAGGCCTGGCAGCCCGACCTGCTGATTCTCGACATCATGCTGCCGGGCTTCGACGGTCTGGAGGTCTGCCGGCGGGTGCAGGCCCAGCGGCCGGTGCCGGTACTGATGCTCACCGCGCGCGACGACGAGACCGACATGCTGGTGGGCCTCGGCGTCGGCGCCGACGACTACATGACCAAGCCGTTCTCGATCCGGGAGCTGGCCGCACGCGTGCATGTGCTGCTGCGCCGGGTCGAGCGGGCCGCGGTCGCGGCCGCCACTCCGCGCACCGGCATCCTGCGCCTGGGCGAGCTGGAGATCGACCACGCACAGCGCCGGGTCCGGGTGCGCAGCGAGGACGTGCATCTGACGCCCACCGAGTTCGACCTGCTGGTCTGCCTGGCGAACACGCCGCGCGCGGTGCTCTCGCGTGAGCAGCTGCTGGCCGAGGTGTGGGACTGGGCGGACGCCTCCGGCACCCGTACCGTCGACAGCCACATCAAGGCGCTGCGGCGGAAGATCGGCGCCGAGCGGATCCGCACGGTGCACGGCGTGGGCTACGCCCTGGAGACACCGACGCCATGAGCGAGGGGCGGCCGGCCGCACGGAGGAGCCCCGGGGAGCCCTGGGGCGGCGTACGCCCGTTCTCGATCAAGACGAAGCTGGGTGCGCTGGTCGTCATCTCGGTACTGATCACCACCGGGCTGATGATGATCGCCATGCGCACCGAGACCGAGCTGCGCTTCATCACGGTCTTCTCGATGATCGCCACCCTGCTGATCACGCAGTTCGTGGCGCATTCGCTCACCGCACCACTGGACGAGATGAACGCGGTGGCCCGCTCCATCTCGCACGGCGACTACACCCGCCGGGTCCGTGAGAACCGGCGGGACGAGCTGGGCGACCTGGCCGTCACGATCAACCGCATGGCCGACGACCTGGAGGCCCAGGACAACCAGCGCAAGGAGCTGGTCGCCAACGTCTCCCACGAGCTGCGCACACCGATCGCCGGGCTGCGCGCGGTCCTGGAGAACATCGTGGACGGCGTCACGGAGGCCGACCCGGAGACCATGCGGACGGCCCTGAAGCAGACGGAGCGGCTGGGACGGCTCGTGGAGACGCTCCTCGACCTGTCGCGTCTGGACAACGGCGTCGTACCGCTGAAGATGCGGCGGTTCGAGGTGTGGCCGTATCTGTCCGGGGTGCTGAAGGAGGCCAACATGGTCGCCTCCGCGCGCGCGGGCATCGCCTCCGGCTCCGGCAGTCACACACGTACGGACGTCCATCTGCACCTCGACGTGTCCCCGCCGGAGCTGACCGCGCACGCCGACCCGGAGCGGATCCACCAGGTCGTCGCCAACCTGATCGACAACGCGGTCAAGCACAGCCCGCCGCACGGCCGGGTCACGGTGAAGGCGCGGCGCGGGGCGCTGCCCCAGTCGCTGGAGCTCGAGGTCCTGGACGAGGGTCCGGGCATTCCGCGGTCGGAGTGGCACCGGGTCTTCGAGCGGTTCAACCGGGGTGCCGTCAGCCGGCCGCACGGTCCGGGCAGCGACGGCGGCACGGGCCTCGGCCTGGCGATCGCCCGCTGGGCGGTGGATCTGCACGGCGGCAAGATCGGTGTGGCCGAATCCGAGCGGGGTTGCCGGATCCTTGTCACCCTTCCGGGACTGCCATCCGTGCCAAGTTGACGTAAAGTTCGAAGCGGAGCCACAAGATCCACGGGCGTCCGCACTGCAGGACACGTGTGATCAGGCGAAGGCCCGCGTCTCGTATGCGCCGGGCTCGGGCCAACGCACCCCTTTCACACCGGAACCACGCTTGTTTCCCGCCATTTCCATCCCCGAAACACGTGCTCAGATGTGACTTACGCGACGATGAACGGGCCCGGCCTGACCTTCTCGGTCATGGAGGCGTAGCCTTGATTCCCGCTGTCCATCACCTTGTGAAGCGGAAGAGGGCGGTTGCCGCCGTGTCGCCACAGTCCCCCAGTAACGCATCGAGCATCTCGACCGACGCCGATCAAGCGGGCAAGAACCCCGCTGCCGCGTTCGGTCCCAACGAGTGGCTCGTCGACGAGATCTATCAGCAGTACCTCCAGGACCCGAATTCGGTAGACCGCGCCTGGTGGGACTTCTTCGCCGACTACAAGCCGGGGGCACCGTCCGCCCCGGCTCCGGCGGGTACCGCGGCCGCGGGGGCCGCGGAGACCACCACCACGGCTCAGACCCCGGCCCCGGCCGCCCCGGCCCAGGCAGCTCCCGCGGCTCCGGCCGCCCCGGCCGCTCCCGCGGCCCCGAAGCCGGCCGCCGCGCCCGCCCCGGCGGCTCCGGCTCCGGCGAAGGCCGCGGCCCCTGCCCCGGCCGCCAAGCCGAAGGCGAAGGCCGAGCCCGCCGCCGCGACGACGGCGCCGGAGGGCCCCGAGCTGATCACGCTGCGCGGCCCCGCCGCGGCCGTCGCGAAGAACATGAACGCCTCCCTGGAGCTGCCCACGGCCACGTCCGTGCGCGCGGTCCCGGTGAAGCTGCTCTTCGACAACCGCATCGTCATCAACAACCACCTCAAGCGGGCCCGGGGCGGGAAGATCTCCTTCACGCACCTGATCGGCTACGCGATGGTGCAGGCCATCAAGGCCATGCCGTCGATGAACTGGTCGTTCGGCGAGAAGGACGGCAAGCCGACCCTCGTCAAGCCGCCGCACATCAACCTCGGCCTCGCCATCGACCTGGTCAAGCCCAACGGTGACCGTCAGCTGGTCGTCGCGGCGATCAAGAAGGCCGAGACGCTGAACTTCTTCGAGTTCTGGCAGGCCTACGAGGACATCGTCCGCCGCGCCCGCGACAACAAGCTGACGATGGACGACTTCACCGGCGTCACGGTCTCCCTGACCAACCCGGGCGGCCTCGGCACCGTGCACTCGGTCCCGCGTCTGATGCCCGGCCAGTCGGTCATCATGGGCGTCGGCTCGATGGACTACCCGGCGGAGTTCCAGGGCACCTCCCAGGACACCCTGAACAAGCTGGGCATCTCCAAGGTCATGACGCTCACGTCGACGTATGACCACCGGGTGATCCAGGGCGCCGCCTCCGGCGAGTTCCTCCGCCAGGTCGCGAACCTGCTCCTCGGCGAGAGCGGCTTCTACGACGACATCTTCGAGGCCCTGCGTATCCCCTACGAGCCGGTCCGCTGGCTCAAGGACATCGACGCCAGCCACGACGACGACGTCACCAAGGCCGCCCGCGTCTTCGAGCTGATCCACTCCTACCGGGTCCGCGGCCACGTCATGGCCGACACCGACCCGCTGGAGTACCGCCAGCGCAAGCACCCCGACCTGGACATCACCGAGCACGGCCTCACCCTGTGGGACCTGGAGCGCGAGTTCGCCGTCGGCGGCTTCTCCGGCAAGTCCCTGATGAAGCTGCGCGACATCCTCGGCGTCCTGCGCGACTCGTACTGCCGCACCATCGGCATCGAGTTCATGCACATCCAGGACCCCAAGCAGCGCAAGTGGATCCAGGACCGCGTGGAGCGCCCGCACGCCAAGCCGGAGCGCGAGGAGCAGCTGCGGATCCTGCGCCGGCTGAACGCCGCGGAGGCCTTCGAGACCTTCCTGCAGACGAAGTACGTCGGCCAGAAGCGCTTCTCCCTGGAGGGCGGCGAGTCCGTCATCCCGCTGCTCGACGCGGTGCTGGACTCGGCCGCCGAGTCCCGGCTCGACGAGGTCGTCATCGGCATGGCCCACCGCGGCCGGCTGAACGTCCTCGCCAACATCGTCGGCAAGTCGTACGCGCAGATCTTCCGCGAGTTCGAGGGCAACCTCGACCCGAAGTCGATGCACGGCTCCGGCGACGTGAAGTACCACCTGGGCGCCGAGGGCACCTTCACCGGCCTGGACGGCGAGCAGATCAAGGTCTCGCTCACCGCCAACCCCTCGCACCTGGAGGCGGTCGACCCGGTCCTGGAGGGCGTCGCCCGCGCCAAGCAGGACATCATCAACAAGGGCGGCACGGACTTCACCGTCCTGCCGGTGGCCCTGCACGGCGACGCGGCCTTCGCGGGCCAGGGCGTGGTGGCCGAGACCCTGAACATGTCGCAGCTGCGCGGCTACCGCACCGGCGGCACGGTCCACGTGGTCATCAACAACCAGGTCGGCTTCACCGCGGCCCCCGAGTCCTCGCGCTCCTCGATGTACGCGACGGACGTGGCCCGCATGATCGAGGCCCCGATCTTCCACGTGAACGGTGACGACCCGGAGGCCGTGGTCCGCGTCGCGCGGCTCGCCTTCGAGTTCCGCCAGGCGTTCAACAAGGACGTGGTGATCGACCTCATCTGCTACCGCCGCCGCGGTCACAACGAGTCGGACAACCCGGCCTTCACCCAGCCGCTGATGTACGACCTGATCGACAAGAAGCGCTCGGTGCGCAAGCTGTACACCGAGTCCCTCATCGGTCGCGGCGACATCACCCTGGAAGAGGCCGAGCAGGCCCTGCAGGACTACCAGGGCCAGCTGGAGAAGGTCTTCACAGAGGTCCGCGAGGCCACCGCGCAGCCGGCGGCGGTGCAGACGCCCGACGCGCAGGCCGAGTTCCCGGTCGCCGTGAACACCGCGGTCTCCACGGAGATCGTCAAGCGGATCGCCGAGTCCCAGGTCAACATCCCCGACCACATCACCGTCCACCCGCGTCTGCTGCCGCAGCTGCAGCGCCGGGCGTCGATGGTCGAGGACGGCACGATCGACTGGGGCATGGGCGAGACCCTCGCCATCGGCTCCCTCCTCCTGGAGGGCACCCCGGTCCGCCTGGCCGGCCAGGACTCGCAGCGCGGTACGTTCGGCCAGCGCCACGCGGTGATCATCGACCGCAGCACCGGCGAGGAGTACACGCCGCTGCAGTACCTCTCCGAGGACCAGGCACGGCTGAACGTCTACAACTCCCTGCTCTCCGAGTACGCGGCGATGGGCTTCGAGTACGGCTACTCGCTGGCCCGCCCGGACGCGCTGGTGATGTGGGAGGCCCAGTTCGGCGACTTCGTCAACGGCGCGCAGACGGTCGTGGACGAGTTCATCTCGTCGGCGGAGCAGAAGTGGGCCCAGACGTCCGGCGTGGTCCTGCTCCTCCCGCACGGCTACGAGGGCCAGGGCCCGGACCACTCGTCCGCCCGCCCGGAGCGGTTCCTGCAGCTGTGCGCGCAGAACAACATGACGGTCGCCATGCCGACCTCCCCGTCGAACTACTTCCACCTCCTGCGGTGGCAGGTGCACAACCCGCACCACAAGCCGCTGGTCGTCTTCACGCCGAAGTCGATGCTGCGCCTGAAGGCCGCCGCGTCGAAGGCGGACGAGTTCACCACGGGCCAGTTCCAGCCGGTCATCGGCGACGCGACGGTCACGGACCCGGCCGCGGTGAAGAAGGTCGTCTTCTGCGCCGGCAAGGTCTACTACGACCTGGAGGCCGAGCGTCAGAAGCGCGGCGCCACGGACACGGCGATCATCCGTATCGAGCGCCTGTACCCGCTGCCGGGTGCCGAGCTCCAGGCAGAGATCGCCAAGTACCCGAACGCCGAGAAGTACCTGTGGGCCCAGGAGGAGCCGGCGAACCAGGGTGCCTGGCCGTTCATCGCCCTCAACCTGATCGACCACCTGGACCTGGCGGTCGGCGCCGACGTCCCGCACGGTGAGCGCCTGCGCCGTATCTCCCGCCCGCACTCGTCGTCGCCGGCGGTGGGTTCCGCCAAGCGGCACCAGGCGGAGCAGGAGCAGCTGGTGCGTGAGGTGTTCGAGGCCTAGGCCTTACGGCACCGAGGGCCCGGTCCCGAGTCGCTGCGACTCGGGACCGGGCCCTCGCCGTTTCAGATCGGCTGGGGCTCGAAGTCCCAGTAGGGGCGGTGGCGTTCGAGGATGTAGTGGGTCTGGGGGTGGTCGGGGCCGAGGACCGTGGTGAGGCGGGTGACGGCGTCCCGGTGCAGGGTCTCGGCCTCCTCGGGCTCGCCCAGCTCGGCGAGGTCGAGGGCGAGACCGGCCCGCAGGCTGATGGTGAGGACATGGCTCTCGCCCAGCGCCCGGGCGGAGCGTTCGGCTGCGTCGCGGCCGAGCGCGGCCGCGGACTCGGTCTCCCCTGCGGCGGCGAGCGCGGCCACCCCGTTCTTGGCGCAGCCGATCGCCCACGGATGCTCCCGGCCGACCGCCTGCTCCATCTCCTGAACGGTCCGCAGGGACAGCTCCAGCGCGCTGCGGGTCTCTCCCATGTCCCGCATGACGGTGGCGACGTTGTCCCGCGCCCCGATCGCGTAGGGGTGGGCCTCGCCGAGCTGGGCCGCGTACTGCGTGGCGGTGAGCTCGGCGAGTTCCCTGGCCTCCGCGGTCCGCTCCAGTTGGCGCAGCAGCATCGCGTAGTCGCAGGAGACCATCAGGGTCTCGGGGTGCAGGGCGCCGCGCCGGCGCAGCAGCTTCTCCCGGACGCCGCGCATCATGACGTGCGCGAACTGCAGGTCCCCGTCCCGGCGGGCGCACAGGGCGAGGTTGTGCTCGGCGTGCAGGGTCTGGCTGTGGTTGCGGTCCAGCACCTGGCTGTGGACGCGGGAGTTGTGACCCTGGATGGCCAGCGCCTCCCGGTACCGGCCGAGCAGTCTCAGCATCCAGGCACTGCGCAGCGCCGAGTTGAGCGTGGCCGCGTCCTTGCCGCCGAGCAGTTCGACCCGGGCCTCGAAGATCCGGCGGTGCTGGACGAGCGATTCGGCGTAGTGGCCCTGCAGGCCGACGGCGACGGCGAGGTTGCTGCGGATGCTGAGGGTACGCGGGACGTTCTCGCCGCCGAGTTCCTCCGCGGCGCTCGCGGCGGCCTCCTCGAACAGGGTGCGCGCCTCGGCGTACCGGCCGAGGGCCATCAGCGTCCCGCCGAGTCCGTCCTTGGCGCGGATCAGCTCGATGGGCCGGACCTGCCCGGCGCCGCTCAGCCGCCGCAGGTTCTCCCGGCCCACCTCCTCCGCCTCGGCGTACCGGCCGAGTCGGCGCAGCATGTTGGCGAGTTGGTGGACCGCGACGAGCACGGACCGGTCGGTGTCGCCGAACTTGGGCCGCCAGTTGTCCACGGCCAGCCGGCTCAGCCACCAGCCGTCGTGGTACTCGCCGCGCATCCGCAGGTACTCGACGCAGTTGAGCACCAGGTCCCGTACGTCGTCGTCGGCCGACTGCAGCGCGCCGGACGGCTCCAGGTGCGGGATGATCTCGGCGTAGCGCGCCCAGTTGCCGGCCTGGGCAGAGTCCCGCGGGTCGGCGGAGACCAGGACCTTGCGGGCGGCGGCCGAATAGCGTTCGGCGTCGTCGGGTGCCTGTACGGAGCGGACGTAGCGGTGGAAGAGGCGGTGCATGCGCAGGGTGCCGACGGTCTGGGTGTCCAGGCGGCGGGGACCCTGCTCGTACTCGATGCGCATGGAGGTGATCTCGGAGAGCTTGCGCAGCGCCGTGTTCCAGCTACTGGGCTCGCTGATCAGCTCGGCCAGTTCGGGCGGCAGGTCGCCGTGCCGGGCCGTCTGCAGCAGTCGTACGGGGACGACGTCGGGTGAGAAGCAGACGAGCAGGTTCAGCAACTGCCAGGCCGGTTCGGACCCTTCGCGCAGGGAGTTGATGAGCTTGGCCCAGGCGACCTCGAACTTCGGGTACTGGCCGGAGGCCATGACGCCGAACCGGTCCGGCCGGCCCTCCCGGATGTCGCGTACGTAGTCGTTCACCGACACCGTCGGGTTCAGATCCAGCCAGGCGGCCATCTGGTCGAGGAGCAGCGGCATGTCCTCCACGGCCTCGGCGAGCCGTTCCGCCTGGTCGTCGGTGAGCCGGGCCGCGCGGCGCCGGAGGAACGCGACGCTCTCCCGGCGTTCGAAGGGCGGCACCTCGATGGTCTCGGCGTGCGCGGCCCACTCGCCGCGATGGGTGGTGACCAGGACGTGCCCACGGCCCTCCGGGACGAGGTCGCGCAGCGGCTCGGGGTCGCCGGCGCCGTCCAGCACGAGCAGCCAGGGTCGTGCGGTGTCGTCGAGTTCACGCCGTACGGCCTTGATGGTGGCCGCCAGGTCCCCGGCGTCCGTCAGGCCCATCTCGGGGGCGAGCTCGGCGAACTGCTGGCGGGCGGTGACGCGCTGGGCGGCGCTGATCCACCAGACGATGTCGTACTCGCCCGCGAACCGGTGCACGTACTCCGCGGCGAGCTGGGTCTTGCCGAAGCCGCCCGGGCCACGCAAAGCCACGGTGGCTCCGTCCCGGCGGGCGGCGGACAGCGTCGCGTACACCTGCTCCAGCAGCTCGGTGCGTCCGATGAACCGGCGGTTGCGGCGCGGCACCCGGCGCCACACCTCCGGCGGGTCGTCCGGGAAGCGGGGGCCGCGGCGCAGGTCGATCAGGGCGCCGGGGGCCGGTACTCCCGCGCATTCCAGGACGCGGCTGCGGGCCACCTCGGGCCTGAGGCCGCGCAGTTCGACGGGGGCCAGCGCGATGGTGGCCTCGGGCATCGGCTGGGCCGTGACGCTGACGGCGGCGATCCGGTCCCGGTACTCCGGCAGCGTCTGGCGCAGTACGCCGGCCCAGGCATCGAACCGGCTGCGTTCCAGGCGCTCGTACCAGTCGTCTATGACGAGCAGTATCCGGCCCGGGGCGCTCATCAGGTCGCCGAGGGCCTGCACGGTGGGCGGGCGTCGCAGCGGGTTCCAGCGCACCAGTGTCGTGCGGCGTCCCGCGGCCCGGATCTGGTGGTCGATCCACTTGGCCCAGGATTCGCTCTGCCCGGCGAAGACCACCGTGACGTGTCCGAGCTGCGCGGTCATCCTGCAGTCCCCTCACTGAACCTGTCACGACTGTGCACAGGTTAGTCAATTGTGCGTCAAAACGACTTCATGGGTGCCCAGTTGGGCGATGTGCACCGGCATCACGTTCCGTCCTGCGTCGTTTCCCGCGCCGTCCGGTCGAGCCGGCCGGCGATGTGCCGGACGAGTCGCTCCAGGTCGGCGCAGTAGACGCTGGGGTGCCGGAAGCCGGTGCCGGGCGCGTACCGGTGCACGTAGTTGCCGCCACCGCACACCCGGCCGACCGGACAGTCCAGGCACTCCGGGGCCAGCGCCCGCTCTCCGACCTGCCGGGCCGCGATCCCGGGATGGCGCAGGGCCCGGTCGAAGGAGTGCCGGAAGACGTCGAGGCCGGTCTCGGCGGCGCCCGCGTAGGCCGACCTGAGCGAGTCGACCTGCTCGATGCCGCCGTCCGTCTCCACGACGACCGCGGCCATCGGGGAGAGCCCGACGGCCTCGGCACTGCTGGGGGCGCCAAGGAGCAGGGCGGCGATCTCCTGGAAGAGCCGCACACGGGTGCACAGCCGTCCCGCGTCCCACCAGGCGTCGAAGACGGCGGCGAGCCAGTCGCCGTACGGGGTGGGGGCGGGGCGGTGCCGGCCCGGACGCCGGGACGGGAGTCCCGGGGGCGGGTGGGCCCAGTTGGCGTGCGGGAGCAGGAAGTCCACGCCGGGCGGGTCCAGGTCGAGCAGCGACCGGTAGACGTCGTGCGGATCGGTGGCCGGGTCGATGGTGCAGAGGATGCCGGCGTACGTCTCCGGGCGGGCGGCGAGCCGCCGGGCGGCGGCCCGGGCGGCGGGCCAGGCGGGGCGGCCGGCGTGGTCGACGCGGCGGGCGTTGTGCGCGGCCCGTCCCCCGTCGAGGCTGAGGCCGACCCGGACACCGGCCCCGGCCAGCCGGTCCAGCGCGGCAGCCGTGAGTCGGGTGCCGTTGGTCTGGACGGTGGTGGTGACCCGGCAGTCGGCGGGGACGGCCTCCCGTACCGCGCGCACGTAGGCGAGGACGGGCTCGGGGCCGGTGAGGAGGGGTTCACCGCCGTGGAGTTCGACGCGGATGCGGTCGAGGCCGTGTTCCCGGACGTGCTCGGCGATCCGGGCCGCGGTGCGGCGCATCGTCGGCTCGGGCGTACGGGCCGGACGCTCGCGCCAGCCGTCGTCCCGGCCCCGGTAGACGTAGCAGTAGGAGCAGTCCAGGTTGCAGCGGCCGTGGACCTTCAGCACGAACTGGCGGAAGGGCGTCGGGCGGTGCGCCGTCGGGTCCAGGACGGCGTGCGGCCACTGGGGATGTGTGGTCATGGGGCGTCTTCGTAATGGGCGACGACGGTGGACTCCCCGTCCCGGGTGCGCAGTTCGGCGAGGATCGCCGCGAGAACCGGGTGGTCGGTCCGGTCCGGCCTGGGGATGTCGGGGAGAGGTATGCGGGTGTCCTCCGGGCGTGCGGTCACTCGGGGGCCGTTTCGGGGTCCGGGCGGGTGGTGGGGGTGCGGGCCGGCCCGGACCTCATGGTGCGGAGCTGCTCCCGCAGCTGCTCTCGGCTCAGCAGCGCCGTGGCCAGCAACTCGTCCATGCCTTCCTCCCGCGCCAGCTCGACGGCCTGCCCGTAGCACTCGATCGCCCGGTGCAGATGCGTGAGCGTGGCCGTCCTGGAGTAGAGGGACGTGAGCATGGCACCGCGGGTGGTCCAGCAGCGTACGAGAAACTCGGGCTGATCGGCGCAACGGATGGCCTCGCCCAGCAGCCACTCGGCCTCGTACAGGTCGGACAGCACCTCCTGGAGCTCGTACCGCCTGAAGTGGGCGAGGCTCAGGTTCATCCAGCGCACCGGGATGTCCGGATGGGCCATGGGGGTCTCCTGCAGGGCGGCGCGCAGCACGACGACGGCCCGGCTCGCGGTGTCGATGGCGTCCTGGAGCCGGGCCTTCTCGAGCAGGGCGGCACCGAAGGCGGCCAGCATGTCCGGCCGGTCGGGGTGGTCCTCGCCCAGCAGCCGTTCGGCCTGCGTCCACGCTTCGATGGCGGAGTCCAACTGGCGTTCGTCGCGGGCGTTCTGGTAACCGCTCCAGGACATGCGCGCGATCAGCAGGAGGCATTCGAGCCGTAGGGCCTCGTCGTTACCCGCGGCGGCCAGTGCTTCTTGCCAAGCCTCCACCAGCGGGCCAACCTCGACGGCACCGCTCACCGACCCGGCGAGCTCGGTGGCCGACGCCACCGCCAGCCAGGCCCGGCAGCGCTCCACGTCCGAAAGGACCGGTTCGCCCATGAGCGCGGCCAGGAAGTCCTCCCTGGCCTGCCGTACCGACTCCGCCGCTCGTTTCGGTACGGGTGTTTCCGTCCCGGCGTGGTGCCGTGCCAGGTCGAGCCACAGCCCTCCTCGGACGAGCAGGGCGTGTTCCCACTCCGGGTACGAGATCCGGATGTCGGCCGCCGAGACGGCCCGTTGCAGATGCGCCGGATACCAGTGCCCGGGGTCCACCGCCTGGTAGGGACCCGCGCCGGCGTGCTCCCGTCCCGCCTCCGCGATCGCCCGCCGTACGTGCATCAGCGTTTCGGAGGCGACCATCGCGTCGGGAGTGTCCGCCTGATCCCGCATCGCCAGACCGAGGTCCCGGTCCGCCAGATACAGCAGCACTGCCAGGGCAGCGGCCTCCGTGCCGTGCGCCGTCCTCCTCGTCCAGTCCCGCAGACTGTCCGGAATCCCCTCGAAGTCAAGTCCCCGACTGCTCAGCTCACCGGCCAGCACCCAGCACACCAGGCCCCGCACCAGCCGCCCCCGCGGACCGACCTCCTCCGGCTCACCCACCGCCTCCCACGCATCGCGGAGATCCTCCCCCACCCCCTTCACCCGCCACCGCATCAGCAGCGCGTCGGCCAGCTCCACGGACGCCGACTCCCGCTCGGCACCCGTCCGCGACACCTCCACCGCCTGCTGCAAGTACCGCACCGCAGCGTCGAGTTCGCGGGTCAGTCCCTCCCCCTCGAACCGCCCGATCGCCTCACGTCCCTTGCCGACCAGCTCCTGAGCGCTCAGCTCGGGCAGTACCGCCGCGACCGGAATCCGAGCCCCCAACTCCCGCAGCACATCCGCCGACACCTCGGCGAACGCCCGCAGCCCGGCCGGCTCCTCCGCACCCGGGCCGGCCGGCGGCGACGCGTCGGCCGCCCCCGGATCCACCGCTCCGCGCAGGAATGCCGCCGCCAGTGCCGGGAAGTTGCGCACACTGCGCCCGAACTTCCGCTCCACGTAGGCGGAGCAGTGCTTGAACAGCAGCTCGACGTCCTCCACGGCCAGGCGGGTGCGCAGCTCGCCGGCCACGCCCGGCAGGAACTCGTACCGCACGGCCTGTGGGTCGTCCGGGTCCTCCCGGCGCCTGAGCAGCCCGCTGAGCAGCACCTCGGACAGCACCTCGGGCCCGCTCCCGGCGAGCATGGCGTGCTGTACGAGCTGCATCACCGGCAGGTACAGCGGCACCGCGGACAGATACACCGCGAGCCGGCGCGCCTCCGGAGAGGCGGAACGCCAGAAGGCCCGCACCCGTTCCGTACCGCTCAGGTCCTCCTGGGCCCGCACCCGCGCGCGGGAGGGGGCGTGGTCGGCGCGTACCCAGCCGGCCGCGGTGGCCAGCGACCCTCCCGTGGCGCCCGACACCAGCCGCGCCCAGCCCTCCACCGAGCCACGGCGCAGCGCCAGCACCGGGACGGGCAGCGCCTGCCGTTCGACGGGCCCCTTGTCCGGCAGGAACTCCAGCGTTCCGGCGGGCCCTTCGCGCCGCCGCAGCAGTCCGCGCCGGGCCGGCAGATGGGTGCGCAGCCACATGCGCTGCGGCAGCGGCTGGACGACGGCCACGGGCGCCGTCGCGGCCCAGCCGTGCAGCAGCCGCTGGATACGGCCGCTGCGCCACATGGGGCCGGCGCAGTCGCTGAGGACGAGCGTCAGCCGGCGTCCGGTCGGGTCGCTGAGCTGTCCGGGCGCGTGCAGCGGGCCGGTGTGCTCCGGCGTGGCGGCGCAGCCGGGCCGCCCGTGGGTGTCCTCGTGCAGGTACTGCACCTGCACCTCGCGGAAGGCGCCGGCGCGCTCGCAGACCTGGCGCAGCTCGTCGAGGGCCTGCTGCCACACCACGGTCGACGTGGAGACGTCCATCAGGAGCAGTAGGCGTGCCTCGCGGCGTCGCTCGGTGCGCAGGACGGGCAGGACGAGCCCGGATTCGGCGGCCTGTTCGGCGGTGGCCCGCTCGTCGAGGGTGCGCGGCACGGGGCGTACGGGTGCGCGGTACCGCTGGAGGGGGCGTAATCCGCGTTGCAGGGCAAGGGGTTCGGGCAGGGCGGGGGCGGCGGGGACGCGGACGGGGGTCATCCGGCCGCCGGTCTCGTCGCCTCTCTCGTCGCTTCCGGAGCCCGGGGCGAACATCCGGACACTGTCGGGCCGTTGCTCCTCGGGCGGGCCGGCCGAGGTGGGCGGGGCGGTCGGCAGGGACGGGAGGCCGTCCGCGGGCCCATGGGGTGTGCCGGGTGCGGTGGGTGTCGTGCGGTCCGGCTCCTGCCGCGCCGGTGCCGACAGCCGGCGGGCCAGCCACAGTGCGTCCGCCAGCTCCTCGACGTCCGGGGCGAGGCCCGCGTCGCGCAGACGCGCGACCAGCGCCGTGAGCACCTCGCTCACGGCGCCGGCCGGGGTGCCGGGAGCCGGTGCGGACATCGGCTACCTGGGCCCGCGGTCCAGGGGCTGCATCAGCAGCGCCGAGATCTCCTCGCGCCGGACCGCGTCCCGGGCGGCGTGCACGGCGAGGAAGATGGCGTTGAGGAGCTGGTCGGTGGGGCGCAGCGCGCCGTCCGCCTCGGCCTCGACGAACTGGTCGAGGATGTCGCGGTGGATTTCGTGCGCGTTCTCACCGAAGTGCGCCTGGACGAGCGCGGCGAGGCCCTCGTTGCGCGGGGCCTGGAGATCGAGCGGGATGCAGCGGCGCAGCAGGGGCGCGGGGAACTCGCGCTCCCGGTTGCTGGTCAGCACGACGAACGGGAAGGCCCGGCAGCGCACCTGACCGCCCGTCACGGCGACCTTGCGCCCGTCGTCGGTGAGCACCTCCACCACCGGTGTCCGGTCGGCGATCCGCTCCAGCTCGGGGATGGCGAACCTGCCTTCCTCCAACACGTTCAGCAGGTCGTTCGGCAGGTCGATGTCGCTCTTGTCCAGCTCGTCGATGAGCAGGACGCGGGGCCGGTCGGCGGCGAGCAGCGCGGTGCCGAGCGGACCGAGTTTGATGTACCGGCCGATGTCCTCGGACTCCGGTCCGTCCTGGGCGGCACGCCGGAGCTGGGCGTCCTGGAGGCGGCCGATGGCGTCGTACGTGTAGAGCCCCTCGCGCAGTTCGCTGCGGCTCACGATGGGCCACTCCAGGACCCGGCCGAGTCCGAGTTCGTACGCGACGGAGTGCGCCAGCGTCGACTTGCCCACCCCGGGCTCGCCGGTGACGAGCAGGGGGCGCCTCAGGTAGAGGGCGGCGTTGACGAGTTCGAGGGTCCGGTCGCCCTGGACGGGCAGGGGTACGGCGCCGGCGCCGAGCCTGCGGCGGGTGGAGGAGTCGAGGCTCGGGACGTCGTACGGCACGACCGGGGCGTCGAAGTTGCGCCACGGGGGCGGTGCCGGGAGCTGGTTGATCCTGGCCGGATCCGGGCGCCCGTTGCCCTGGTAGATGAACCACTCGCTCATGGTGCGCTCCTCGTCGACGGTCGGTGGTGGTCCACGTCCTGGCCGACGGGGGCGTTGTGCGCCCACAACGGGCCCCTGGAAATGTACCCAGGACAGGCCTGCCACACGGCCGTTTTCGGCCAGCCGTCGCGAATGTTCTCCGGGGTGCTCACAGCGGGGCGTCCAGGGTCTCGGTCTCCTCCGCGGGCAGTGGACGCCGCGGGTCGTCGTACAGGAGTGCGAGCGGCTCGGCCCAGGCGCGGTCCGCGCAGTGTTCGCTGATGTCCTGGCGGAGGTGGCGCAGCCGGTCGGGGAGTTCGGCCAGCGAGCCGAGGGTGCCGAGGAGTTCCTCCGCCTTGGCGTGGAGGGTGTCGCACGCCTCGGCGCAGATGCGGGTGGCGTGGCCGTCGATGTGCCAGAGGGCCACACCGTGCCCGTTCTCCAGGGCGAGCTTCATCGCGGTCCGGCCCGGTCCGCGCCCGGCGGGGCGGCACATCACGGGGATGTGGTCGAAGGCCGCGTCGCGATAGCTGCTGCCGCTGGACGCGACGCCGCGTTGCGGGGTGCGCCAGCCGGTGAAGCGCTGCTGGGCGGTCATGGCCTGCCAGCGTTCGGCCCACAGTTTGTCCGGTTCTCCCCGGCGTGCGAGGGAGCGCAGCACCACCCGTCGGCGTGCGCCGAGGTGTGCGGCGTCGTCGAGCTGGGCGATGTCGTCGAACCGCCAGCGGTGCACCGCGGTGTCGAAGTACTCGGCGGGCAGGGCGACTTCGAGTGGTACGGGCAGGTCCACGCGGTCCTTGGCGCGCAGCAGTTCGCTCAGCGGGCCGCGCAGGGCCTGGACGAGTTCGCCGGGGAGGTGGCCGTGGACGGAGTCGTCCGTCTGCCACAGCTCCGGTTCGTCGGACCCGTCGCCGTCGTCGAACCAGATCTGCCAGAAGAAGCGGGTGGGCTGCGAGCCGATCACCGGGTCGAGCAGCACGGCGACCGTGGGGCCCTCGCCCGGGCCGGGGTAGGGGATCACGATGCGCTCCGGTCCGTCCGCCGCGGTGGGCCGGACCGCTTCGGGGAGGCGTGCGTCCCGGACGAAGTCGTGCATGTCCCGGCGCGGGTCCCGGCGCAGCCGCCGGTCGATCCAGTCGGCGAGCTGCGAACAGTCCCCGCCCCGGCAGCGTATGTACGCCTCGACGAACTTCAGATAGCGCAGGAAGGTGAGCGAGTCGAGCGGATGCGGGCCCTCGTAGAGCAGGCCGTAACCGTCGCGCCAGGTCTGCAGTTCGGGGGTCCGCCCCGGCCACCGCCGGCCGCTGCGAGCGCGGCTGGCGAGGACCTCCACGGTGGGCGCGTCGGGCGGGGCGGGCAGCGCGGCGAGCAGCCGCAGCGCGGTGCGCCGGTCGTCCGGCGTCCACCGCTCACCGCCGTCGGCGGCAGGACCGGACTGCAGGTCGATCCAGTTGTCCCCGCTCTCGGAGAGCGGCTCGGTGCCGTGCCACCGGTCGTGGGCGGCTATGACGGTGCGGTACGTCTGTCCGAAGCGGCGCAGCGCCGATATGGCGACCGCCTTCCCGCCGTCCTGCTGCCGGCGACGGGACTTGACCAGTCCGACCACGGCTCCGGTGTCCGGGTCGAGCAGCGGGCCGCCGGAGACTCCGGCCGGGAAGTCGATGTCGGGCTTGATGATCAGCCCGTAGCCGTCCTCGTGGCCGTTGATCTCGGCGTCCACCGCGCGCGCGTGGGTGTGCGGCGGCTCCGGGTAGTAGCCGTACACCTTGACGGCACCGGAGTGCCGTACGTCCCGGTCGGCGAGCCACACGCACTCGTGCTGGTGCTCGTCGGCGTCGCCCGCGAGCCGCACCAGGGCCAGGTCCTCCTCCAGCGGTACGACGGGCCGCTCCGGGTGTGTGAGCAGCCAGGCCTCGAGCCGGGCCTCGGCGTCGACGCCCTCACCGCACACCCGGAACGTCAGGTCGCGACGGGCGGCGAGGTACGGGCGCACCACATGGGCGGCGGTCAGCACCCAGCCCGGGGCGACGAGGAATCCGCTGCCCCACAGCGGCTTGTCGTCGCCGTCGGCGGACAGCAGGTGGACGGTGGCGGCCTTGGCCAGGGCGTGCAGGCGTTCGGTGCGCTCAGTCATGCGCGGCCGGGTCCGGCGCGGCGGGGGCCTGGACGGGCTGCCGGTCGAACTGCCACGTCAGCGTGACCTGCAGCGAGGCCTTGGCCTCTCCCCTGGCGAGCACGGCGACCGCGAGCCCCTCCTTGGCGGTCAGCTCCACGCCGAACGTGATGGCGGCCTCGTCGGGCCGGGACGCGCGCGCGGCGTCGAGCACGGTGCCGCCGACGGCCCTGATCAGCTCCTGGAGCTGTTCGACCTTGGCGAGGGCGGCGTCGGTGAAGCCGACGTCCTCCTGCTCCCCGTAGGCGTCCGCGCTGCCGATCCGGGCGGTGATGACCGTGCCGTCGGGCAGTTCGATGTCCTGGATGTGACTCATGCCGCTCCCCCGTCGAGCTTGCGTCCCGTCCAACCGGCCGCAGCCGGACCACACTTGAGCTGCGACGAGGCTAGCCGTACCGACGGTTCCGGTGCGAGTCCCCCGACCGGCCGAGTGGCGCATATTCTGAGGACATGTACTTCACCGACCGAGGCATCGAAGAACTGGAGAAGCGGCGCGGCGAGGAAGAGGTCACGTTCGAGTGGCTCGCCGAGCAACTGCGGACCTTCGTCGACCTGAACCCTGACTTCGAGGTACCGGTGGAGCGGCTGGCGACGTGGCTGGCACGGCTGGACGACGAGGACGAGGAGTAGGTCCGGCGGGTTTGCTTGTGCGGGACGCCTCGTTTGTGTGCGCCCACTCGGCCGTCAGTCGCGAGGCCGGCCCAGGTCGTACGCCAGGCCCAGTGTGCCGTGGGCCAGGAGGAGCGCCCCCGCTGTGGTCCAGCCGCCGCTGTGGCGGCGTAGCCCCCAGGCGGTGAGGGGGAGGCCCGCGGCGACCTGGGCGAAGGCGAGCGCGCGGGCCCTGGGGTCGCCGGACCAGGGAAGGTACGGGCCGGGGCAGCCGCCCCCGACGTCGGGTTCCGTGCGGGACGCCGCGGTCCGGCCCGTCCCCTCGACCGTGCGGGCGTCCGGCTGAGCGCGAGCGGCTTCTCTGAGGCGGTCGGCGGGTTCGCCGGGGTTGAGGCCGGCCGGCAGACGGACTCCCGCGCGCGTGAGCACGGCGAGCAGACCGCGCAGGCGGGCCGGGGCGTCGGCCGAGGGGTCGGGTTTCGTCAGGCGGTCCAGGGACTGCACATCGAGGACCGGGTCCAGACCGAGGCACGCGGCGAAAGTGCGCATGGCCTCGTCCTCGCCGACCGGGGTGCCGCCCGAGAGCCAGACGTAGCCGACCGGGCGCCGGAAGCCGGACGCGAATGTGTAACCGGCGCGGTCCGCGTCCCACCACAGGGCGAGTACGGGCCAGGGGGCGCCGACGGCGAGAGCGGTGGCCCAGCCGGTGAGCACCCGGTCGACGGGCTCGGTGCCGTTCAGCCAGGGCCCGCCCTCGGGGACGAGGACGCTCCAGTTCTCGCCGGCCCGGGTGAGCACCATCCGGGCCCGCAGCAGACGGGCGGCGGGGGCCACGGCCCGGGCGTGCGCACGGCAGAGCAGCAGGGCACCGGGGGCCACGGGATCGGCCCGGGCATCGGCCCGGAACTCTTCCGTCGACATGCTCACACGCTAGGGCATTTGTCCCGGTTCGGAGACGGGCGATCACCAGAACGAGTGTCTTGACTTCCCGGGTCCACGATATATCGTGTTTTACGGAAGACGCGATATGGCGTGTCGAGGTCCGTTCGTCCGGTCCGCGTGCGGCCCGGCAGGTCGAGGAGGTCAGCACCATGTCCGAGTGGTCCGTCGCCGAGCCGAGGAAGCTCACCTTCGACGACCCCGTGCGCGAACTTCACGTACGCATCGTCGACGGAACGGTGAACGTAGTGGGGACGGACGAAGGTTCCGCCCGCCTGGAGGTCAGTGAGATCGAGGGACCACCCCTGGTGGTCACCCAGCAGGGCGGCACGCTCACCGTGGCGTACGAGGACCTGCCGTGGAAGGGCTTCCTGAAGTGGCTCGACCGCAAGGGCTGGCGCCGCAGCGCCGTCGTCTCACTGGCGGTGCCGGTGAGCACACGCGTCGAGGTGGGCGTGGTCAGCGCCGCCGCCGTGGTCTCCGGCGTCGAGGGGCGCGCGGAGGTGAAGGGCGTCTCCGGGGACACGACACTCGTGGGGCTCGCGGGCCCGGTCCGCGCGGACACCGTCTCCGGGAACGTGGAGGCCCAGGCCCTCTCCGGCGACCTGCGCTTCAACTCCGTCTCCGGTGACCTCACCGTCGTCGAGGGCGCCGGCTCGTCCGTCAAGGCGGACTCGGTGAGCGGATCGATGATCGTCGACCTCGACCCGGCGGGCAGCCCCACCGATGTCAGCCTGACCAGTGTCTCCGGCGAGATCGCCATCCGGCTGCCGCATCCGGCGGACGCGGAGGTGGACGCCAACACCGCGAGCGGAACGGTCTCCAACGCCTTCGAGGACCTCCGCGTCACCGGCCAGTGGGGCGCCAAGCGCATCACCGGCCGCCTCGGCACGGGCAGCGGCCGACTGAAGGCCACGACCGTCTCCGGCTCCATCGCCCTGCTGCGCCGCCCACCGGTGGAGGACGGGCCGTGGGACGGGCCGGCGGACGGTCCACAGGACGACTCGGGGGACAATTCGGCGTCCGGCCGGAGCGGGGGCACGACCCCGTCCAGCGCCCCGGCCGACGGTTCGACCGACAAGAAGGTGCTCTGACATGCCCCCCGTCTTCGCTCATGGCCGCCTCCGCCTCTACCTGCTGAAGCTGCTCGACGAGGCCCCGCGCCACGGCTACGAAGTGATCCGCCTCCTCGAAGAACGCTTCCAGGGGCTGTACGCACCGTCGGCGGGCACGGTATACCCGCGCCTGGCCAAGCTGGAGGCCGAGGGCCTGGTCACACACACCACCGAGGGCGGCCGCAAGGTGTACGCCATCACGGACGCGGGCCGCGCGGAACTGGCCGACCGCAGCGGCGAACTGGCCGACCTGGAGCTGGAGATCCGCGAGTCGGTGGCGGAACTGGCCGCCGAGATCCAGGCCGATGTACGCGGCGCGGCGGGCGACCTGCGGCGCGAGATGCGGGCGGCGGCGACCGAGGCCCGCAAGGGCGCCCAGGGCCGCGGCGCCGCCGGGGACTTCGGCGACTTCGGCGACTACGGCGAGAAGGAAGCCTGGCGCCTCGCCAAGGAGGAGATGCGCCGGGTCAAGCAGGAGTGGAAGGAGCAGGCCCGGCGCGCCAAGGACGAGAGCCGCAGGGCGCGCGAGGAGGCCCAGCGGGCCCGCCGCCAGGCCAAGGAGGCGCAGGACCGGGCCCGGGCGCAGGCGCAGGAGGAGGTACAGCGCATCGCCCAGCGGGTCCAGGAGCAGGTGCAGGACCACTTCGCCCGGGGCGACTGGCCGACGGGGGTGCGCGAGGGCCTGACGGAACTGGCCAAGGAGTTCGGCGAGTTCGGAAAGGACTTCGGCATGGAGTTCGGCAAGGACCTCGGCTTCGGCCGCGGCAACGCCGCCAAGTCGACCACGGGGCCGGAGCACTCGACGACGCCTGAGGACTTCCCGGCCGGCTACGAGCCGGCCTGGGCCCACGACACAACCTCCACCGGCGACCCGGCCCGCGACCTGGACCGCCTCCTCGACCGCTTCCGGGACGACATCCGCGACGCGGCCCGCGACCACGGCGTCACCGCGGACCAACTCCGCGAGGCCCGCCGCCACCTGTCGACGGCGGCGGCACACATCGGGGCGCTGCTGAGGACACCGAAGCGGTAGGCACAACCACACGCCGAAGGGCGGGGCCACCCCAACGCGCCCCGCCGCAGGCAAGCCGTCGTCCCGCGCAGCTGCGGGCAGTCGTGCCTCCCCCAGTGCCTTAAGGGGCTGGGGGGACCCCCAGGGCGATGGGGTCCCCCCGCTCGAGCGAAGCCGAGAGTGGGGGAGGCACCCCGCAACGCCGGGCTGCGAGCCTCGCACCCACCCGAGGGCAACCGCCCCCGGTTCAGCCCGTCCGGGCCTCTCCCCCGCCGTAGAGCACCCGCGTCACCGACTCGTACGTGACCCCGTGGTCGGCGAGGACCTCCGCTGCGACGCCCGGGCGGGACGTGAGCGCGAGCAGGATGTGCTCGTCACCGATGCGCCGGTCCCGGCGGGCGACGGCGACACGCAGGGACTTCACGAGCACGTCCTTGGCGTCCGGGCCGAAAGAACGGCGCCCGCCCCACCAGCCCCTGTCCTTCCGGTCCCCGGCCATGGCGCCCACGCCATGCGCCTCCTCCACCCGCGAAACGATCTCCGAGACATCGATCCCCAGCCCGGCCAGCGCGTCGGCCTCGGCCTGCGACAGTCCCGCGCGACGCCGGGCCTCCCCCAGTGCCCCCGCCACCGACTCCGCACGCTCGGTCAGCCCCAGAGCGGCCAGCGCGAACGCACCCTTGCCGGCCCCTCGGTCCATCAGCGCGAGCAGCAGGTGCTCGGCATCGACGATCTGCGCCCCCGACCTCTCGCAGTGCTCGACGGCCCCCTTCACCACCGAACGGGCGTCCTCCGTAAACCGTTCGAACATCATCGCCTCCCGTACTTCTTGTGCACGGCCTGCCTGCTCACACCGAGTTCCGCGGCGATCTCCTGCCACGACCAGCCCTGGTTGCGCGCACTGCGCACCTGAACGGCCTCCAACTGCTCCAGCAGCCTGCGCAGCGCGGCGACGGCCCGCAGTCCGACCCGCGGATCGCGGTCACCGGCTCGCTCGGCGAGTTCCGTAGCTTCGGTCATGATGTCAACTTACGTTGACATACCTCGCTCGTCAACCCCGGTTGACAACACAAACGGCCGGCCCGAGACCCGGACCGGCCGTTGCAGAACCCGCAAATCGTCAGCTGTTGGTGAGCACGATCTTCCCGAATTGCTCACCCGACTCCATCCGTTCGAAGCCCTCGCGGGCCCGGTCCATCGGCAGCACTTCGTCGATGACGGGCCGCACCCCGGTGGCGGCACAGAAGGACAGCAGGTCCTCCAGTTCCTCCTTGGTGCCCATCGTCGAGCCGACGACCTTCAGCTCCAGGAAGAAGATCCGGGTCAGTTCGGCATGGGAGGGCCGGTCACCGCTCGTGGCGCCGGAGATGACCAGCGTGCCGCCGGGACGCAGGGACTTCACCGAGTGCGACCAGGTGGCCGCCCCCACCGTCTCGATCACGGCGTCCACCCGCTGCGGCAGCCGCGCCCCCGACTCCACCGCCTCCACGGCCCCCAGCTCCAGGGCACGCTTGCGCTTGGCCTCGTCCCGGCTGGTCGCGAAGACCCGCAGCCCCGCGGCCTTGCCGAGCACGATCGCGGCCGTGGCGACGCCACCGCCGGCACCCTGCACCAGCACCGAGTCACCGGGCCGTACCCCGGCGTTGGTGAACAGCATCCGATACGCCGTCAGCCAGGCCGTGGGCAGACAGGCGGCCTCCTCGAAGGAGAGTTCCCTGGGCTTGGGCAGGATGTTCCAGGTCGGTACGGCGACCTGCTCGGCGAACGTACCCGGATAGCGTTCGGTCAGGATGGAACGGGGTTCCTTGGGGCCGACGCCATGGCCGGTCTGGCCGATGACGGAGTGCAGGACGACCTCGTTGCCGTCCTCGTCGACACCGGCGGCGTCGCAGCCGAGGATCATCGGCAGCCGGTCCTCCGGGAGGCCCACGCCGCGCAGAGACCAGAGGTCGTGGTGGTTGAGGGAAGCGGCCCTGACATCGACGACACTCCAGCCCGGCCGGGCCTCGGGGGCCGGGCGCTCCCCCAACTCCAGGCCTGCGAGCGGCTGGTCACGATCGATTCGGGCGGCGTAGACAGCGAACATGAGCCCGACGATAGGTTCCCACTCCCCCCAACGGAACCGTATGCCCCTGTGACACACACCCACTTGCCAGAAACCGCCCACGGCGCCCCACCCGCACCCGCCCACGGCGCCCAACCCCCACAAGCGACGTCCACCCCTCAACGATCCGAACGGGTGGGCGGGTGGGAAAAGCAAAGAAAAATGGCCCCGCCCAACCGGACGGGGCCATAAAAAAACCTCAGCGCCTAGCCACACCCTCCGCCCGCGCCGCCGCCGCGACCGCCGCAGTCACCGCGGGAGCGACCCGCTCGTCGAACGGCGACGGAATGACGTAGTCCGCAGCGAGGTCGTCCCCCACCACTCCCGCCAACGCCTCGGCCGCCGCGATCTTCATCCCCTCGGTGATCCGCGACGCCCGCACCTGCAGCGCACCCGCGAAGATCCCCGGGAACGCCAGCACGTTGTTGATCTGGTTGGGGAAGTCCGACCGCCCGGTCGCCACGACCGCCGCGTACTTGTGCGCCACATCGGGGTGCACCTCGGGATTCGGGTTGGCCATCGCGAACACGAACGCGCCCTCGGCCATGGAGGCGACCGCCTCCTCCGGCACCGTACCGCCGGAGACCCCGATGAAGACGTCCGCGCCCGCCAGAGCCGCCTCCAGCGACCCGGAGAGCCCCGCCTTGTTCGTGAAGGCGGCCAGCTCCCGCTTGACCGGCGTCAGGTCGTCCCGACCGGCCGACACGACACCCTTGCGGTCCGCGACCGCGACATCGCCGATGCCGGCCTCGATCAGCATCTTCGCGATGGCGACCCCCGCCGCGCCGGCGCCCGAGATGACGGCCCTGAGCTCCCCGAGCTCCTTCCCGCTCAGCCGCGCCGCGTTCCGCAGCGCCGCCAGCGTCACGACCGCCGTACCGTGCTGGTCGTCGTGGAAGACCGGGATGTCCAGCCGCTCCTGGAGCCTGCGCTCGATCTCGAAGCACCGCGGTGCCGAGATGTCCTCGAGGTTCACACCGCCGAAAGAGGGAGCGAGCCGGACCACGGTCTCGACGATCTCGTCCACGTCGGTGCACGCCAACGCGATCGGCACGGCGTCCACGCCGCCGAACTGCTTGAACAGAATCGCCTTGCCCTCCATCACCGGGAGGGAGGCCTCGGGCCCGATGTCACCGAGCCCGAGCACGGCCGTGCCGTCGGTCACGACGGCGACGACGGACGACTTCCACGTGTAGTCGTGGACGAGGTCCGGCTGCTCGGCGATCGCGGTGCACACCTTCGCGACGCCGGGCGTGTACGCCAGGGACAGGTCGTCCTTGTCTCGGACCGGCACGGTGGCCTGCACAGCCATCTTGCCGCCGCGGTGCAGCGCGAACGCCGGATCGAAGGAATCGAGGGGCTCTGCCCCGCCCTCCTGCTCCGTACTGCTGTCGCTGCGAGGATTGACGATCTCCGCTGCCACTTTGTTTTACCCCTTAAGTCTTCATGGTTTGAGGGTTGACCACTCCTGGTGAGGGGTGGGCGGGCACCGCGCACGGCCCAGGTGAGTGATGCGTACGGGCACATACGCGACGGGCGCGCCGCACACGCGCCCTGAGCCCCGGATGAGGGGTGTAAAGAACCTTCTTACCTGACGGAGGGTGTCGTCGACGAGTCGATAGCGCGAAGGTCACATGCCAGTGACATGACTCATGCCCGAATATAGGGACAAGGCCTCGACAAACCGTCGACAACCGCTCAACGAACACACGACACCGGCTATCGAACGGCCACATCCCGAGACACACCGAAGATCTTCCTGCCGGAACCAGGGATTCCCGTAGAAGATCCGGTCGGGATGTCCCGGAGTGGTCCGGTTCGAGGGTCACTCGTTATCCGATTTTGACATCGCGGGTCACCTGAATGGTCCAGTCCGAATGGCAAGATGCGGTAATCACACGAGGTCGCGACACCCGAAGCTGTGTGTTCTCGTCGACCCATCGGCAACTCCACCCATCCGCCGGAGGAACCCACAATGACCGCCAGCTCCACCCGTCGTACGACCGCCGCGCGTTCCCGGCTAGCCGCGGTCGGTGCGATCGCGGTCGCAGGCGCCCTGCTTCTCACCGGCTGCGGTGACCAGACGGAGAACGGCGGCGGCTCGGACAGCACGGACACCGCGACGACCGCGGCCGCCCCGCTGGCCGACAAGCTGCCCAAGGAGATCCGCGACAAGGGCGTCATCAAGGTCGGTTCGGACATCGCGTACGCGCCGGTCGAGTTCAAGGACAGCTCCGGCAAGACGGTCGGTATCGACCCGGACATCGCCGCCGCCATGGGCAAGCAGCTCGGCGTGACGTTCCAGTTCGAGAACGGCACGTTCGACACCCTCATCACCGGTCTGCGCTCCAAGCGCTACGACATCGCCATGTCCGCGATGACCGACACCAAGGACCGCCAGGAGGGCATCGACTCCGACACCGGCAAGAAGGTCGGTGAGGGCGTCGACTTCGTGGACTACTTCACCGCCGGTGTCTCGATCTACACCAAGAAGGGCGACGACCAGGGCATCAAGACCTGGTCCGACCTGTGCGGCAAGAAGATCGTGGTGCAGCGCGGCACGGTCTCCGAGGACCTCGCCAAGGCCGAGGCGAAGAACTGCCCGAAGGGCAAGAAGCTCTCCATCGAGGCCTTCGACAACGACCAGCAGGCCCAGACCCGCCTGCGCGCGGGCGGCGCCGACGCCGGCTCCTCCGACTTCCCGGTCGCCGCGTACGCCGTGAAGACCTCCGGCGGCGGCAAGGACTTCCAGCTCGTCGGCGAGCAGGTCGAGGCCGCCCCGTACGGCATCGCGGTCGCCAAGAACAACACCCAGCTGCGGGACGCCCTGCAGGCCGCCCTGGATGCGATCATCGCGAACGGCGAGTACGACAAGATCATAAAGAAGTGGGGCGTCGAGGACGGCGCCGTCGACAAGGCCACCATCAACGGCGGCAAGTGATCGCTCGGTCGGCGACCAGCGACCACTGAAAGGCAACACCCGTGACTGTTGACATCGACAAGACGACGGGTCCGGCCGACACGCCCCCGGCCGGACCGGAGGCCATCAAGGCCATCCCGGTCCGGCACTACGGGCGGTACGTCTCCGCCGTCGTCGCGATCGCGCTGCTCGGCGCGGTCGTGTACGCGTTCTCCCAGGGCAAGATCAACTGGGACGCGATTCCGGACTACTTCTTCGACGACCGCGTGCTCAGCGGCGTCGGCAAGACGCTCCTGCTGACCGCCCTGTCCATGGCGATCGGCATCGTCGGCGGCATCCTGCTCGCCGTGATGCGGCTGTCGAAGAACCCGGTGACCTCCGCCATCGCGTGGTTCTACATCTGGTTCTTCCGCGGCACCCCGGTCCTGGTCCAGCTCATCGTCTGGTTCAACCTGGGCCTGGTCTTCGAGTACATCAACCTCGGTCCGGTCTACCGGGACGAGTGGTCGGACTTCATGACCCCGTTCCTGACCGCGCTGCTCGGCCTCGGCCTCAACGAGGCTGCGTACATGGCGGAGATCTGCCGCGCCGGTCTGCTCGCGGTCGACGAGGGCCAGACCGAGGCGGCACACGCGCTGGGCATGAGCCACGCCAAGACGCTGCGCCGGATCGTCATCCCGCAGGCGATGCGCGTGATCGTGCCGCCGACGGGCAACGAGGTCATCAACATGCTGAAGACGACCTCGCTGGTCTCGGTCGTCCAGTACTCCGAACTGCTCCGCGTCGCCCAGGACATCGGCCAGACCTCCGGCGCCCCGGCCGAGATGCTGTTCCTCGCCGCGGCCTGGTACCTCCTGCTGACCTCGGTGTTCAGCGTCGGCCAGTACTACCTTGAGAGGTACTACGCCCGGGGCTCCAGCCGACAGCTGCCGCCGACGCCGTGGCAGAAGATCAAGAAGAACGTGCTCTCCCTGTCGAGCCGGAAGGGAGTCACGGCATGACCGAGAACGTGAGCAAGACAGACACCTCCGCGGAGCACTCCGTCGTCCCGATGGTCAAGGCCGAGGGCGTCCACAAGTCCTTCGGCCACGTCGAGGTCCTCAAGGGCATCGACCTGGAGGTGAAGACCGGCGAGGTGTTCTGCCTCATCGGCCCCTCCGGCTCCGGCAAGTCGACGTTCCTCAGGTGCATCAACCACCTGGAGAAGATCAACGCCGGGCGGCTGTACGTCGACGGGGAACTCGTCGGCTACCGCCAGAAGGGCGACAAGCTGTACGAGCTCAAGGACAGCGAGGTCGCGCTGAAGCGCCGGGACATCGGCATGGTCTTCCAGCGCTTCAACCTGTTCCCGCACATGACGGCGCTGGAGAACGTCATGGAGGCCCCGATCCAGGTCAAGGGCACCAGCAAGGCCCAGGCCAGGGAGCGGGCGGCACAGCTCCTGGACCGGGTGGGCCTGGCCGACAAGGCCGGGAACTACCCGTCGCAGCTCTCCGGCGGCCAGCAGCAGCGCGTGGCGATCGCCCGGGCCCTCGCGATGGACCCGAAGCTGATGCTGTTCGACGAGCCGACCTCGGCTCTGGACCCGGAGCTGGTCGGTGACGTCCTCGACGTCATGCGCGACCTCGCCGAGTCCGGCATGACGATGGTCGTCGTCACCCACGAGATGGGCTTCGCCCGCGAGGTCGGCGACAGCCTGGTCTTCATGGACGGCGGCGTGGTCGTCGAGTCCGGCAACCCGCGCGACGTCCTGACCGACCCGCAGCACGAGCGCACGAAGGCGTTCCTGTCGAAGGTGCTCTGACGGTACGTACGAGAAGGGGCGGTACGGAGATTTCCGTACCGCCCCTTCTCCTGTCCGGCCCTGCTTGAGCGCTCCTGTTCGGCCTTACTTGAGCGCCAGCAACAGCGTGTCCGACGGCGAGCACCACACCGGACGCGTCTCCGCGAAGCCCTTGTCGCGCAGTACGCGCGCGTGCCAGGCGGCGGACGGCATCTCGCCGTCGGCGTGGTCGCCGTAGATCTCGAAGCGGCGGGCGGTGGGCGCGGCGAGGACCGGGTCCTTGGCGGCGAGCTGCCACCACTCGGCCCAGTCGAGGGCGCCGGCCTTCTGCGCCTGGTCCATGCGGGCGCGCCGCAGGGTGCGCTCGGCCGCGTTGATACGGGGCGTGGTGTCGTCGATCATGTGGTCGGCGTTCATGAAGACACCGCCGTGCCGGACGAGCCCGGCGAGTTGCCCGTAGAGCGTCTCCAGGGGCTCGGCACGGAACCAGTGCAGGGCCGTAGCCGTCAGGACGGCGTCGTACGTGTCGTACGGCAGCCGGGCGGGCCAGTCGGGATCCTTGAGGTCCGCCTCGACGAAGGTGACACGGTCGTCGCCGTCGAAGGTGCCGCGGGCGATGGCGAGCAGCGCGGGGCCGAGGTCGATGCCGGTGCTGGTGGCCTTGGGGAAGCGGTCGAGCAAGCGGGCGGTGATGCTGCCCGTGCCGCAGGCGAGGTCGAGGACGCGCGGCTCGTCGCCGGTGAAGGCCTCGACCATGTCCAGCATGACCCGGAAGCGTTCTTCCCGGTCGGGCATGTACCACTCCTGCTGCCGGTCCCAGCTGCGCTGCCAGGCCTGCCAGTCGGTACCGGTGGCAGTACCGGTGGAAGTGGTCTCCATGTCCGTCATTGGCGCCCTCCGTCACGCTCGTCGCCCGATACAACGCGTAATACCCTGGAAGCAGAACCGTCTGTTACGCGATCGCAGCACGACCATAGAGCCCCTCCGTAAGGACTACAAGTGGAACTGGCCTATTACTCGGATTACGCCGTACGTCTCGTCAACAGCGAGGAACCGGCCCGGGGCAAGGACTCGCTGACCTCGGTCGAGGCCGTCCGCGACCTGTTCGGCGTCAACCAGTCGGCGGCCCGCCGCGCCACCGACGCGGACGTGACGCGGTTCCGCTCGGTCCGGGCCCGGCTGCGTGCGGTCTTCGAGGCGGCCGACAGCGGTGACGAGACGCTCGCGGTGGACCTGCTGAACTCCCTGCTCCTCGAGTTCCCGGTGAGCCCGCAGATCTCCGGGCACGACTTCCGCGACGACGACGGCCGCCCGCTGTGGCACATGCACCTCGCGGACCACCCGTCGAACGCGACCGCGGGCTACGCGGCGATCGCGGCGATGGGCCTGGCCTTCCACCTCACGGAGTACGGCGTGGACCGCCTGGGCCTGTGCGAGGCGGCCCCGTGCCGCAACGCCTACCTCGACACCTCCACCAACCGCTCCCGGCGCTACTGCTCCGACCGCTGCGCCACCCGCGCCAACGTGGCCGCCTACCGTGCCCGCAAACGCCTCGAGGCCGACCGGTCGGAGAAGACGGGCCGGGCCGCCGACAGCGCCCAGCGCAGCACCGCGAGCAGCGAACGCTGATCGGCCCGCCGCGGCCGGTACCGGAACCGCACCCGCCCAAGCACCAGTTCCTCCGGCACGGTGCCGTAGTCCGTACTGTCGCCACCGGCGTAGGCGTTGTCCCCGAGCACCCACCAGCCGCCCTCACGGCGCTCCGCGGCCCGCTTGACCACCAGCAGGTCCTGCTGGAACGGATGACGCAGGACGACGACGTCACCGGGCCGGATCCGAGCGCCGTAGCGCACCACGAGCCGGTCCCCGTGGAACAGCGTCGGCACCATGGAGGGACCGGTCACCTCGGCCACCCCGAAGGGCAGCAGCGCCCCCCTGCGCTCGCTCTCCTCCGACAGTTCCGGCATCCCCGGCACCTCCCCTGCTCGACGCTCCACCAGTCTCAGTCTCACCCCGGACTTTTGTCCTAAGCCCATGGGGGCACTCGCGAAATCCCGTCCCTCAGGGAGTAATGTCCCACCTGAGAAGACGATCACGAGGAAGGAATGCTCCATGCTTTCCCGCCTGTTTGCCCCCAAGGTCAAGGTCAGCGCACACTGCGACCTGCCCTGCGGTGTGTACGACCCGGCCCAGGCCCGCATCGAGGCGGAGTCGGTGAAGGCCATCCAGGAGAAGATGGCCGGCAACGACGACCCGCACTTCCAGGCTCGCGCCACCACCATCAAGGAACAGCGCGCCGAACTGGCCAAGCACCACGTCTCCGTGCTGTGGAGCGACTACTTCAAGCCCCCGCACTTCGAGAAGTACCCCGAGCTGCACCAGCTGGTCAACGACACCCTGAAGGCCCTCTCGGCCGCCAAGGCGTCCACCGACCCGGCCACCGGCCAGAAGGCGCTGGACTACATCGCCCAGATCGACAAGATCTTCTGGGAGACCAAGAAGGCCTGACCTTCGATCATGCCGTTTGACCTGCGATTTCTTTGGTCGCCTGGTCTTCCTGTCCGCACCCGGTCCGCAGGCCGCCGAGATGGCGTCCGTGACGGTCCGGGTGCGGTCTTCCTCACCCGGCCACGGGCCACCTGTCCGCCTCAGAAGGAAGCCCTCGGCGCTCTCGCCATCGAAATCGCCGATGCGACGCCTCGGGCGGAAGTCTGGTTCACGACAGCCGGGTCCGGGCAGCGAGTTTCCTGAGGGGTTCACCGGTCAGTCGGCACACCGTCCACTCCTCCAGGAGCTCCACCCCGAGCGACTTGTAGAAGTCGATCGTCGGCTCGTTCCAGGCGAGGACCCACCATTCGAAGCGCTCGTAGCCCTTCTGCTCGCAGATCGCGGCCAGGGAGGCGAGCAGGGCCTTGCCGTGACCCCCGACTCGGGCGTGCGGTCGTACGTAGAGGTCCTCCAGGTGCATGCCGCGCGTGCCGGTCCAGGTCGAAAAGTGCGGGAACCACAGGGCATAGCCCACGGTCTCGCCCGTCTCGTCGTCCTCGGCGATCAGTGCGAAGGCGGCGGGACGGTCGCCGAACAGCGCCTCGCGGAGCTGCTCCTCGGTCGCTCGGGCCTGCTCAACGGCCCGTTCGTACTCGGCGAGTTCGCGGATCATCGCGCGGATCTCAGCAACGTCGCTCACCGTGGCGGTCCGGATCATGCCGGAGATCACCGGTCACCGTGCCGAGCCGTGTCCATCCGATTCCGCGCCTTCTCAGCGGCGTGGACCCGACCGTGGGCTTCGCCCTGACCGATGATCCGCGGAAGGCATCCGCAGCGGCGCTGAGAAAAGCCTTGTGGGGCATCAACGAGCTTGGCGATGCTGCCTCGATGATGACTTCCGTCGTTGCGTTCGTCGGTGCGGCCTTCCTGATCGCCATGGTTCCAGGGCCGAGCACGGTCGTGATCCTGCGTCGGGCGGTGGTGAACGGCCGGAGAACCGGCATGGCCACGGTCCTGGGTAACGAGTGCGGGGTGCTGCTGTGGGGCCTGGCCGCAGCCGTCGGGCTCTCGGCCCTGCTGCTGGCCTCGCAGGTCGCCTACGTCGTCATCCGGATGGCCGGCGCGGCGGTGCTGGTGTGGATGGGAGCGCGTGCCTTGTGGCAGGCGCGGCGGGCCGCTCAACCGGCTGAAGGACCGGCGGAAACAGACGCGGTGTCGCTTCGGCGGGCGTACTGGCAGGGCCTGGTCACCAACTTCGCCAATCCCAAGGCCGGCGTGTTCGCCGTCTCTTTCCTGCCGCAGTTCGTGCCGCATGGAGCCCCTGTTCTTCCGACGCTGCTCGCCTTCTCGGTGATCTGGGCCCTCGTCGACCTGATCTGGTATCTACCGCTGGTCCGGCTGGCCGGGCGGGTGGGAGGAGTGCTTCAGCGGCAGTCCGTTCGGCGCCGCATGGAACAGGTCTGCGGGGCGGTCCTGGTCGGGCTGGGGGTGCGCCTGGCCACCGAGTCCTGATGGCCCTCTACGATCGCGGCCATGACCATCCGCTGGACCTACGCCTTCATCGACCGCCCCGTCGAACTCCTCGACCGGGCCCATGACTTCTGGACGGCCGTCACCGGCACCCGGCTGTCCGAACCCCGGGGTGAGAAGGGGGAGTTCGCGACTCTCCTGCCGGTTCGGGGGACGGACGCGTGTGTGAAGACGCAGGGCGTGGACTCCGGGGGCGGCGGGGCACATCTCGACTTCGCCGTCGAGGACGTACGGGAGTTCGTCGCGTCGGCGGTGCGGCTCGGGGCGGAAGAAGTCGCCGAGCACGAGGGGTGGGCCGTACTGCGCTCGCCCGCGGGGCAGTTGTTCTGTGCCGTGCCCTGGCACGGGGAGTCGGTACGGCCACCCGTGGTGCGCGGCAGCCGGCTGGATCAGGTGTGCCTCGACGTCCCGCCTTCGTCGTACGACACCGAAGTCGCCTTCTGGAGCGGGCTGCTGGACGGTTGGGAATCCCTGCCCGGCGCCCTGCCCGAGTTCCATGTGGTCAAGCCGCCGCCCGGACTGCCGGTGCGGCTGCTGCTGCAGCGGCTCGGCACCGAACGGCCTATCGCCGCCCACCTCGACCTCGCCTGCGCCGACATCGAGACGACCCGTGCCGAGCACGAGCGGCTCGGCGCACGGCCGGTGTACCGCGGCGCCCACTGGACGGTGATGCGCGACCCGGCGGGCGGCATGTACTGCCTGACGGGGCGGGACCCGGAGACGGGCGTGCTGCCTAGCCGACCTTGATCACGCAGGCGTAGTCGTACACCGCCCCGTCCTCACCGGGTGGGGGCGTGGGCCTCGGGCACGCGGTGTTCCAGTCCGCCTCGGACAGCGGTGTCGGCGCCGGGCTCGACTCCCGCCGACCGTACGGCTCCGGCGGCTCGGCCGAGTCCTGCAGCCACAGGGTGAGTCCGCCCCCGACGACCACCGTCACTGCCCACACCGTCACGGCCCACCGCCATGCCGTACGACGTCTGCCCCCCGGACTCCGTCACGTCCAACCCTCCCTGTACACCTGGCACTTGGGACGACGTTACGGCCTCAGTCGCGCCGCCCGCGCCTGCAGGTACCGCTGCTCCGGCAGGCTCAGCGTCCTTGCGGCCGCCGACTCGTAGGCGGCGCGGGCGGCCTCGTACTCCCCGGTCCGCTCCAGGAGGTGGGCGCGCACCGCGTCCAGGCGGTGACTCGCGCTCAAGTCGAGTTCCAGCGCGTCGAGTTCGGCGAGCCCGGCGCGTGGTCCGTCGGCCATGGCGACGGCGACGGCACGGTTGAGGCGTTCGACAGGGCCGGGCACCAGCCGTACCAGGATGTCGTACAGGCCGAGGATCTCCCGCCAGTCGGTCGCCTCGGCGGACGGGGCCTCGTCGTGCACCGCCGCGATCGCGGCGCGCAGTTGGTACGGGCCCGGGCGTCCGCCGGCCAGCGCCCGGGTGACCAGGGCGACGCCCTCTTCGATCGCCGCCTTGTCCCAGCGGTCGCGGTCCTGTTCGTCGAGCGGGACGAGCTCGCCGTGCGGGCCGGTACGCGCGTCCCGGCGGGCATCGGTGAGCAGCATCAGGGCCAGCAGGCCGGCCACCTCGCCGTCGTCGGGGAGCAGACGGTGGACCGTGCGGGTGAGCCGGATCGCCTCGCCGGCCAGTTCGCGCCGCTGGAGAGCTGCGCCGGAGGTCGCCGTGTAGCCCTCGTTGAAGATGAGGTAGAGGGTGTGCAGGACGGCGGGCAGGCGTTCCGCCCAGTTGTCCGGCCGCCCGAAGCGCACGCCCCGCACCTTCTGCTTGGCCCGGTTGATCCGCTGCGCCATGGTCGCCTCCGGGACCAGGCAGGCGCGGGCGATCTCCGCCGTCGTCAGACCACCGACCGCCCGCAGGGTGAGCGCGAGCTGCGCGGGCGGGGTCAGGTCCGGGTGGCAGCACAGGAAGAGCAGGGTGAGGGTGTCGTCCTCGCGCGGAGCGCGGTCCGCGCCCGGCGGCGGGGCGATGAAGGTGTCGGGCGGAGTGAGCGCCGCCGCCCGCTCCTCGCGCCGGCGCCGCGCCTCCTCGCTGCGCAGCGTGTCGGTCAGCCGACGTGAGGCGACCCTGATCAGCCAGCCGCGCGGATTGTCCGGGACACCGTCCGACGGCCAGCGGTCGGCAGCCGCGAGGAGTGCCTCCTGTACGGCGTCCTCAGCGGCGTCGAAGTGCCCGTACCGCCGCACGACGGCGCCGAGGACCTGCGGCGCGTGCCGGCGCAGCAGGTCCTCGATCTCGTCCGGGCGGTTCATCGGAGGCTCGGAGGGCCGTTGTCTGTTCGAGGGCTCAGATGTCCCCCGCGCCGTCCATGATGGGCCGGATCACCACCGGATGGTTGGGGGCACCGGCCGGTTGGGGGCAACGGGTCACCCGGTCGGCGATCTCCGTGACCCGCTCCAGGCTCGCGCACTCCAGGACCCAGTAACCGGCCAGCAGCTCCTTGGTCTCGCTGTACGGCCCGTCGGTGATCACGGCCTTGCCGTCCTCACCGAGCGTGACCAGCCGGGTCCGGGCGGGCTCGGCCAGTCCCTGTGCGTCGACGAGCTCGCCGGACTCGGAGAGGTCGTCGTTGATCGCGCTCATGTAGGCGTACATGGCCTGGAGCTCCTCCTCGCTCCAGGCCGGGGACTGCGCGGAGGCCTTGCCTCGCATCGCCTCGTAGTCCGCCTGTGTGCCCTGCACCATGACCAGGTACTTCATGAGTCCGCTCCTTCGGCTCGGCCACCCTCCATGGGCGGCTCTCGTACGGGACGTCGGAGCCGACCGCGGATTCTCGACACGGCTTCCGGAATTTTTTCGGCAGTCCGGTTCAGGGCTTCTTGGTTTGACTCAGGGGATGGGGTTCCTTCGCCTCGGGCCGGCCGGGCCGCCGCTCGGTGACGGGCTCGGCGTCGCCTCCGGCGTATGCCTCGCACTTGGGGTTCCGGCACGGGCCGGCAACCCACGTCGGCACCCATGCGCCCAGCGTCTTGTGGCGCCGGATGACCGTTTCGACTGGCTGTCCGCAGACGGGACAGACTTTTTCGCTGTCCATGTCCTCAGGGTAGGGCGGACGGCGGCTCAGCGCTTCCTGCTGTACGTCCTCGCCAGAACTCCGTTGCCGAACGTGCGCGTCGACTCCAGGGTGAACTCGTGGACGGCGGTGCCGGAGCCGAACATCGGCATGCCGCTGCCCAGCACGATCGGGTACGTCTTGACGACCAGTTCGTCGATCTCGTCGATCAGCTCGCCCGCGAGCTGCGAGCCGCCGCACAGGTAGATGTCGAACTCGCTGTCCTCGGCCTTCAGTTCGCGGATCTTGCCGACCAGGTCCTCGGCGATGATCTCGACGTTGGGGTCGGGTGACTCCTTCAGGGTGCGCGAGGCGACGTACTCGCGCAGATGGGCGTACGGGCTGGTGATGCCCTCCTTCAGCGCCAGGTCGTAGCTGCTGCGGCCCTGGACGATGGTGTCGAACCGCTGGTTCGGCAGGTCGTCGATGCCGAGGGGGCGGCGGCTGTGGGTCGGCAGGGTGTCCGGGTATTCCGTCGTGAGGTACTCGAGGACCTCCGGGCCGAGGAGGGACAGCATGGAGGAGGCGTCGCCGCTCGGGTCGCCGATGAAGCCGTCGATCGAGCAGGCGATGTAGTACACGAGCTTTCGCAAGCTGGTCTCTTTTCGTAGGCTGCGTTCGTTCGCTTGACCACTTCAGTTGTAGTACTTCGAATGTAGTGGTTGCAAGGGTGTTTTCGAGACATGGCTCAAGTGGGAGAGGGGATTCCGTATGGCCGGCAATCCGGAGCGCCGGGCGGCCCTGGTCGACGCCGGGATCGAGGTACTGGCGCGAGAGGGGGCACGCGGGCTGACGTTCCGGGCGGTGGACGCCGAGGCGGGGGTGCCCGTGGGCACCGCCTCCAACTACTTCACCGCCCGGGACGACCTGCTGCGCCAGATCGACGACCGGCTGCACCTGCGCCTCGCCCCCGACCCCGACGTGCTCGACGAGCTGATGAAGGCGCCGAAGGACCGCGCCCTGGTCGTCGCCCTCATGCACGACCTGATCAACCGCGTGACCCGCGACCGCACCGGCTACCTGGCCCTCCTGGAGCTACGCCTCGAAGCCACCCGGCGCCCCGGCCTGCGCGAGTCGTACACCAAGTCGGTGCGCGGGGACCTGGAGGACGGCATGCGGTTCCACCGCGAGGCCGGGCTGCCCGGCGGTGACGAGACCGTCGCCGTGCTCTATCTCGCGATGCTCGGCCTGATCATCGAGCACCTCACCCTGCCGGGAGTACTGGAGGGCGTACTGCCGGGAGTGGGAGTGCCGGAAGGGTTGGTGGAGCGGATCGTACGGGTGGTGGTGCCGGAGGACTGACGGCTCAGCGGCTCGCACCGCATGGGCAGTTGGAGCCTATCGGCCGGGGCCGGAGCCGACCGGGGCGTGCGGGGTCAGGAGCCGCACGCCCCGGTGGCTCCGGGGTCCGGTTCGGGCGCTCAGCTGGTCCGCCGCGTCACGAACTCCGCGAGGGCGAGCAGGCCGCCCGCCGCCTCCGGGTCCGGGATCGCGCGGGACAGTTCCTGCATCGCCCGCGCCATCCGGTCGGACGCCTGACCCTGCGCCCAGTCGCGTCCGCCGGCCCGCTCCACGGCCAGCACCGTCGGCTCCAGGTCCCCGCCGTCGTACGGGACTTCGTACAGCTCGGCGAGTTCGACGGCGGCCGGTGTGCCGGAGGTCAGCGCGGCGACCACCGGCAGTGACTTCTTGCGGGCGGCGAGGTCCGCGCCGGCCGGTTTGCCGGTGCGGCTCGGGTCGCCCCATATGCCGATGACGTCGTCGATGAGCTGGAAGGCGAGCCCGGCCTCACGGCCGAACGCATCCACGGCCTCGGCATCGGCCGCCGACGCCCCGGCGTACAGCGCGCCCAGGGCGCAGGCGCAGCCCAGCAGCGCCCCCGTCTTGGCCTCGGCCATGGCGAGCACCTCGCCGAGGGTGACCTCCGCAGGGCCGCGGCCCTCCATCGCCGTGTCGGCCTGCTGGCCCTCGCACAGCTCCACGACGCAGGCCGCGAGCCGGGCGGCGGCGGCCGCGGACGCCGGGTGCGGATCCTCCGCGAGCAGCCGCAGGGCCAGCGCCTGGAGTGCGTCCCCGGCGAGGATCGCGTCGGTGTCGCCGAACACCGTCCAGGCGGTGGGCCGGTGCCTGCGCGTGGTGTCCCGGTCCATCACGTCGTCGTGCAGCAGCGTGAAGTTGTGGACAAGTTCCACCGCCGCGGCCGCCCGTACGGCCGCCGCCCGTGCCCCGGGTCCGCCGAGCGCGGCGGCCGTCGTCAGAACCAGCGCCGGGCGGATCGCCTTGCCCGCGTTGCCCGCCGCGGGTGTGCCGTCGGCGTGCTCCCAGCCGAAGTGATAGCGCGCGATCCGGCGCATCGAGCCGGGCAGCGACTCGATCGCCGCGCGCAGTTCGGGGTCGACCGACGCCCGCGCACGCTCCAGGATCGCCACGGCCTCGTGGCCGTCGAACGGCCCCGGCCGGCTGTCCGTGTCGGTCGCGATGGAACTCCCTCTCTCGAGCGCCCCGGCGGGCCGCTGATCGGCCTCCGCCAAGGACGCGGTCGTGGACTCGGTCATGGACTCGGTCATGGAACCGGGATCCCCCCTCGGAGAGTCCGCGGACGGTGGCGCTTCCGTTCCGGTCGGACGCATACCCGGAGGTGTACCCGCCCTGACGGGCGGGGACACGACGTGTCTGCGGGCTGGGTCACCGCCAGCGGCCGATCTCGACGTTCTCCAGTACGCCGAGCGCGTCCGGGACGAGAACCGCCGCCGAGTAGTAGGCCGTCACCAGGTACTTGATGATCGCCTGTTCGTTGATGCCCATGAACCGCACCGACAGGCTCGGCTCGATCTCGTCCGGCAGGCCGGACTGCCGCAGACCGATGACGCCCTGGTCGGCCTCGCCGAGACGCATGGCGATGATGGAGCTCGTCCGGGCCTCGGTGACCGGGATCTTGTTGCAGGGGTAGATGGGGACACCGCGCCAGGTGGGGATGCGGTTGCCGCCGACGTCGATCGTCTCCGGCACCAGTCCCCGCTTGTTGAGCTCACGGCCGAACGCGGCGATCGCGCGCGGGTGGGCGAGGAACATCTTGGTGCCGCGGCGCCGGCTGAGCAGCTCGTCCAGGTCGTCGGGGCCGGGCACGCCGTCGTGCGGCTGGATCCGCTGGTCGTACTCGCAGTTGTGCAGCAGACCGAACTCGCGGTTGTTGACCAGCTCGTGCTCCTGGCGTTCTTTCAACGCCTCCACGGTGAGCCTCAGTTGCTGCTCGGTCTGGTTCATCGGCTGGTTGTAGAGGTCGGCCACGCGCGTGTGGATGCGCAACACGGTCTGGGCAACGCTCAGTTCGTACTCGCGGGGCCGGGCCTCGTAGTCGACGAAGGTGTGCGGGATGTCCGGCTCGCCGGAGTGACCGGCGGCCAGGTCGATCTCCTTCTCGCCGTACTTGTTGGTGCGCTGCTGCGGGATCGCCCGCCGCTGCCGGAGGTGCTCGCGCAGCGAGTCGGCGCGCTCCGCGACCTGCTCGACGTCCCGCCGGGACAGGACGAGCACCGTGCAGGCCGTGATCGCGCGGGCCGTGTACTCCCAGATGGCGTCCGGGTCGAGCAGCGCCTGGTCGCCGAGGTACGCCCCGTCGGCGAGGACGCCGAGGCTCTCGTCCTCGCCGTACGGGCCCGTGCCGATCTTCTCCACCCTGCCGTGCGCCAGCAGGTACACCTCGTCGGTCTGGTTGCCGAAGCCGGCGATCACCTCCCCCGCGGCGATCTCGCGCTGCACACAGCGCCGGGCCAGATCCGCCAGGACCTCCTCGTCCTCGTACGCCCGCAGCGCCGGCAACTCGCCCAGCTCCGCGGGGATCACCTCGACGCGGTCGCCGGTCTGCACGAAGGTGATGCGTCCGTCGCCCACCGCGTAACTCAACCGCCGGTTCACCCGGTACGTGCCGCCCTGCACGTCCACCCACGGCAGCATGCGCAGCAGCCAGCGCGAGCTGATCTCCTGCATCTGGGGTACGGACTTGGTCGTGGTGGCCAGGTTCCGCGCGGCCGCCGTACCGAGGCTCTGCTGCGGCCTGGTCTGCTCCGTGCGGACCTCTTCGCCTACCGACATAAGGAATTGCCCTCCCGGTCATGCCCCGGCAGCGGTCTGCGCCGGGCACCGATCTCCGCGAGCAACACTTTCATCACGCAGTGTGCTCGTGCCATTACCCGAAAGAGCGGGAATGGATCATTGCCGGGCGGGCAAAAATGGGGATCCCCTCGAGCGGGGCACACTGCCCGCGGCGCTGACCGAATCCGCTCGCACGCTGTGCGAACGAGTGGTTCCGCTTGCCGTCGCTTCGGTACAAGCAGCGGTATGAGCGGCCGCGACGGGCGGTCGTCGCACCGCGCCGAAGGAGGCGCCCATGTCCTCACCGATGTCCGCGGACAGGTTTCTGCAGTGCCTGCGCGCGGAGGGCGTCACGGTCGTCGAAGTGGGCGACTGGAGACATCACAACCGCAACCACAAGGGCCCCTGGGGACCCGTCCACGGCGTGATGATCCATCACACGGTGACCCGGGGCAGCGAGCGGACCGTGGGGCTCTGCCGAGACGGCTACGCGGGCCTGCCGGGGCCGCTGTGCCACGGCGTCATCACCAAGGACGGCACCGTCCATCTGGTCGGCTACGGCCGCGCCAACCACGCCGGCCTGGGCGACGACGACGTCCTGCGCGCGGTGATCGCGGAGCGGGCGCTCCCGCCGGACAACGAGGCGAACACCGACGGCAACCGCCACTTCTACGGCTTCGAGTGCGAGAACCTCGGCGACGGCGAGGATCCCTGGCCCGCGGTGCAGCTGGAGGCCATCGAGCGGGCGGCCGCCGCGGTGTGCCGGCATCACGGCTGGAACGAGCGGTCGGTCATCGGCCACCTCGAGTGGCAGCCGGGGAAGGTGGATCCGCGCGGATTCACGATGGCGTCGATGCGGGAGCGCATCCGCGACCGGCTGAAATAGGACACCGGGCGACAATGGCCGGGTGACCGGCCCCGACGCCCCCGACCTCGCCGTCCTGCACCCGCGGCTCCCCTCCCCCGTGCAGGAAGTGAACGACGACCGCCTCACCCGGCGGGGCGTCCGCCTCCTCCTCAAGCGCGACGACCTGATCCACCCCGACCTCATCGGCAACAAGTGGCGCAAACTCGCGCCCCACCTCACCGCGACGGCGGGCCGCCCGATCCTCACCTTCGGCGGCGCCTACTCCAACCATCTGCGCGCCACCGCCGCCGCGGGCCGTCTTCTCGGCCTGCCCACCATCGGCGTGGTCCGCGGCCAGGAACTGTCCGATCGCCCCCTCAACTCCTCCCTGGCCCGGTGCGCGGCCGACGGCATGCGTCTGCACTTCGTCGACAGGTCGACGTATCGCCACAAGACCGACCCGGAGACCCTCGCCGCCGTCCTGCGCGCCGCCGGCGCCGAGGACGCGTACGTCGTCCCCGAGGGCGGCAGCAGCCCCCTCGCCGTACGCGGCTGCCGGGCCCTCGGCGAGGAGCTGCACGGCCGGGCCGACGTCGTCGCCCTTGCCTGCGGAACCGGCGGCACCCTGGCCGGCCTCGCGGCGGGACTGGCCCCCGGTCAGCGTGCACTGGGCTTTCCGGTCCTCAAGGGTGGCTTCCTCACCGCCGACATACGCTCCCTCCAGGAAGCGGCCTTCGGCGGCCCGCGCGGCGACTGGCAGCTGGACGACCGCTTCCACTTCGGCGGCTACGCCCGCACCACCCCCGAACTCCACTCCTTCGCCGACGACTTCGAAAGCCGCCACGGACTGCCCGTCGAACGTCTCTATGTCGCCAAGATGCTGTACGGACTCATCGCCCTGGCGCAGGAGGGCGCGTTCCCGCGCGGGACGACGCTGGCGGCGGTGATCACCGGCCGGCCGTTCCCCTGAACGGCCCCCGCTAGGTTGCCTCCCGATAGGCTGCCGCCTCCTCGAGGTCCAGTCGGCGCAGCAGGGTGCGGAGCATCTCGTCGTCGATGTAACGGCCGTCGCGGAGTTTCACGAAGACCTCGCGCTCGGCACTGATCATTTCGCGGGCGAGACGGCGGTAGGTGTCGTCGGCGGTCTCGCCGGTGACGGGGTTGGGCTGGCCGAGGCGCTCCCAGACGGCGTTGCGGCGGCGCTCCAGGACCGAGCGCAGGCGGTCGGCGAGCGGCCCGGGCAGCGCGTTGCGTTCGTCGGAGAGGAGCTCGTCCAGGCGGCGCTCGGCGGCCCGGGAGGCCTGCGCCTGGGCATTGGCCTCGGCGAGCGTCTCGGCCTGGAGGTCGCGGCCGGGCAGCCTGAGGAGCCGGATGATCGGGGGGAGGGTGAGGCCCTGGATGACGAGCGTGCCGATCACTGTCGTGAAGGTGAGGAAGAGGATCAGGTTGCGGCCGGGGAAGGGCTCCCCGCCGTTCAGGGTCTGCGGAATCGAGAAGGCGATGGCGAGCGAGACCACGCCCCGCATACCGGCCCAGGAGACGATGAACGCGCTCTTCCCGCTCGGACTCCCCTCCCGTTCCCGGATGCGCGCCGACAGTATGCCGGGCAGGTAGGTCGCCGGATACACCCACACGAACCGGGTCACGACGACGACCAGGAAGACGGCGACCGCATACCAGGCGGCGTCCAGACCCTCGTACTCCCCGAGCCCCCTGAGGACCACCGGCAGCTGCAGTCCGATGAGCGCGAAAACCGTTGATTCCAGAACAAAGGCAACCATCTTCCACACCGCCGTCTCCTGGAGCCGGGTGGCGAAATCGACCTCCCACGCGCGGTGTCCGAGGTAGAGGGCGACCACGACGACCGCGAGGACACCGGAGGCATGCACCTGCTCGGCGACGGCGTACGCGACGAACGGGATCAGCAGGGAGAGGGTGTTCTGGAGCAGCGGCTCCTTCAGGTGGGTGCGCAGCCAGTGGATCGGCACCATCAGCACCAGTCCGACGCCGATGCCGCCGATCGCCGCGAGCAGGAACTCGCCGATTCCACCGGCCCAGGTGGCACCCTCGCCGACCGCGGCCGCGAGAGCCACGCGGTAGGCGGTGATCGCGGTGGCGTCGTTCACCAGGGACTCGCCCTGCAGGATCGTCGTGATCCGGGAGGGCAGTCCCACCCGGCGCGCGATCGCCGTGGCCGCGACGGCGTCCGGCGGCGCCACCACCGCGCCCAGCACCAGGGCCGCGGTCAGCGGCAGGCCCGGCACGATCAGATAGGCGGCCCAGCCGACGGCGAAGGTCGCGAAGAGCACATACCCCACCGACAGCAGCGCGACGGGCCGCAGCTGCGCCCGCAGGTCGAGGTAGGAGCTGTCGGTGGCCGCGGTGTGCAGCAGGGGCGGCAGGATGAGGGGCAGGACGACATGCGGGTCCAGGGCGTATTCCGGGACCCCTGGGACATACGACACCGCCAGCCCGACCGCCACCAGCAACAGCGGCGCCGGTACGGGGGTGCGCCGTCCGGCCGCCGCGATCGCGGCGCTGCCCGCCACCAGCAGCAACAGTGGCATCACGTCCATGGATTTCGCCCGCCCTCATTTTCCGCGCGGTCTTCCGCACAGCCGTCGTAACCTGGCAATCATGAAACAGTGCACGCATGTCGACGCGCTGCCGCACCCGGAGCCCGGTCCCCTGACCGAGACCTGCCCGGAGTGCCTGGCGGACGGCACGCATCCGGTGCAGCTGCGGCTGTGCCTCACCTGCGGTCACGTCGGCTGCTGCGACTCCTCGCCGGGTCGGCACGCGACGGAGCACCACAACACGTCCGGTCACCCGGTGATGCGGACCTTCGAACCCGGCGAGAGCTGGCGGTGGTGCTTCGTCGACCACGTCCTCGCATGAGGTGCGCCGACGACCCGGAACCGGACGGTTCGACCGTCTGACGTCTGGGTACGTCAACCCGGCGCGCGCTCTTCCCAATTGGGGCCGCCCGCCCTCTAGCCACTGTGCGTATTCATGTGTTTACTATGAGTGACAGCAAGGGGCGGGGTCCCGGGGACAGGACACTGGGGAGCGCGGTAGCGTCACCGCTGAACCACACATCGCGTTACCCCGAGGGGCGACCCTCGGCCCCGTAAAGCTTGTACCACCTTGGAGGTGAGGGTGTCCCAGATCGCAGGCGAGCCCGCGACCCAGGACTTCGTGGAAGTCCGGCTGCCGGCTGCGGGTGCCTACCTGTCGGTGCTGCGGACGGCCACGGCCGGCCTCGCAGCCCGTTTGGACTTCACCCTCGACGAGATCGAGGACCTGCGCATCGCGGTCGACGAGGCCTGCGCGATTCTGCTCCAGCAGGCCGTGCCCGGCTCGGTGCTCAGTTGTGTCTTCCGGCTCGTCGACGACTCGCTCGAGGTCACCGTCTCGGCGCCGACCACGGACGGTCACGCTCCCTCGCGGGACACCTTCGCCTGGACCGTCCTGTCCGCCCTGGCGGGCAAGGTCTCCTCCGCCGTGGACGACGACAAAACCGTTTCGATCAGCCTCTACAAACAGCGCGGCGCGGGACCCGGGCCGACGTGAGGGACGGGGACGGGCCGGTGCGGGACGAAGAGCGCAGCACACGGGAGCTGCCGACCGAGGACAGCGGTCCCGGCGGTTCCCGACGCATGGACGGCATCGACGGCATCCCTGAGCAGGCCCGGCCGCATCCGGAGGACGACTCCGACGACACGGCGGAGGCCGGCTTCCCGGGCGAGGGGCAGCGGGCTCAGGAAGGTGCCGTGCAGAGCGCGCCTCTGGAACGGCGGATCGGGGTGCCCCCTGCCCATGGGGGTCCCCCCACTCGAGGGAAGTCGAGAGTGGGGGAGGAGGCGAGGGCTCGGGGAAGGGCGACGGGCGGGACGATGAGCGAGCACGAGCGATACTCCGAGCATGATGCGCCGGCCACACAGGGCGCGCAGACCACTCAGGCCACGCAGCACGACCCTCAGGACCGCAGCGGGGCGCGCGCCATGTTCGTCGAGCTGCGCAAACTGAAGGAGGGCAGCCCGGAGTACGCGGAACTGCGCAACCAGCTGGTCCGTATGCACCTGCCGCTCGTCGAGCACCTCGCGCGCCGCTTCCGCAACCGGGGCGAGCCGCTGGACGACCTCACCCAGGTCGCCACCATCGGCCTGATCAAGTCGGTCGACCGCTTCGACCCGGACCGCGGTGTCGAGTTCTCCACGTATGCGACCCCGACGGTCGTCGGCGAGATCAAGCGGCACTTCCGCGACAAGGGCTGGGCCGTGCGCGTCCCGCGCCGGCTGCAGGAGCTGCGACTGTCGCTGACCACCGCGACGGCCGAGCTCTCGCAGCTGCACGGCCGCTCCCCCACGGTCCACGAGCTCGCCGAGAAGCTGTCCATCTCGGAGGAGGAGGTCCTGGAGGGCCTGGAGTCCGCCAACGCGTACTCCACGCTGTCCCTGGACGTCCCCGACACGGACGACGAGTCTCCGGCCGTCGCCGACACGCTCGGCGCGGAGGACGAGGCGCTGGAGGGCGTCGAGTACCGGGAGTCGCTCAAGCCGCTGCTGGAGGACCTTCCGCCCCGCGAGAAGCGGATCCTGCTGCTCCGCTTCTTCGGCAACATGACCCAGTCGCAGATCGCGCAGGAGGTCGGCATCTCGCAGATGCACGTGTCGCGGCTGCTGGCGCGGACGCTGGCGCAGCTGCGGGAGAAGCTGCTCGTGGAGGAGTAGCGGCTACTTCTGGTCCTGCGCGTTGCCGGGCCCCCGGATCCCGAGGGCCCGGGTCGTCTCGGCGTTGACCAGCAGGACGAGCGCCGCTACGGCGACGACCGCCAGCGCGATGCCCGCCGGGATGGCCATGCTGTCGGCCTGGAGCAGGTTGTAGGCCACGGGCAGCGCGATGATCTGTGTGATCAGTGCCGGGCCGCGGCTCCAGCTGCGTCGGCCCAGCAGACCCCGGGCGGCGAGCAGCGGCAGCAGCGCGAGCACGATCAGGGTGACGCCCCCGGTCACGGCCTGCTGCCGGTCGTCCGGGTGCCCGGTGAGCCCGAGTACGGCGACCCAGGCACCGCCGACCACCAGCGCGAGCCCCTCCAGCGCGGTCAGCGCCGCGGCTGCGGTCAGCCGGACGGGACGGGGACTCGCCTCTTCGGCGGCTTCGGACGCGGGGTTCTGCGCAGAGCTCACCCCTGAAGGGTAGCCCTCGCCCCGGAGGGCCCCGCGTGGAGGCTCGGGAGCGGCGAGGAGGGGGGACGGAGGCTGAGGGCCGCGGCGTACCGCCCGCGCCGGAGCGACCGCCCGAGGCGGAGTCACGGCCGCGGCAGAAAGCCGCCGTGGCCAGGCTCACGCCTCGATCTCCCGCTGGATCCCCCATCCGGTCTGGGCCCGGTACCCCCCAGTAGGTACCCTGCCAGTCATGCGTGCACTTCTCGTGGTCAATCCGGCGGCAACCACCACAAGCGCACGTACGCGCGATGTCCTGATCCACGCACTCGCCAGCGAGATGAAGCTGGAGGCCGTCACCACCGAGTACCGCGGGCATGCGCGCGACCTGGGCCGGCAGGCGGCGGAGAGCGACGACATCGACCTCGTCGTGGCCCTCGGCGGCGACGGCACGGTCAACGAGGTCGTCAACGGCCTCCTGCACGCCGGCCCCGCTCCGGACCACCTCCCGGGCCTCGCCGTGGTCCCCGGCGGTTCGACCAACGTCTTCGCCCGCGCCCTGGGCCTGCCCAACGACGCCGTCGAGGCCACCGGCGCCCTGCTGGACGCCCTGCGCCAGGGCAGCGAGCGGACCGTCGGACTGGGGCTGACCTCGGGCCCGCCCGGCACCGAGGACGAGGCGGTGCCGTCCCGCTGGTTCACCTTCAACGCGGGGCTCGGCTTCGACGCGGGGGTGGTCGGGCGGGTCGAGCAGCAGCGCGAGCGCGGCAAGAAGTCGACCCACGCCCTCTACGTCCGCCAGGTGATGCGCCAGCTGCTGGGCGAGCCCAGCCGGCGGAAGGGCACGATCACGCTGGAGCAGGCCGGCGAGGACGCCGTGACGGATCTGCTCCTGTGCATAGCGTCCAACACGGCCCCCTGGACGTTTCTCGGCAATCGCCCGATGTACGCGTCGCCTAAGGCCTCGTTCGACACCGGACTCGACGTGTTCGGCCTCAGCCGTATGTCCACGGCCGCGGTTGCCCGGTATGGCACCCAGTTGCTCACTTCGTCCCCCGAGCGCGGACCCCATGGCAAGCACGCCGTGTCCCTGCACGACCTGAGTGAGTTCACCTTGCATTCGAAGGCGCCGCTGCCCCTTCAGATGGACGGCGACCACTTGGGACTGCGTACCAGCGTGACGTTCACAGGCGTACGCCGTGCACTGCGTGTGATTGTGTGAGCAGAAGGGGCTAAAGTCCTTTCACTCGAACGTTTAGGCCAGGGTCCACCCCATGGAAGTACGGCTGTGACCTAGTCGACACCGAGGAATCAAAAAAAACTTTCCGGAAGGGGTTGTATCCGCCGCCGAGGTTTGCGAGTCTCTACATGGCGATCGGGACGGCCCGCAACACCGGCCTCGACAGATCACCGGAACCCCTCTTCAAACCACAGGACCACGCCAGGGAACCTGGCGGTCGGCCCTTCACTTGTTGAGGGATTCGTGAAAGCGTTCACATTCACAAGCAACCTGCACGTAATTCAAGGAGAGGTAGCAGCCATGGACTGGCGTCACAACGCCGTTTGCCGCGAGGAAGACCCCGAGCTCTTCTTCCCCATCGGCAACACCGGTCCTGCGCTGCTGCAGATCGAGGAAGCCAAGGCCGTCTGCCGTCGCTGCCCGGTTATCGAGCAGTGCCTGCAGTGGGCGCTCGAGTCCGGCCAGGACTCCGGCGTCTGGGGTGGTCTCAGCGAGGACGAGCGCCGTGCCATGAAGCGCCGCGCCGCCCGCAACCGGGCCCGTCAGGCCTCCGCCTGACACACCCACCCCGCTGACAGCCTGAGCTTGGCGGCGCGTACAGCGAGTACGCAACTCCCGCCCCCGAGCCGCAGCGCGCAGTACCCCCGATGCGCTTAGCAGCAGCAACGAGCACTGGCCTCGGACCACAAGGTCCGGGGCTTTTTGCTGTGTTGATCACGTCACTGAGCTCATCGCTTCGCTGCGCTGATCACTTCTGCGCCCGCACCGGGATGTCCAGGATCACCTGCGTGCCGCGCTCCGGAGCCGGGACCATGTCGAACGTCCCGCCCAACTCCCCCTCCACCAGCGTCCGTACGATCTGCAGGCCGAGGTTGCCGGAGGTGCGCGGGTCGAAGCCCTCGGGCAGGCCGACCCCGTCGTCCTGGACGGTGACCAGCAGGCGGGACTCCTTCGTCGTACCGCCGCGGACGGCCGAGACCTCTACCGTGCCGGTGTCGCCCTCGCGGAAGCCGTGCTCGAGGGCGTTCTGCAGCACCTCGGTCAGCACCATCGACAGCGGGGTCGCGACCTCGGCGTCGAGGATGCCGAAGCGGCCGGTGCGCCGGCCGGTGACCTTGCCCGGCGAGATCTCGGCGACCATCGCCAGCACCCGGTCGGCGATCTCGTCGAACTCCACGCGCTCGTCCAGGTTCTGGGAGAGCGTCTCGTGCACGATCGCGATCGAGCCGACCCGCCGCACCGCCTCCTCGAGGGCCGCGCGGCCCCGCTCGGATTCGATGCGCCGGGCTTGGAGGCGCAGCAGGGCGGCCACCGTCTGGAGGTTGTTCTTCACCCGGTGGTGGATCTCCCGGATGGTCGCGTCCTTGGTGATCAACTCCCGCTCACGGCGCCGCAGTTCGGTGACGTCCCGGAGCAGGACCAGCGAACCGATGCGGGTGCCCTTGGGCTTGAGCGGGATCGCGCGGAACTGGATCACTCCGTCATTGGCCTCGATCTCGAACTCGCGCGGCGCCCAGCCGCTGGCCACCTTGGCGAGCGCCTCGTCCACCGGCCCGCGGGAGGGGGCGAGTTCGGCGGTCGTCCGGCCCAGGTGATGGCCGACGAGGTCGGCGGCGAGGCCCATGCGGTGGTAGGCGGAGAGGGCGTTCGGGGAGGCGTACTGGACGATGCCGTCCGCGTCGAGCCGGATCAGTCCGTCGCCCACGCGGGGCGAGGCGTCCATGTCGACCTGCTGGTTGGCGAAGGGGAAAGCGCCGGCCGCGATCATCTGGGCGAGGTCCGAGGCGCTCTGGAGGTAGGTCAGCTCCAGGCGGCTCGGGGTGCGGACGGTGAGGAGGTTGGTGTTGCGGGCGATGACGCCGAGGACGCGCCCGTCCCGTCGTACCGGAATCGACTCGACCCGGACCGGGACCTCCTCGCGCCACTCCGGGTCGCCCTCGCGCACGATGCGGCCCTCGTCGAGCGCGGCGTCCAGCATGGGGCGGCGGCCGCGCGGGACGAGGTGGCCGACCATGTCGTCCTGGTAGGAGGTGGGGCCGGTGTTGGGCCGCATCTGGGCGACGGAGACATAGCGGGTGCCGTCGCGGGTGGGGACCCACAGGACCAGGTCGGCGAAGGAGAGGTCGGAGAGCAGCTGCCACTCCGAGACCAGCAGATGGAGCCACTCGAGGTCGGAGTCGTCGAGGGCGGTGTGCTGGCGGACCAGTTCGTTCATGGAGGGCACGTTGCGAGCGTACCTGGGGGTTTGTGCAGGTCCTAAAAGCGCCCGGAGTCCGCAGGGGGCTGTGAAACACCCGCGGGCCGCGGCGCCTGAGAGGGACCCTCAACCCTCCCGGCACCGCAGCCCGGAGCAACATCGGCCGCGGGGTGTGCGGTCCCGGTCGGCCGAAGATGAGGAGCCGGGGCAGTCAGGGCAGAGAGCTCCGGTCCCTCGATCCGCCTTCCTGTGCGGGGAAGACGGAGGCTCTTTCTGGTCCCCAAGCGCATGGTGGACCACTGCCCCATTGTGGACTAGACCACTGTGCGTGTCCATGGAGCGGGGGCAGTTGTTGTTGAAGGCTGTGTGGTGTTGGCGCTTCGAAGCCTAACCCGCTTGGCTCAGCTGCGGGGCCAGATGGCCATGGCAATTTCCGCGAGCGCTTCCGGTTCCACCCGGCTCGCGCCGTTGCGCGCCTGTTGTGACATGCCCTGGATCATCGCGCCGGGTGGCGGGCGAGCCGTTCAGCGGGCCGCCCTCACCGGGTCTCCGTCACCTTCGCCAGGGCGCGCGGGGCGTCCGGGTCCTGGCCGCGGGCGATGGTGATCTCGTAGGCCAGGAGTTGGAGGGGGATGATCTCCAGGACGGGCTGGACCTCCTCGGCCACGCCCTCGCTGGGCAGGGCGAAGCCCACGGCGGCGCGCTCGACCTGACTCCGGGGGCCGATGACGCACAGATCGGCGCCACGGCCGCGCAGCCGGTCGAGGACGGGCTGGAGGGCCTCCCCTCCCTTGCCGTCGGTCACGACCGCGATGACCGGGGAGACGTTGTCGACCATGGCGAGGGGGCCGTGCAGCAGGTCGGCGCCGGAATAGGAGAGGGCGGGGATGTAGCTGGTCTCCATCAGCTTGAGGGCGGCCTCCTTGGCCGTGGGGTAGCCGTAGCCGCGCGAGGTGATCACCATGCGCTCGGCGAAGCGGTAGCGGGCGGCGAGAGCGCGGACCTCGTCCTGCCGGGCGAGCAGCTGTGCGGCGAGGTCCGGCAGCACCTTCGCGGGGGCGCCGTCGCCGCCGCGCAGGCCCTCGACGAAGAGATAGAGCGCGAGGAGGGAGGCGGTGTAGGTCTTGGTGGCGGGGAGCGCTCTCTCGGGTCCGGCCAGGATGTCGATGTGGTACTCGGAGACGCCGGCCAGCGCGGAGTCCGGGTTGTTGGTCACCGCGAGGGTGATCGCGCCCGCCTCGCGGGCGGCCCGGGTGGAGGCCACGAGGTCCGGGGAGCCGCCGGACTGGCTGACGGTGACGAGGAGGACGTCGGTGAGGTCGGGGCGGGCGCCGTAGGCCGTCGTGGTGGACATCGAGCTGAGACCGCAGGGCAGGCCCAGGCGGATTTCGAGGAGGTACTTGGCGTACAGCGCGGCGTTGTCGGAGGTGCCACGGGCGGAGAGCAGTACGAAACGGGGTGTGCGGGCGGCGATCTCCCGGGCCACCCGGCGGATGGCCGGGGCGCCCTCGTCCAGGATCCGCCTGAGTACGGCGGGCTGTTGGGCCATCTCGCGGGCCATGATCCGGCCGGGGACGTCGGTGTGGGGCGCGTGGGGGTCGTGAGGGTACGGGGTCGTGGCGGTCATGGGGTCCTCCGCGTTTCGCCCTGTCGTTGCCCTGACGGCTCGGTCCCGGGCGGCTCTGTCCTGACTGCTCTCTGCTGACGTTCCCATTCCACTCCCCGGGGACGGGCGGCGCCTGCCCAGTTCCGTCGGGTCGGCCCTGCGGCGGGGCGATGCGCGCCCCAGGGGCAGCAGTCATGGCCGGGGCCGGCCGGTGGGCTCATACACATCTGGGACGGACGGCCACGCCCTGCTAGATTGGTCTAAACCACATGCCCTTTCGGGTGCCCTTCGTGTCCTCTCCAGATCGGCAGGCCCAGCGTGGAAGTTGTCATCGTTCCCGACGCCGAGGCGGGCGGCGAGCTGATCGCCGAGGCCATGGCGCAGCTGCTCAGGCGCAAGCCCGACGCGCTGCTCGGCGTGGCCACCGGCTCGACCCCGCTGCCCGTCTACCAGGCGCTGGCGGCCAAGGTGCGCTCCGGCGCCGCCGACGTCTCGCGGGCGCGGATCGCGCAGCTCGACGAGTACGTGGGGCTGCCGGCCGAGCATCCGGAGTCGTACCGCTCGGTGCTGCGACGCGAGGTGCTGGAGCCGCTCGGTATCGGAATGGACGCGTTCATGGGGCCGGACGGTACGGCCGAGGACGTGCCGGGGGCCTGTGAGGCGTACGACAGAGCGCTGGGCGAGGCCGGCGGGGTGGACCTCCAGCTGCTGGGGATCGGCACCGACGGGCACATCGGGTTCAACGAGCCGTGCTCGTCGCTGGCCTCGCGCACCCGGATCAAGACGCTGACAGAGCAGACGCGGATCGACAACGCCCGCTTCTTCGACGGCGACATCGACCAGGTGCCGCATCACGTCATCACACAGGGCATCGGGACGATTCTGGAGGCGCGGCACCTGGTGCTGCTCGCGACCGGCGAGGGCAAGGCGGATGCGGTCGCCGCGACGGTCGAGGGGCCGGTGGCTGCGGTGTGCCCGGCCTCTGCGCTTCAGCTTCATCCGCATGCGACGGTTGTCGTCGACGAGGGGGCGGCGTCCAAGCTGAAGCTTGCCGACTATTTTCGGCATACGTATGCCAACAAGCCGGAGTGGCAGGGGATTTGACGTGAAGGTGCCGGCCGCCCCGGTGATGGGGTGACCGGCACCTTTTCGGTGCGGGTCGGCTGGTGGGGGGGTTCGCTCGCCCGCGCCGGCGGGGTGCCGCTGCGCCCACCCTCCCCCACTCTCGGCTTCGCTCGAGCGGGGGGACCCCCATCGCCCCAGCGGCACGACTGCCCGCAGCTATGCGCCCGCGATGAGTTCCGCCGCTGCTCGGCCGCTGACGCGGGACGCGCCGTGGGTGGCGATGTGGAGGGCGCCTCGGGGAGCCGCCTGGGGGACGCCCATTTCGACCACGATCGTGTCGGGGCGTGCCGTCAGCAGCATGTCGAGGGCAGCCGCCATCCAGGGGTGGCGGTGTTCGTCGCGGACGACGGCCACGATGCGGCGGGAGCCGGCTGCCTTGAGGGCCGCGGGTCCTGCGTCCTCCCCCGCGAAGGTGCCGGCCTCCGTGCCGGGGAGCAATGCCGCCAGTTCCGCGGCCACGCCCCAAGGGGTCTCGTCGCCGACGGCGATGTTGGCGACGGGGGCGAGGGCGGCGACGTAGGGGGGTGCTGTGAGCGGGGTGAAGGGGTCCGCGCCGGTCACCTTCAGCGCTCGGCGGGCTGCACGCAGGCCCACCTCACTGTCGGCACCGGCCACCTTCGCGGTCGGCGTCGCCGTCCATCGCGCCAGCCTGCGGACGCGTTCCGCCGCGTCCGCGAGCCGCTCCTCGGGGAGTTCGCCGGCGCGCACCGCAGCCACGAGGGCGTCGCGCAGCCGTCGTACCGTGTCGTCGTCCGCGAGTCCGCCGCCCACGCAGATCGCGTCGGCGCCGGCCGCGACGGCGAGGACGCTGCCGCGTTCGATGCCGTACGTGCCCGAGATGGCCTGCATTTCCATGCCGTCGGTGACGATCAGACCGTCGTAGCCGAGGTCGCGGCGGAGCAGGTCCGTCAGGATCCTGGCCGACAGGGTCGCCGGGCGGTCCGGGTCCAGGGCCGGGACCAGGATGTGGGCGCTCATCACCGCCTTCGAACCGGCGGCTATGGCGGCGCGGAACGGGGCCAGTTCCCGGTCGCCGAGCACGGTGGCGTCCGCGTCGATGCGGGGCACCGCGTGGTGCGAGTCGACGGCCGTGTCGCCGTGGCCGGGGAAGTGCTTGGTGCAGGCGGCGACGCCGGCGGACTGCAGGCCGGTGACGTAGGCGGCGGTGTGCCGGGCGACCAGGGCGGGGTCGGCGCCGAAGGAGCGGACGCCGATGACCGGGTTGCCGGGGTTGGAGTTGACGTCCGCCGACGGGGCCCAGTTGAAGTTGACCCCGCAGGCTGCCAGTCGGCGGCCGAGCTCGGCAGCCACCTGGGTCGTCAGGTCCACGTCGTCCACCGCGCCGAGGGCGTGGTTGCCGGGGAAGGAGGAGCCGGTGCGGACCTCCAGGCGGGTGACGTCGCCGCCCTCCTCGTCGATGGCGACCAGGACGTCGTCGCGTTCGACGCGCAACTGGGCGGTCAGTGCAGCGAGTTGCTCGGGTGAGGCGATGTTGCGGCCGAACAGGCCGACGGACGCGAGGCCCTCGCCGAGGCGGCGCAGCAGCCAGTCCGGGGCCGTGGTGCCGGTGAAGCCGGGCTGGAGGACCGTCAGCGCGTCACGGGTGAGCGTGCCGGTATCGCTGGCGAATGTCGTCATCGGGGGCGTTATCCCTTCACGGCGCCGGCGGTCAGACCACTGACGGCCTTGCGCTGCAGGAAGACGAAGAGGATCAGGATCGGGATGGCGAAGAGGGAGGAGGCGGCCATGGTCGCGCCCCAGTCGTTGCCGAAGACGGTCTGGAAGCTGGTGAGCCACAGCGGCAGCGTCTGCGCCTCGGCCTCCTTGTTGACGACCAGGACGAGCGGGAGCTCGTTCCAGGCGGTGATGAAGCCGAACATCGAGGTGGCCATCAGGCCGGGCGCGAGCAGCGGGAAGATGACCTTGCGGAAGGCCTGGCCGCGAGTGCAGCCGTCGACCATCGCCGACTCCTCCAGCTCCCGGGGCACTGCGGCGACGAAGCCTCGCAGCGTCAGGATGGTGAAGGGCAGGATCATCATCGTGTAGAAGAGCGTCAGCGGGACCAGGCTGTTCAGCATCGACGCGTCCCGCACGATCATGTAGATCGCGATGACCATGACTTCCCACGGTGCCATCTGCGCCATCATGAAGCCGACGATGAAGCCACGCCGTCCCTTGAACCGCATACGGGCCAGGGCGAAGGCCCCGGCGAGCGCGATGAGCAGCGAGAAGACGACCGCGAGCACCGTGACGACCAGCGAGTTGGTGACGAACGTCCAGAAGTTGTCGGCGTCGGTCGCGGTCCTGAAGTGCTCGAAGGTGATGTCGGTCGGGAACCAGACCGGGCTCTCCGAGATGATGTCGCCGGTCGGCTTGAACGCCGTGGCGAACATCCAGTACACGGGGAAGACGAAGCCGATGAACAGGACGACGGCCGTGGCGTTGGGCCACAGGCGGCCGAAGAGCGAGCGCTTCACAGCTCGTCCTCCTCTTGCTTGAGCACGATCCGCAGGTAGTACGCGGTCAGAGCGAGCAGGATCAGGATGGTCAGGACGGCGATCGCCGCGCCCATTCCGTAGTGCTGGTTGCCGACGCCCTCGACGTAGGCGTAGACGGGCAGGATCTCCGTCAGCCGGTCGGGGCCACCGCTGTTGAAGGCATAGACCTGCACGAACGCCTTGAAGACCCAGATGATCTCCAGGAACGTGGTGGCGTAGAGGAACGGGCGCAGGAACGGGAACGTGACGGTGGTGAAGCTCCGCCAGGCACCGGCCCCGTCGAGGGCGGCGGCCTCGTAGAGCTCGCCCGGGATGGTGGTGGTCGCGGCGTAGAGGTTGAGCGCGACGAAGGGGATCGACATCCAGACGATCAGCACGGTGACGACGAAGAACGTCGACATCTGGCTGCTGGTCCAGCTGTAGTCGGCCATGGAGTGCCAGCCGAGCTTGTCGAGCACCCAGTTGACGACGCCGAAGCGCTGGGCGAACAGCCACTGGTAGACGGTGGTCGCGGCGACCACGGGCATCGCCCAGGCCAGCACCAGCCCGATCATCAGCGTGACCCGCATCCGCTTGCCCAGGCGGGCGAGCAACAGGCCGATCAGGGCGCCGAAGACCATGATCAGGACGACGTTCACCGCCGTGAACAGGATCGAGCGCAGGGTGACCCGCCAGAAGTCCTCTCCGGTGAGGGTCTCCTTGTAGTTGTCGATGCCGTTCCACTCGGTGACGTGCTGGATCAGCTGCGCCATGTTGAGGTTCTGGAAGGACAGCAGTACGTCCTTCAGCAGCGGCCAGCCCAGCAGCAGCACGGTGGCCGCGCAGGCCGGCAGCAGCAACAGATACGGGGCGAGGGCGCCGCCGCGCCGTGTGGGCCTCGGGGATGACCCGCCGTCCGGCTTGCGGATCTCCACCGGACCGGAGGGCGGCCGTTCGGTCTGCACGGTCATGCTCGCGATCTCTCTTCTCGACCTACGTACGATCGCCGGGGCGGGGCCTGCCGCGAGGGCCGGCCTCCGCCCCGGCTGGAGCGCTCGTTACTGCTGCTGCGACAGCCGCTTGTTGAACTCGTCCTCGACCTGCGCCGCGGCCTCGGCCGAGGACTTACCGTTGAGCACGGCGGTCATGTAGGTCTTGATCGGGTTGGGCGCGTTCTCGACGGCGGCCCACTCCGGGATCAGCGGCGTGGTGCCACCGCCCGCTGCGGCCGGCGCGGCGGCCTCGGCGGCGGCGTTGCCCGTCAGGTTGGACTGCAGCGACTCCTTGTTCGGGATGACGCCGTTGAGCTTGGCCAGCTGGCCCTCGTACTTGTCCGACAGGGCGATCTTCAGGAACTCCTTGGCGAGCTCCTGCTTCTCGCTGCCCGCGGCGACCGCGAGGTTGGAGCCGCCGAGGAAGACGCCCTCGGGCTTGTCGGCCGTGGCACCGGGGATGGTGAAGTAGCCGATCTCCTTCTCGATCTTCGGGTTGGCCTCGATGGCGATGCCGGCTTCCCAGCCCATGCCGATGAACGCGCCGACGTTGCCCTTGCCGAAGACCTCGCCCTGCTGCGGGGTGGCCTCGTCCTTGTCCTTGGGCGCCTTGGAGAGGGCCTGGAACTTCTGGTACGTCTCCATGGCGGCGGCGACCTTGGGGTCGTCGAGGTTGGAGACGTACTTGTCGCCGTCCTTCTTGACCAGTTCACCGCCCTCGCCGACGACCAGGCCGACGAAGTGGTACCAGTTCTGGCCGGGCAGGTAGATCGGCTCGGCGTCGGTCTTGTCGCCGATCGTCTTCAGGGCGTCGTAGAACTCGTCGCGGGTCTTCGGCGTCTCCTTGATGCCGGCGTCTTCCCAGACCTTCTTGTTGTAGATGACGACGCGGTTGGCGAAGTACCAGGGCGCCGCGTACTGCTTGCCCTCGAAGACCGAGGAGTTGTTCAGCGACTCGGTCCAGTCCGCGCCGATCTCCGACTTGAGGTCGGCGAGGTCGGCGAGACCGCCGGTCTTGGCGTAGGCCGGGGTCTGGGTGTTGCCGATCTCGAAGACGTCCGGCGGGTTCTCCTCGGACAGGGCGGTGGTCAGCTTCTGCTGGATGCCGTTCCACTGCTGGATCTCGAACTTGACCTTCGCCTTGGTCTTCTTCTCGAAGGCCGCGGCGACGTCCTTCTGCCACTGGTCGGGCGAGGAGCCGTCCATCACCCACACGGTGAGCGTCTGGCCCGCATAGCCGTCCGCTCCGGTCTTGCCCTCGTCGCCGTTGTCGCCCCCGCACGCCGCAATGGAGACCATCATCGCCGCGACACCGATCGCGGATATCAGCTTGCGCTTCACGCCACCCTCCTCAGGGATGCCACAAACCCCCCTCGTCCCCGCGGTGACCGATGTACCGCCCTGGGGCCGGGACCTGGACCAATGGTGTAGACCAGTACGGGGAGCTTGGCCCAGACCATAGGGCGTGTCAAGGGTCTCGTGTAGGCCCCGACCAGCCGTTATGGGACCTACATATGCAGGAACCTTTAAGTAAGAACCCGTCGAAAACAGCGATTCCGCGCGGCACACTTCGGGTAGACCACTTGGATGTGGTGGACTAGACCAACGGAGGCGTCGACGGTATACAGAGGGGATCACGGAACGTGCGGGGAACCTCTCGCGCGCAGCCGTGCCACGATGTGAGCCGTGACCGACGGACGTCCGTCGTGTCGGTACAGGAGCCGGGAAGGCGGAGCATGAGCACTGACGTCAGCAGTGCGGAGAACGAGAACGGGGCGCCCGTCCGTACGGCGCGCGTGCCCAAGTACTACCGCCTGAAGAAGCACCTGCTCGACATGACGGAGACGTTGCCGCCCGGCACGCCGGTCCCGCCCGAGCGCACACTGGCCGCGGAGTTCGACACCTCCCGCACCACCGTGCGGCAGGCGTTGCAGGAGCTGGTGGTCGAGGGCCGGCTGGAGCGCATCCAGGGCAAGGGCACGTTCGTCGCCAAGCCGAAGGTGTCCCAGGCGCTGCAACTCACCTCGTACACCGAGGACATGCGCGCGCAGGGCCTGGAGCCGACCTCACAGCTGCTGGACATCGGCTACATCACCGCGGACGACACCCTCGCCGGCCTCCTCGACATCTCCGCCGGCGGGCGCGTGCTGCGCATCGAGCGGCTGCGCATGGCCAACGGCGAGCCGATGGCCATCGAGACGACCCACCTGAGCGCGAAGCGCTTCCCGGCGCTGCGCCGCAGCCTCGTCAAGTACACCTCCCTCTACACCGCCCTCGCCGAGGTGTACGACGTCCATCTCGCGGAGGCCGAGGAGACGATCGAGACGTCGCTGGCGACTCCGCGGGAGGCGGGACTGCTCGGCACCGACGTGGGGCTGCCGATGCTGATGCTGTCCCGGCACTCGCTGGACCGGGACGGGAAGCCGGTGGAGTGGGTGCGGTCGGTGTATCGCGGCGACCGCTACAAGTTCGTTGCGAGGTTGAAGCGTCCACAAGAGTAGCGCTCGGGGTGTAGCGCAGATCACATTCCTGCCCTACGGTCCTTCCGTCATCGCAGCCGACGGGAGGACGACCCGTGCGCACAGCGAATGCCCGAACCATCGTCATCTGGACCCTCGTTGCACTGGTAGGCGCCGCCGGCTGGACCGTGCTCGCGCTCTCGCGCGGGGAGGAGGTCTCGGCGGCGTGGATGGTCGCCGCCGCCCTCGGCACGTACGCGATCGCCTACCGCTTCTACGCCAAGTTCATCGCGTACAAGGTCCTCAAGGTCGACAAGACCCGCGCCACCCCGGCCGAACGCCTCGACAACGGCATCGACTTCCACTCCACCGACCGCCGCGTGCTGCTCGGCCACCACTTCGCGGCGATCGCCGGCGCCGGCCCGCTCGTCGGCCCCGTGCTCGCGGCACAGATGGGATACCTCCCCGGCACGATCTGGATCATCGTCGGCGTCATCTTCGCGGGCGCGGTCCAGGACATGGTGGTGCTGTTCTTCTCCACCCGGCGTGACGGACGGTCGCTGGGCCAGATGGCACGGGAGGAGATCGGGCCGTTCGGCGGTGCGGCCGCGCTGCTCGCCGCGTTCGCCATCATGATCATCCTGCTCGGCGTGCTGGCGCTGGTCATCGTCAACGCCCTCGCGGCCTCCCCGTGGGGCACCTTCTCCATCGGCATGACCATCCCCATCGCCCTGCTGATGGGTTTCTATCTGCGGGTCCTCAGGCCGGGCCGGGTCGCCGAGGTGTCGCTGATAGGCGTCGCACTGCTGCTGCTCGCACTGGTCGCGGGCCGCTGGGTCGCCGAGTCCTCCTGGGCCGACACCTTCACCCTCGCCCCCTCCACGCTGGTGATCTGGCTGGTGGCATACGGCTTCATCGCCTCGATCCTGCCGGTGTGGATGCTGCTCGCGCCCCGCGACTATCTGTCCACCTTCATGAAGATCGGCACGATCGTGCTGCTCGCCCTCGGTGTCGTCATCGCGCTGCCGACGCTGAAGATGGACGCGGTCACCGACTTCGCCTCGCGCGGCGACGGCCCGGTCTTCGCGGGCTCGCTCTTCCCGTTCGTGTTCATCACCATCGCCTGCGGTGCGCTCTCCGGCTTCCACTCGCTGATCTCCTCCGGCACGACGCCGAAGATGATCCAGAAGGAGACGCAGGTACGGATGATCGGCTACGGCTCCATGCTGATGGAGTCGTCGGTCGCCGTGATGGCGCTGGTCGCGGCCAGCATCATCGACCCCGGCCTGTACTTCGCGATGAACGCGCCCTCCGGTGTCATCGGCACGACGGTCGAGAACGCCTCGCAGGTGGTGGGCAGTTGGGGCTACCAGATCTCCCCCGCCGACCTCGCCAAGGCGGCGGAGAGCGTCGAGGAGTCGACCCTGCTGTCCCGCACCGGCGGTGCGCCCACCCTCGCCGTCGGCGTCTCGCAGATCTTCTCCGAGGTGACGGGCGGAGGCCTTAAGGCGTTCTGGTATCACTTCGCGATCATGTTCGAGGCGCTGTTCATCCTGACCGCGCTGGACGCCGGCACCCGCGTGGGCCGCTTCATGCTCCAGGACACCCTCGGCAACGTCTACAAGCCCTTCAAGAACGTCAGCTGGAAGCCGGGCCTGGTCGTCACCAGCGCGATCGTCTGTGGTCTGTGGGGCTACTTCCTCTGGGTGGGCGTCCACGAGCCGCTCGGCGGCATCAACCAGTTGTTCCCGATCTTCGGCATCTCCAACCAGCTGCTGGCGGCGGTCGCCCTCGCCGTCTGCACCACCCTGCTGGTGAAGTCCGGCCGCCTCAAGTGGGCCTGGATCACCGGCATTCCGCTCGCCTGGGACGCGACGGTCACCCTGACCGCCAGCTGGCAGAAGGTGTTCTCCAGTGACCCCAAGGTCGGCTTCTTCAAGCAGCGTCAGGTGTTCCAGGACGCCATCGACCGCGGGGAGATCCTGCCGCCGGCCAAGACCATGGACGACATGCACACCGTCGTCACCAACTCCACGGTGGACGGCGTCCTGTCCGCCGTACTCGCCCTCCTGATCGTCGTGGTGATCGTGGACGCGACCCGGGTCTGCATCCGGCACATCCGGCGCCCCGCGCTGTCCACGCTGAGCGAGGCGCCGCACGTGGAGTCGAAGATCGTCGCACCGGCCGGGCTGTTCCCGACGCCGGAGGAGAAGGAGGAGGAGCGCCGTGCCGCCGTCACCGCTGCTGCGCCGCGTGATTAGCGGGGTGCGCTGGTACGTGCGAGAGCTGACCGACGAGTCGGCCTACGACCGCTATGTCGCGCACGTCCGCAAGGATCATCCGGAGGCGGAGGTGCCGACCCGACGGGAGTTCGAGCGAATGCGGACAGAACGGCAGGAAAGGGATCCGAGGCAGGGGTTCCGCTGCTGCTGAGTACCGATATGTGAACCAGGGCTTCCGAATGTGCGACACCGTGACCTACATTGCCTGCGCACTACACCAGGTGATCAGTGAGGGGACGGAGCCGCCAGATGTCACAAGCCCCAGAAGTGAGCAGAGCGGCGGTGGTGACGCCCGTGCGCGTCGTCATCGCCCTCTGCCTCATAGCGCCCTTCGTGGCGATGCTCTGGGTCGGTTCGTATGCGAAGACCGACCCGGCGTTCCTCGGCATCCCGTTCTTCTACTGGTACCAGATGGCCTGGGTGATCATCTCCACGGTCCTGACGATGATCGCGTACCAGCTGTGGCAGCGTGACCAGCGCGCCCGCAGGTCCGAGAAGGGTGCTGGGTCATGAAGGACGGCGTGAACGGCGTCGCACTCGCCGTCTTCATCCTCTTCTTCGTCGCCGTGACGGTCATGGGCTTCCTGGCCTCACGCTGGCGCAGGGCGGAGAACGAGCACAGCCTCGACGAATGGGGTCTGGGCGGCCGGTCGTTCGGCACCTGGATCACCTGGTTCCTGCTCGGCGGTGACCTCTACACCGCCTATACGTTCGTGGCGGTCCCGGCGGCGATCTACGCGGCGGGCGCGGCCGGCTTCTTCGCCGTGCCCTACACGATCCTCATCTACCCGATGATGTTCGTCTTCCTGCCGCGGCTGTGGTCGGTCTCGCACAAGCACGGGTACGTCACCACCTCGGACTTCGTCCGCGGCCGCTTCGGCTCCAAGGGCCTGTCGCTGGCGGTGGCGGTGACCGGCATCCTCGCCACGATGCCGTACATCGCGCTCCAGCTGGTCGGCATCCAGGCCGTGCTGGACGTCCTGGGCGTCGGCGGCGGCGAGAACACGCACTGGTTCATCAAGGACCTGCCGCTGCTGATCGCCTTCGGTGTGCTGGCCGCCTACACGTACTCGTCGGGTCTGCGCGCGCCGGCCCTGATCGCGTTCGTGAAGGACACGCTGATCTACCTCGTCATCGCCGTCGCGATCATCTACATCCCGATCAAGCTGGGCGGCTTCGACGACATCTTCGCCGCGGCGAGCGACAAGTACACCGAGGCGGGCGCGGGCGGGCTCGTACCGACCGACGGCTCGCAGTGGACGTACGCCACGCTGGCGCTGGGCTCGGCACTCGCGCTGTTCATGTACCCGCACAGCGTGACGGCCGTGCTGTCCAGCCGCAGCCGGGACGTCATCCGCCGCAACTCCACGATCCTGCCGCTGTACTCGCTGATGCTCGGCATGCTCGGCCTGCTCGGTTTCATGGCGATCGCGGCCGGCATCAAGGTGGAGAACGGCCAGCTGGCGATCCCCCAGCTCTTCGAGAACATGTTCCCGGACTGGTTCACGGGCGTCGCCTTCGCGGCGATCGGCATCGGCGCGCTGGTGCCGGCGGCGATCATGTCGATCGCGGCGGCCAACCTCTTCACCCGGAACATCTACAAGGACTTCCTGAAGCCGGACGCCACGCCCGCACAGGAGACCAAGGTCTCCAAGCTGGTGTCCCTGCTGGTGAAGGTGGGCGCGCTGGTCTTCGTCCTCGGCATGGACAAGACCGTCGCGATCAACTTCCAGCTCCTGGGCGGCATCTGGATCCTGCAGACCTTCCCGGCCCTGGTCGGCGGCCTGTTCACCCGCTGGTTCCACCGCTGGGCACTGCTCGCCGGCTGGGCGGTCGGCATGATCTACGGCACGGTCGCCGCGTACGGTGTGGCCTCGCCGACGCAGAAGCATTTCGGCGGCTCGTCGGCGGAGATCCCGGGGATCGGGGAGATCGGGTACATCGGCCTGACGGCGTTCGTCCTGAACCTGGTCGTGACGGTGGTCCTCACCTTCGTCCTCAAGGCGGCGAAGGCCCCCGAGGGCATCGACGAGACGAGCCCGGAGGACTACACGGGTGAGGCGGGCGACCCGGGGGTGAAGGTGGAGCTGCCGCCGGCAACTGCCGGCTCCGCTCACTGACCACACGAAACCCCCAGCGGGCCGCCGATATCAAGTACAACGGCGGCCCGCAGTCGTCCACACTCGCTCTCATGGACCTCCAGATCCGGCGAGCGGAACCCGCCGAATACGACCTCCTGGGCGACCTCATCGCGACCGCCTACCTCCGAGAGAACCTCCTGGACTACGGCGAGAACGACCCCTACCTGCCCGAACTCAAGAACGTCGCCAAGCGAGCCGCCGCCGCGGAAGTCCTGGTGGCCACCACCACCGACGAAGCCATCGGCACTGTCACCTTCGTCCCCGTCGGCGGTGGCCCGATGGCCGACATAGCCGGCCCCGGAGAGGCCGAGATCCGCATGCTGGCGGTGGCCCCGGAGGCGCGCGGCAAGGGCGCCGGCGAGGCCCTCGTCCGCGCCTGCGTCGACCGGGCCGCCGGAGCGGAGCGCATCGTGCTGTCCACGCAACGCAGCATGCACGCCGCCCACCGCCTCTACGAACGCCTCGGCTTCGTCCGTACACCAGAGCGGGACTGGAATCCGGTCCCGCACCTCGACGACATCACTCTCCTCACCTACCAGTTGACGCTCTGAAACCAGCGGGACACAACATCTGGGGGTGCTCCGCGAACCCGGCACAAGATGTATGCTCATGCTCGCTGTCGCCGCAGGGGAATCCGGTGCGAATCCGGAACTGTCCCGCAACGGTGTACTCGTACACGTATGCCCGCATGCCGTCGTACGAGAGTCAGTCCGAGGACCTGCCGACAGTGCGCCCGGCCATCCGGCCCGGGTGCCATGACGTCCGGGCCTCGTGGAATGGGCCGGTGGACGCGACGCCGTGTGCGCTCGTGAGCTGCCCCCTGCCCTCCGCAAGGCCCCGTGCCGAGCGAGGGAGAGCCCCACGTGACCATCGCGCCAGCCGAACCGGCTTCAGCCTCAGTGCCTCCGGTCGAGAGCGACGGTCCGGGAGCCGCGCTGCTGCGGACCCTGACCGAGCTGACCGCCGACCTCCCCGACGCCGACCCCGGACGGGTCGCCGCCGCCGCGCTGCGCGGCCGGTCCGCGCGGGCGGACGAGACGGAGCTGCGCGAGCTGGCCACGGAGGCGGCCGCCGGCCTCATCTCCGAGGACCCCGCCTACTCCCGGCTGGCCGCCCGCCTGCTGACGATCAGCATCGCCGCCGAGGCCGCCTCGCAAGGCGTCACGTCGTTCTCCGAGTCGGTCGCCGTCGGCCACCGCGAGGGTCTCATCGCCGACCGCACCGCCGAGTTCGTACGGCTGCACACGGCCCGCCTCGACGATCTGATCGACCGGAACGCCGACGACCGCTTCGGCTACTTCGGCCTGCGCACGCTCCACAGCCGCTACCTCCTCCGCCACCCCATCACCCGCAAGGTGATCGAGACGCCCCAGCACTTCCTGCTGCGTGTCGCCGCCGGTCTCGCCGAGGACGACACGGTGAGGTCCGTCGACGAAGTCGCCGCGCTCTACGGGCTCATGAGCCGCCTCGACTACCTCCCGTCCTCCCCCACGCTCTTCAACTCCGGTACGCGGCACCCCCAGATGTCGTCCTGCTACCTCCTGGACTCCCCCAAGGACGAGCTGGACTCCATCTACGACCGCTACCACCAGGTCGCCCGCCTCTCCAAGCACGCCGGCGGCATCGGCATCGCGTACTCCCGCATCCGCTCCCGCGGCTCCCTGATCCGCGGCACGAACGGCCACTCCAACGGCATCGTCCCGTTCCTGAAGACCCTCGACGCCTCGGTCGCCGCGGTGAACCAGGGCGGGCGGCGCAAGGGCGCGGCGGCGGTCTACCTGGAGACCTGGCACTCCGACATCGAGGAGTTCCTGGAGCTGCGTGACAACACCGGCGAGGACGCCCGGCGCACCCACAACCTGAACCTCGCGCACTGGATCCCGGACGAGTTCATGCGCCGGGTCGACGCCGACGAGCAGTGGTCGCTGTTCTCGCCGTCGGACGTGCCCGAGCTGGTCGACCTGTGGGGCGAGGAGTTCGACGCGGCGTACCGCAAGGCGGAGGCAGCAGGCCTCGCCAAGAAGACCATCCCGGCCCGTGACCTCTACGGCCGGATGATGCGCACCCTCGCGCAGACCGGCAACGGCTGGATGACCTTCAAGGACGCCGCCAACCGCACCGCCAACCAGACCGCCGAGCCGGGTCACGTGGTCCACTCCTCCAACCTCTGCACGGAGATCCTGGAGGTCACCGACGACGGGGAGACGGCGGTCTGCAACCTGGGCTCGGTCAACCTGGGCGCCTTCGCCGACGCGGCGACCGGCGGCATCGACTGGGAGCGGCTGGACGCCACCGTCCGTACCGCCGTCACCTTCCTCGACCGCGTCGTGGACATCAACTTCTACCCGACCGAGCAGGCGGGCCGGTCCAACGCCAAGTGGCGTCCGGTGGGCCTCGGCGCGATGGGCCTGCAGGACGTCTTCTTCAAGCTGCGCCTGCCCTTCGACTCACCCGAGGCCAAGGCCCTCTCCACCCGCATCTCCGAGCGCATCATGCTCGCCGCGTACGAGGCCTCCGCCGACCTGGCCGAGCGCAACGGCCCGCTGCCGGCCTGGCAGAAGACCCGTACCGCGAAGGGTGTTCTGCACCCCGACCACTACGGCGTCGAGCCGGCCTGGCCGGAGCGCTGGGCGGCGCTGCGGGCGCGGATCGCCGAAACGGGCATGCGCAACTCCCTGCTCCTGGCCATCGCGCCGACCGCCACGATCGCCTCGATCGCCGGTGTGTACGAATGCATCGAGCCGCAGGTGTCGAACCTCTTCAAGCGCGAGACGCTGTCCGGCGAGTTCCTCCAGGTCAACTCGTACCTGGTGCAGGACCTCAAGGACCTCGGCGTCTGGGACGCCCGCAGCCGTGAGGCGCTGCGCGAGGCGAACGGCTCGGTGCAGGACTTCGCCTGGATTCCCGAGGACGTGCGGCGGCTCTACCGCACGGCGTGGGAGATCCCGCAGCGCGGTCTGATCGACATGGCGGCCGCCCGCACGCCGTTCCTGGACCAGTCCCAGTCGCTGAACCTGTTCATGGAGACGCCGACCATCGGCAAGCTCTCCTCGATGTACGCGTACGCCTGGAAGCAGGGCCTGAAGACGACGTACTACCTCCGCTCCCGCCCGGCGACCCGCATCGCCCGCGCGGCGGGGGCCACCGTCCCCGTACGGCAGCCGGCCCCCGAGGAGGCGGTCGCCTGCTCCCTGGAAAACCCCGAGTCCTGCGAGGCCTGCCAGTAATGCCCAGCAATCAGAACCTGCTCGATCCCGGCTTCGAGCTGACCCTGCGCCCCATGCGCTACCCGGACTTCTACGAGCGCTACCGGGACGCCATCAAGAACACCTGGACCGTGGAGGAGGTCGACCTCCATTCGGATGTGTCGGATCTCGCCAAACTGTCACATGGTGAGCAGCACCTGATCGGCCGTCTGGTCGCCTTCTTCGCGACGGGCGACTCGATCGTGGCCAACAACCTGGTGCTGACGCTCTACAAGCACATCAACTCCCCCGAGGCCCGGCTGTACCTGAGCCGTCAGCTCTTCGAGGAGGCCGTCCACGTCCAGTTCTACTTGACGCTGCTGGACACCTATCTCCCCGACCCGGAGGACCGCGCGGCGGCCTTCGCGGCGGTCGAGAACATCCCCTCCATCCGCGAGAAGGCCGAGTTCTGCTTCAAGTGGATGGACTCGGTGGAGTCGATCGACCGCCTGGAGACACAGGCCGACCGTCGCCGCTTCCTGCTCAACCTCATCTGCTTCGCCGCGTGCATCGAGGGCCTGTTCTTCTACGGCGCCTTCGCCTACGTCTACTGGTTCCGCAGCCGGGGCCTGCTGCACGGCCTGGCCACCGGCACCAACTGGGTGTTCCGTGACGAGACGATGCACATGAGCTTCGCCTTCGACGTCGTGGACACCGTCCGCAAGGAGGAGCCGGAGCTGTTCGACGACGCGCTCCGGCAGCAGGTCACCGACATGCTGCGGGAGGCCGTCGAGGCCGAGCTGCAGTTCGCGCGCGACCTGTGCGGTGACGGCCTCCCGGGCATGAACACCGACTCGATGCGGCAGTACCTCGAGTGCGTCGCCGACCAGCGGCTCACGCGCCTCGGCTTCGCCCCGGTGTACGACTCCGAGAACCCCTTCTCCTTCATGGAGCTGCAGGGGGTTCAGGAGCTCACCAACTTCTTCGAGCGGCGTCCCTCGGCGTACCAGGTGGCGGTGGAGGGCACCGTCGACCTGGACGAGGACTTCTGATCCTCCTTCTCCCTGTGGTGGTCCTGGGCCTCCCTGAGCTGTCGGTCGACGCGCCGGTCGTGGGCGATGCCGATCAGTGAGGGGAGGACCATGATCGCGAAGAGTGCGAGGACGGCCAGCATTCCGATCAGGGCTTCGATCTGGTTTGCGTTCATGGACACCACTGTCGCGCCGGATACTCCTTACCAACAGTGGCAGGTCTGCCGTAGAACCTCGAATTACTGCCACTCCTGCGGCACACTGGGGAGCATGCTGCAGAACGTGGCCGCCGTCCTCGTCGACGGCGTGAATCCCTTCGAACTCGGCGTCATCTGCGAGGTCTTCGGCATCGACCGCAGCGACGACGGACTGCCGGTGTACGACTTCGCGGTCGCCTCGGCCGAGGGGCCGGTGCTGCGCTCCAACGCCGGCTTCTCGATGCAGGTCGAGCACGGGCTGGAGCGGCTGGAGACGGCCGACCTGATCGCCGTACCGGCCGGGGCGGGGTACGAGTCCCGGACCTTCCCGCCAGAGCTGCTCGACGCCCTGAGCCGGGCCGTGGACCGGGGTGCGCGGGTGCTCAGCGTGTGCTCCGGCGTCTTCGTGCTGGGTGCCGCGGGGCTGCTGGACGGGCGGCGCTGTGCCGTGCACTGGCGGCACGCGGCCGAGCTGTCCCGGCAGTATCCGCGGGCGATCGTCGAGCCGGACGTCCTCTACGTCGACGAGGACCCGGTGATCACCTCGGCCGGCACGGCCGCCGGCATCGACGCCTGTCTGCACATCGTGCGCAAGGAGCAGGGGCCCGAGGTCGCCAACCGGATCGCCCGGCGGATGGTCGTGCCGCCGCACCGCGACGGGGGCCAGGCCCAGTACATCGAGCGGCCGCTGCCCGCCTCCGAGTGCGACACGGTCGCCGAGGTGCTGGTGTGGATGGAGCGCAACCTCGACCAGGAGGTGACCGTCGAGCAGCTCGCCGCCCGCGCCCTGATGTCCCCGCGCACCTTCGCCCGCCGCTTCCAGCAGGAGACGGGGACGACTCCGTACCGCTGGATCCTGCGCCAACGGGTGCTGCTGGCCCAGCGGTTGCTGGAGGCGACGGACGAGACGGTGGACGCGATCGCGGGCCGCACGGGGTTCGGGAACGCGGCCGCGCTGCGCCATCAGTTCGTACGGGCGCTGGGAACGACCCCGAACGCCTACCGGCGCACGTTCAGAGGGCCTCAGGCCGCCTGAACGCGCGCCCGGCCGTCACCTCGGTACCGGCCTGAGCAGCAGCTTGTGCGGGCGCAGCGTGATGCCCACCCGGGTCGTGTCGTTGGACCCGGCCACCTGCTCGAAGCGGTACCTGGTCGCCACCGCCGCCGTGATCAGCGACAGCTGGGCCATCGAGAAGTGGTCGCTCGGGCACTTGCGGTTGCCCACGCTGAACGGGCTCATGGCGTATTTCGGCACGTCCTTGACGCGTTCCGGAAGCCACCGGTCGGGGTCGAACTTCAGGTTGTCCGCATACGAACGCGGATCGCGCTGGATCGCGTACGGGCTGTAGATGATGTCCGCCCCGGCCGGAATGCGATAGCCGCCGAGTTCCGTGTCGGTGACGGCACGCCGCGTCAGTATCCATACGGCCGGACGCAAACGCATCGCCTCGACGACGACATTGTTCGTGTGCGTGAGCCCCCGGACGTCCTCGAATGCGACGGGCCGCCCACCGGTCACGGATTCAACTTCGTCCCGGACCTTGTCCGCGTGTTCCGGATGCTCGGCGAGCACCTGGAGCAGCCACATGATCGTGGACGCCACCGTTTCGCTTCCGGGAGTGAGTATCGCGACGACCTGGTCGTGGATCTCCTGTTCCCCGATGGGGTCGCCATTGTCGTCCTTCGCCTCCAGCAACGCCGTCAGCAAATCGTCCGGCTTTTGACCGGATGCCCGGCGCTCGGCCACGATCTCGTCGACCAGGAGATGCAAATCGGCCAGCGCCCGGTTGAATTCCCGGTTGGCGGGGAGCGGCAGTTTGTACAGCGGTCCGAGCGGCATGACCATGTGTTGGTACATACCGCGGAACACGGTGGCGAGCGCGACGCACAGCCGCTCGGCCCGCTCGTCCATGTACTCGCCGCGCAGCAGGCACCGGGCCGCGATGCGCACGGCGACCCGGAAGGACTCGGATGTGCAGTCGATGGTCTCGCCGGGCTTCCAGCGCTCGGTCAGCGCATGCGCCTCCTCCTCCATGATCGGCCCGTACGCCGGGATGGCGTCGAGCCGGAAGGCGGGCTGGATGGTGCGCCGCTGGCGCCGGTGGGTGGGCCCGTTGGCGGTGGCCACGCCCTCCTTGCCGAGCAGGCCTTCCAGGGACTCCCACAGCGGGCCGTCGATCTTGTAGTCGGGGCTCAGCGCCAGGGCTCCGGTGAGCGCCGGGGTGGTGACGGCGTACACCGTCTTCGGGCCGAGCTTCAGCCGGACGACGTCGCCGTCGTCGCGCAGCCGGGACATGAAGGCCAGCGGGTCGCGGACCAGCTTCCAGCCGTGGCCGAGGAGCGGGACACCGCCGCCCGCGAGGGGCGGTTCGCGCAGTTCCGACGCGTGTGCCGGGGCGTCGGGCTTCACAGACTCGACGGTCATTTCTCACCTGCCGCTTCGTTGTTGACGTACGGGGGCGTGGACCGGTCGTCCCAGCTGTCGACCATGTAACGGCCGGATTCGTGGTGGAACCAGTAGACGGAACTGAACCAGTTCCGCATATTCGTGAGGCAGGCGCGCACGGCAATGCTCAGTTCCTTGCCGCGCAGCGTTCCGTCGTCGAGGCCGTCGGCGAACCGCACGGCCTCCCGTTCGGCGGCGAGGAATTCGGTGATGCATTCCTCGACCCGCCGCCGCACTTCCACCACTGCCTCTTCCAGCGTCAGCCCCTCATGGGTGATGAGACTGATTCCGAGATTGTGGACCTCATCGCCCGCGATTTCTTTGGGCAGCGAACAGAGGTCGTTGTACCAGGCGGCGAATTCCTGACTCAGCAGCGCCGCCCTCCGATATGCCGGGTGTTTCCGCACGCCGGCCGGGAGTTCCTGTCCGGCGCTCGGCTCCAGCAGGTCGGTCCAGATCCAGTGTGCGAACGTGAGCCGGCGCAGCGCGAGATATTCCTCGACCGTGGGCACGATTCCCTCGGTGCGATTGCGGAATTCCCGGTCGTACGCCTCGATCACCTCGTGGAAGTGCCGGGCGAACCGCTCGTTCCAGGTGCGGGGCAGGAACGAGTACAGCCGCAGCACACTGTCCGCGAGTCCCGCGACCACGGGATCCTCGTGGTGCAGATGGTTCCGGGGAGAATCGAGCGCCTCGTGCAAGCGGCCGCGCAGCCGGCGCCAGGCCGTCGGCCGGCGGTGGACGATGTCACGGTCGTGGCGGTCGTCCCAGACGAAGAACCACGCGCTGTAGTCCGCTATCGCCTGGAGCACCTCGTCCGGGGCACCCAGGTAGTACCCCGCCATGAGATCGGTGTAGCACAGGCCGTCGGCATATTCCTCAATCTTGTCCGCCGGCATGAGCCGTTTTTCCAGGAGCCAGGTGCGGGTCTTCTCCTGGAGCCTGGGCCAATACGGGTGCAATTGCCTGGGAAACGCCGCCTCGATCATCGGGAGAGACAGCGACGGTGGGATGGCGATCGCTGTTGCGGTCGATGTGGTGCTGTGTGGGAAAGCAGGCACGAACAAACCCCTCTCAGCCGCCAGTTGGGCACGCCCCTCCCGCTGTGCCGGGCGTGCGCCGTTGCGTATCCCCGCACTTCCATTCAGCACTACAACTGACCGTTCTGGGAACGGATTTGCTTCATTCACTACCCCACAACGCCGAGATTCCCCTCTCCCCTGACCGATTTTGGATCACCGGCAGACCGCATGCGATCGAACGTGCGACGGACAGACGAACGGCGCCTGATCGGGGAGGGAACCCTGATCAGACGCCGCGCGCAGGAGAGTGGCGAGGGCAGTCAGCCGTTCGCGACCACGGGATAGCGGGGCTCGTTCTCGGCCATCTGCCGCAGCGCGTCCTTGCGTTCGCGCTTGGAGAGCCGGTCGATGTAGAGGTACCCGTACAGGTGGTCCGTCTCGTGCTGCAAACACCGAGCGAAGTAGCCGGTGCCGCGCACCTTGATCGGGTTGCCCCGCTCGTCCTGCCCGGTCACCTCGGCGTAGTCCGGCCGCGCAAGCGGCGCGTACGCGGTGGGCACCGACAGACAGCCCTCGTTGCTGTCGTCCAGCCGGCGCTTCTCGGCGGGCAGCTCCACCAGCTTGGGGTTGCACACGACGCCGACGTGCCGGACGCCCGCGTCGTCCTGGCAGTCGTAGACGAAGACCTTCAGATCGACGCCGATCTGGTTGGCGGCGAGGCCCACGCCCTCGGCGGTGCGCTGGCTGGCGAACATGTCGTCGACCAGCTTCAGCAGTTCGTCGTCGAAGGTGGTGACGTCCTTGCACTCCTTGTGCAGGACCGGGTTGCCCACGACCGTGATGGGGCGCGAGGTGCCGCGCGCGCGGTATGCCTGCTCGCGCTCCTCGCAGTCCTCCGTGTCGATGACGAAGCCCTCGTCGTCCACGGGGAGCACGCCCGCGTGCTGCTGATCGGTGTCCTGCTGCGCCATGACCGACGTACGCCTTCCTGCAAAAACTGGGGTGTGATGCTGATACAGGGTACGGGGAGCGCCCCGTAAGGGGCGCGGGGAACTGCGCGACCAGCCACAACGAACCCGCAGCGGGACTCAGTCCTCAGCAAACCTCTTCCAGATCCCGCCAGTCCCGAGAGTCAGGCGAGTCAGCAACCCACCCGTCCAGCAACCCCCGTACCAGCGAAGCCGGCGCAGCCACCCCGCACTCGCGCTCGGGCACCCACAGCTGCCCGTCCGTGCGATGGCCGAGCGGCCCCGGATGACCGGGCTCGCTGTGATCGTGCGGATCCAGGTGCTCCCCGTCCCCCTCGTCCGCCGGCATCCGCGACTCCGAGCACAGCCGGCACAGCAGCCGCACGGACGACGACCAGTCCTCCGCAGCGAACCCGGCGTCGGCCGCCAGCTGCTCCAGGGCGTCCCGGTCGGCCTCGGTGTCGGCCTCCAGGAGAACCACCCAGGTCGGCACCGGCGAGGGCGCCCACAGCTCGATCTCGTCGAAGACCGGATAGGAATGCCCCGCCGCAGTCGTCCGCTCTCCGTGCGGCACGCCGTCGTGCAGTACGACCTCACCCCAGCGCCGCCCGGAGGACGGCAGCGGAATGGACTGCACCTCGATCCGCGCGGGATCCAGCCGCTGCCCCCACACCACCTCGGCCTCGCCCTCCGGCGACAGCCGTACGGCCGCGCTGCCGAGGTCCATGCCGACCGGCTCGCCGGACGCGGTGGCGCCGCCGGGCACATGCAGCCCGTAGGCCTGCCAGGCGCGCCGGGCCAGCGGCCAGTCCTGCAGGGCGGTGGCGGCGATGCCGACGTTCCACCAGTCGGGTGCGCCGGTCTCCCGGTCGAGCAGGGCCACGGCCCTGAGGCCCGCCGCCCTGGCCTGCTCCCAGTCGTGCCGGAACTTGTGCAGCAGGGCGAGGTTGAACCAGGACTCCGACAGCCAGGGCTCCAGGTCGGCGGCCCGGGTCAGCAGCGCGCCCGCGTCCTCGTACCGGCCGTCCCCGATCAGCGTGAACGCACGGTCGGTGGCCTGCCGCCAGGAGGCGGAGGGCCGGTGCCGTCCCTTGCCGAAGATCCTCACGATTCCCGCCTGCCAGTTCCGTTCGGTGGGCTGGCCTGTGCCCCCGGACACCCTTCCCTTCGCATCCAACCACGTGCGGCTGGAAGGACGCTCATTACCCATGGGTTACCCCACGGAGGGCAGGGTCAGACCATCGCGGAACAGTACCCGGGCCAGTGCCTCGACGACCTCGGGAGCGTAGTCCCCGGCGGTCCCCAGCCGCAGCTCCTCCAGCGCCGTCAGGGGTCCGCCGGGTCCGGCGTCGCGCACCTTCTCCTCGTACGCGTTCACGGCCCGTACGATCCGGGCGGCGACCGGCTGCTCCGGGTAGGGGTCGGCCTGCCGCTCCACGACGACCGCGACCGAGGGGTCGACCCCGGTCTGCCGTACGACGGCCCCGCCCAGCAGCGCGATCCGTCGCTGCTCGGCGGCGGGCAGCCCGGCCGTGGCCCCGGCCGGCACCGGATCGACCAGGCTGAGCTGCCCGATGTCATGCATGAGGGCCGCGTACTCGAGCACGGTGAGCTCGGGCTCGCTCAGCCCCAGGTCCCGCCCGACGGCCCGGCTGAGCGCGGCCACCCTGCGAGCATGCCCGGCCGGCGTGTACCCCGCTATCTCGGTGGCCCGGGCGAGGGAGGCGATGGTCTGCCGGTAGGTGGTCCGCACGGCTGCGTACCGCCGCAGGGACACCTGCGCGAGCAGCAGCGGCAGACAGAACACGGGCAGCGCCCACAGCCCGACGACGGCGACCGCGAGCGCCATCACCGCCCCGGTCGCGCACACGGCCGACCCGATGCCCGGCATGGCCCGCAGCTCGTCCCGCAGCAGCGGCCCGAACGGCCACCCGGTACGGGAGTGCGCCAGTGCCGCGGCGAGCACGGCGTCGCACAGCACGCTCACCGTGAGCAGGGCGATCAGCAGCAGCGCGTAGGCGGGCCCGCTCCAGTCCCCGAACAACCCCTGCTTGTACAGGGGTTGGAAACACAGGGCGGCGAACCCCACGGTGAGCACCCGCCGGGTCAGATGATCGACCACGGGCCCCCGCCCGCGGCCGATGTGCGGCACGCATCCGGCCAGTGAGGCGGCGAGCACGACACTGACGACCTGGGCGACGCCGTGTGCAGTGGGGTTCCCGGCGTCCTCGCCGAGCAGGGCGTACGACAACGCTCCCGCGGCCCCGAGTGGCGCCGCCTCCCTGACCTGCGGCCCCGTCCACCGGGCCAGTTCCCCGACGGTGACGAGCACCCCGAAGGCAAGGGCGACACCGCGCTCTTGGAGACCGGTCCAGAGGGTGATGCCGAGGGACACGGAGGCGAGGAGCCCGGCGGAGAGATGAATGAGATGGAGGGGCAAGCGCAGTCGACGGGGTCTCAACGCTTCACTCCTGCCCGACTGGAAACAGGTTGAGCGGGTGGGTGAAGGCGACGGGACTGCGCGCCGTCAGCAGTCACCGCCGGATGCCACCCACACCGCTCCACCCCCCGCACCAACGCCGCGACCATCCGAGGGTCGAACTGTGCCCCCGCACACCGCTCGAGTTCCTCCAGCGCGGCCGCAACAGGCCGCCCCCGCCGATAGGACCGCGTGGACGTCATCGCATCGAACGCATCCGCCACCGCAACCACCCGAGCGGACTCAGGAATCTGGCTCGCCCTGAGCCCGTACGGATACCCGCTCCCGTCCAACCGCTCGTGATGGTGCAGTACGGCCGCCCGGGCCTCCCCCAGGAACGAGATCCCCCGCACCATCTCGTGCCCGTACTCGGGATGCAGCTCGATCACCCGCCGCTCCTCGGGCGTCAACGGCCCGTCCTTGCGCAGCAGCCGCGTGGGAACCCCCAGCTTCCCCACGTCGTGCAGAATCCCGGCGAACCGCAGGACCTCCACCCGCTCGTCGTCCATGCCCAGTTCGCGCGCGATCATCATCGAGGCCTGCCCGACGCGCTCGCTGTGCCCGCGCGTGTACTCGTCCTTGATGTCGACGGCCTGCACCAGCGCACGGATCGTCGCCTGGTGGGCCCCCCGCTCCCGGTGGTACTGCGCGAACGCCCACCAGGACACGCACATGGGCAGCAGTACGAGCAGGGAGGCGGGCGGCCCGTACGGGCTGCGCCACAGCACGGCCATCATCAGCCCGGCGAGGCCGTGCACCGCGAGCGGCGCCAGTGACCGGAGGAAGAGCCCCCGCCAGGCGGCCCGCACGGGCACATGCTCGGCGAGCGCGAGAATGCCCCCGTCCAGCACGGTCAGCACCAGGCAGAACGCCAGCACGGCGGCCCCGGCCGGCACAAGGGCGTAGGGAAAGTCGGGCGCGACCACGGCGTCCCGCCCGCCGAGCGCGCCATGGACGCGGGCGGCGGCCCACACCGCGAGGGTGAGCTGGGCGGCCCGCCAGATCCGCCGCAGCCCGACGGGGCGCCGCTCCACCGGCGACAGCAGCGCTCCCGGCAGGGCGACGAGCGCCGCGGCGGCCGGCGGCAGCAGAAACGCCCCGGCGAGCAGGACGGGGTGGAAGGCGCCGGCGATGCGTCTGCGGGCGAGCCACTCACCACCGGCGTACAGAACGGCCAGCAGGATCATCGCCCGCCACGACGCACGTACCGTCGGCAGCGGCAGCAGGCAGACCAGGGCACCGAGGACGACACAGGCGACGTACACACGTGCGCGTGCCGGAACCGCCTCCATGACGACGCCCCTCCCCCGGTCCCCCGACCGTGCCTGTCCAGGCTCCGGAGCTTAGGGCGGTGAGGGGGAGGGGCGCGGCCGACGGACGGCCGATTAGCACGTTCGGGTGACGGGACCCCCGTAGCGGAATCCCGTCCCCGGAGTTTCAGGATTCCTGCGGGGTCGCCTGGGGCGTGGCCGTCACGTCGTGCTCGGGCACGGCCTGCCCGGAGCGGATCAGATCGATCCGTCCCATGACCTTGGCCCGCAGGTCGGTGGGCACGTCGTCATGCCCGCAGCACCGCTTGACCAGCTTCTTCACGGCCTGCTCCAGGCCGTACTTCTCCAGGCACGGCGAGCATTCCTCGAAGTGGTGCTGGATCTTCTCGCGATCGACGTCCGGCATCTCACTGTCGAGGAACTCGTACAGATGGTCCAGGACTTCACTGCAGTCCGTCTCGTGCGGCTCTCCGCAGCTCATGAGCCCGAGCCTTTCGCTTCGTTCGACTCTCCGGCGCCCGCCGGGACCAGCCCCCGCTCACGGGCGTAGTCCTCGAGCATGCCGCGCAGTTGACGGCGGCCCCGGTGCAGCCGGGACATCACCGTACCGATGGGTGTCCCCATGATGTCCGCGATCTCCTTGTACGCAAAGCCCTCTACGTCCGCGAGATAGACGGCGATGCGGAATTCCTCGGGGATCGCCTGCAACGCTTCCTTCACGTCCGAGTCGGGCAGGTGGTCGAGCGCCTGCGACTCCGCGGAGCGCAGGCCCGTCGACATGTGCGACTCGGCACGGGCGAGCTGCCAGTCCTCGATCTCCTCGGCCGCGCTGCGCTGGGGTTCGCGCTGCTTCTTGCGGTACGAGTTGATGAAGGTGTTGGTGAGGATCCGGTACAGCCACGCCTTCAGGTTGGTGCCCTCGCGGAACTGGTGGAAGGACGCGTACGCCTTGGCGTACGTCTCCTGCACCAGGTCCTCGGCGTCGGCCGGGTTGCGCGTCATGCGCAGCGCGGCCGAGTACATCTGGTCGAGGAATTCGAGCGCGTCCCGCTCGAAGCGCGCACTGCGCTGAGCGGTCGACTCCGTGCTCGAGTCCCCGCTGATGCCCTGGCCCTCGGGCAGCTCCGCCTGGCCGTTGTCGGTCCCTGCGTCGGTACCGGTGACCGGACCCACCTCCTCAAGATTCCGGGCGAGACCGAATGCGGTCCCACCAGAATCGGAGGATAGACGACGATCCGCACCCGCCGCCGCTCGAACAGGAACGGCCTTGGCCGCGTGCAGCACCGTCCAGTCCAGGTCAGTGCGGCTGCTGCGGCTCGGGCAGTAGATCGAACCCATGCGGCGGACTTCCTCTCCTACGACGTCGGCGCTGGTCATCAGCACTTCTGTCCGCCTCAACAGTGGTCGGGGCCCCGGCATTCCCGAAGCTTTACCCGAGTGACCCGGTCCACCGCACCACCGCGTCCGTGAGGATCTCCAGGGCCTGCTCCTGGGTGATCTCCGCCCGCTTCGGGACCGCGAAAGCATGATCGCCGTACGGCACCTCGACCAGCTCGTGGGAACCCTCGGGGAACTCCGCGGGCTTTCCCCACGGGTCGTTCCCGCCCTGGACGACGAGGGTCGGCACCCCGGCCCCGAGCAGCTCCTCGGCGCGGGACTTCTCCGGCTTGCCCGGCGGGTGGAGCGGGAAGGCGAGGGCGAGGACCGCCGCCGCCCCGAGCTCCGTCGCCGTACGGCAGGCGACCCGGGCGCCCGCGCTGCGTCCGCCCGCGACGACCGGCAGCCCGGGCTTGGCCAGGGCCGGCCAGATCCCGCGCCAGCCCACGTCCAGCGTCTTCGGCGCGGGGGCCATCTTCTTCCCGGCGACCCGCCAGGGCTGCTCGACGCGGGCGACGCTCACCCCGTGCCCGGGCAGCACGTCCGCGACTGCCTTGAGGTCGCGCGCCTCGATGCCACCGCCGGCGCCGTGGCCGAGGGCCAGAACGAGCCTGGCCCTCCGCGCCTTGTGCCAGGTGATGCGGGCGGTACCGGCGTCCGTCTCGATGATCTCGCTCACATCAGAAGAGTGTGCCCTCTTCGGGGCCTTCGAGCTCCGTGAGCAGCTCCGGGCCGTTGTTGCGGACGTTGCTGACGGCCGTGGTCACCGGGTAGGCGCGCATCAGGCCGGGCGGGGGCGGGGCGAGCAGCTCCCGCAGGTCGTCGGGGTCGGTGCGGGACGGGTCGAGCCAGGCGTCCCAGCGGTCCGGGGTGAGCATCAGCGGCATCCGGGGATGGATGTCGGCGAGGGTGTACGGGCCGTCGGCGGGGGCCACGGCCAGTGGGCTCTTCTCGGCCTCCGTGGTGATGACGGAGCAGGTGGCCCACCAGGCCTGCGGGTGGTCGTCGGGCAGCGTCCGGTCCCGCCAGAACTCGTACAGCCCGGCCATCGCGAACACCGACCCGTCGGCGGGGAGCACGAAGTACGGCTGTTTGCGCGGCCGCTTCTTCTTGCCCTCGACCTCCAGGTCCCGCTCCTGCTTGCCGGTGACCCACTCGTAGTAGCCGTCGGCGGGCAGGATGCAGCGCCGGGTGGTGAAGGCGCGGCGGTAGGCCGGCTTCTCGTGGACCGTCTCCGCGCGCGCGTTGATCATCCGGGCGCCGCCCTCGGGCGTCTTGGCCCAGGACGGGACCAGTCCCCACTTCAGCTTGCGCAGCTGGCGAACCGGGCGCCGGTCGTCGACGTCCTTCAGAGGACGGTCGAGGACCGCGTGGACCTCTTTGGTCGGCGCCACGTTGTAGTCGGGCTCCAGAGTCTCCTCGGGCTCCCACTTCTCGATCTCAAAGATTCCTACGAGATCCTCGGGCCTACGACTCGATGCATACCGTCCGCACATACGTGCCACACTGCCAGACTCCGCCGATCAGAGGGAGCGCCCCAGAAACATGGACAGCACTACAGCCACCTCTCTGTGGGACGAGCTCATCGGCACCCAGCCCGACCCCGACGTGTGGGTGGTGATCGCCACCCTGGTCGCCGCTCTCGCGGTGATCGTCCCGCACGGCCTGTGGCGCGTCTTCCGCAATGCCATCACCATCGCCCACGAGGGCGGCCACGGCCTGGTCGCCCTGCTGACCGGCCGGACCCTGACCGGCATACGGCTGCACTCCGACACCAGCGGCCTCACCGTCAGCCGCGGCAAGCCGTACGGCCTCGGCATGATCCTCACGGCCGCCGCCGGCTACACCGCTCCCCCGCTGCTCGGCCTCGGCGGTGCCGCGCTGCTCGCCACGGGCCGCATCACACTGCTGCTGTGGCTGGCCACGGCGCTGCTGGTGGCCATGCTGGTGATGATCCGCAACGCGTACGGGGCACTCACCGTGATCCTGACCGGCGGTATGTTCCTGATGGTGTCCTGGCTGACCGGCCCGCAGATACAGGCGGCGTTCGCCTACGCGGTGGTGTGGTTCCTGCTGGTGGGCGGCGTGCGCCCGGCGTTCGAACTCCAGGCGAAGCGCTCACGGGGAGGCGCGGGAGACTCGGACGCGGACCAGCTGTCCCGCCTGACACACGCCCCGGCAGGCCTGTGGCTTTTCCTGTTCCATGCCGTGTCCTTCTCCTCGCTGATAGGTGGGGGGCGTTGGCTACTCGGGGCATGACCAGCAGACCTAAGGGGCGCGGGGAACTGCGCGACCAGCCCCGACGGCGCCGCACCCGAACAACGGCCTCCCACTAGAGTGGGGCCCATGGCCCCGAACGACGCACACACCACCCTCTGGCCCGCCCCGCACGCGAGCGGAGCCGTCAATGCCACGGTCCATGTGCCCGGGTCCAAGTCGGTCACCAACCGCGCCCTGGTGCTCGCCGCCCTCGCCTCCGAGCCCGGCTGGCTGCGCCGCCCGCTGCGTTCCCGTGACACGCTCCTGATGGCGGGTGCCCTGCGTGCGATGGGCGTCGCCATCGAGGAGGGCGTGGGTCCGGACGGCACCGGCGAGGCCTGGCGGGTGCTCCCGGCCGGTCTGCGCGGCCCGGCCACGGTCGACGTCGGAAACGCCGGCACGGTGATGCGGTTCCTGCCGCCGGTCGCCGCGCTCGCCGACGGCCCCATCCGCTTCGACGGGGACCCGAGGTCGTACGAGCGCCCGCTGAACGGCGTGATCGACGCCCTGCGCGTCCTCGGCGCCCGGATCGACGACGACGGTCGCGGCGCGCTGCCGCTGACGGTGCACGGCGGGGGCGCCCTGGACGGCGGCCCGGTCGAGATCGACGCCTCCTCCTCGTCCCAGTTCGTGTCGGCGCTGCTGCTGTCCGGCCCGCGTTTCAACCAGGGCGTCGAGGTCCGCCACACCGGCTCGACGCTCCCCTCGATGCCGCACATCCGCATGACCGTCGACATGCTGCGCGCGGTCGGCGCCCAGGTCGACACCCCGGAGTCGGGCGGCGAGCCGAACGTCTGGCGGGTCACTCCGGGCGCCCTGCTCGGCCGTGACCTGACCATCGAGCCGGACCTGTCCAACGCCCAGCCGTTCCTGGCCGCGGCGCTGGTGACCGGCGGCAAGGTGCTGATCCCGGACTGGCCGTCGCGCACCACCCAGCCCGGCGACCGGCTGCGCGAGATCTTCACCGAGATGGGCGGTTCCTGCGAACTGACCGACTACGGCCTCGAGTTCACCGGGTCGGGCTCGGTCCACGGCATCGACGTGGACCTCGGCGACGTGGGCGAGCTGACCCCCGGCATCGCGGCCGTCGCCGCCCTCGCCGGCTCCCCGTCCACCCTGCGCGGGGTGGCCCACCTGCGCCTGCACGAGACGGACCGGCTGGCCGCCCTCACCAAGGAGATCAACGAACTCGGCGGTGACGTGACGGAGACCGCCGACGGCCTGCACATCCGCCCGCGCCCCCTGCACGGCGGGATCTTCCACACGTACGAGGACCACCGGATGGCCACTGCCGGCGCGATCATCGGCCTCGCGGTGGAGGGCGTGCAGATCGAGAACGTGGCGACGACGGCGAAGACCCTGCCGGACTTCCCCGACCTGTGGACCGGGATGCTCGGGGCATAGGGACGGCGGGATCAGGTCATGCGCCGCTACGGCAAGCACACCGACGAGGACGACATCCGCTCCCGCCCCAACCGCAAGGGCAACCGGCCGCGTACGAACATCCGGCCCAAGCACGAGGACGCCGCCGAGGGCATGGTCCTCACCGTCGACCGCGGCCGGCTCACCTGCCTCGTCGAGGACCGGATCGTGCTGGCGATGAAGGCCCGCGAACTGGGCCGCAAGGCGGCGGTGGTCGGCGACCGGGTGGCCCTCGTCGGCGATCTGTCCGGCAAGAAGGACACGCTCGCCCGGATCGTGCGCATCGAGGAGCGCACGTCGGTGCTGCGCCGCACCGCGGACGACGACGACCCGTACGAGCGGGTGGTCGTCGCCAACGCCGACCAGCTGGCCATCGTCACCGCCCTCGCCGACCCGGAGCCGCGCCCGCGTCTGATCGACCGCTGTCTGGTGGCGGCGTACGACGGCGGACTCGAACCCCTCCTGGTCATGACGAAGTCGGATCTCGCCCCGCCCGACAAGCTCCTGGAGCTCTACGGCCACCTGGACATCCCGTACGTCGTCACCAGCCGCGAGGAACTGGACAGCGGCGAGGCGGCGGACCGCGTACGGGACCAGCTGGACGGCAAGATCACGGCCTTCGTCGGCCACTCCGGCGTCGGCAAGACGACCCTGGTCAACGCCCTGGTGCCCAAGGAGCGCCGCCGCCTGACCGGGCATGTGAACGTGGTGACGGGCCGCGGCCGGCACACCACGACGTCGGCCCTGGCGCTCCCGCTGTCCGGCACGGACGGCTGGGTGATCGACACCCCGGGCGTACGGTCCTTCGGCCTCGCCCACGTCGACCCGTCCCGGGTGATCCACGCCTTCCCCGACCTGGAACCGGGCACGGAGGGCTGCCCGCGCGCGTGCAGTCACGACGAGCCGGACTGTGCGCTGGACGCCTGGGTGGCCGAAGGCCATGCCGACCCCGCCCGCCTGTACTCGCTGCGCCGACTGCTGGCCACGCGGGAGCGCAAGGAAGGCGACTGACCCGCGCGTTGTTTCTCTTCACGCGGGGTTTGCCTCCCGGCGGGTCCGGTAAGGGCATAATCGCTAGGCCGGATCCCAGGGGTGAGCAAAGCCTGACAAGCGGTCACCGGACGTGGACGTACGGGGAGGACAGCACATGGCGTGGCTGCTGGTCATCGTGGCCGGGTTGCTCGAAACCGGCTTCGCCGTCTGCCTGAAGCTGTCCCACGGCTTCACGCGGCTGTGGCCGACCGTCGCCTTCTGCGTCTTCGCACTGGGCAGCTTCGGCCTGCTGACGCTGTCCCTGAAAAAGCTCGACGTGGGCCCCGCCTACGCGGTGTGGACCGGCATCGGCGCGGCCGGCACCGCCATCTACGGCATGGTCTTCCTCGGCGACATCGTGTCGACGTTGAAGATCGTCTCGATCAGCCTGGTGATCATCGGCATCATCGGCCTCCAGCTGTCCGGCTCGGCCCACTGACCCGAGGACTCACACCGGCTGCCGGTACAGGGCCCCGCGGACGAGATCGGCGACCCCGCCCTCGACAGGCGGTGCGGCCACGCAGGACAGCGCGAGGCGGACGACCAGTTCGCAGGAGCGGGCCAGGTCGGCGGTGTCCGTCTTCTGCGCGCCGGGACCGGCCAGCACCGCCACCGCGCGGTCGCGGACGAGCGCCACGAAGTCGCCGGGCGAGGGCAGCGGCCCGTCGGCGCGCCGCTGCGCGGGTACGGCGGAGGAGGACGGCACCGCCGACAGCCTCGGTGCGGGCAGCCGTTCGTTCCAGCAGCCGGTGAGCATGGCCCGCACCAGCGCGTTCTCCCGGGCGGCCGACGTGGTCCACTCCGCGGTGGCGGTGAGCCGCTCACGGGCGTCGCTGTGGGTGGCCAGCGCGCGTTCGACGCCGGCGAGATACCCGTCGGCCTCCCTGCGCACCAGCGCCCGGGCCAGCCCGTCCTTGCTGCCGAACTCGTTGTACAGCGTCTGCCGGGACACCCCGGCCGCCGCGGCCACGTCCACCATCCGCACCGCGGCCCACGGCCGACGGGCGAGCGCCGTGTAAGCGGCATCCAGCAGGGACTCCCGCGCTGCAGGCATCATCGCCTCCCGGGACAACGAATTCCTGCCCAGATTTGACGCGCCCGGGGGCACTGTCAAGGGTTCGTACAGGCGCGGAGGGGGCGCACCAGGGCACCCTCCCACGCCGCCCCCCCATAGCCCCGTACCAACAGATCCAGATACCGTTCGCTCATGCCCGACTATCTCGACGACCTGCGTCTCGCCCACGTCCTCGCGGACGCCGCCGACGCCGCGACGACGGACCGCTTCAAGGCCCTCGACCTCAAGGTCGAGACGAAGCCCGACATGACGCCGGTGTCCGAGGCCGACCGGGCGGCCGAGGAGCTCATCCGCGGCCAGCTCCAACGCGCCCGCCCCCGCGACGCGATCCTCGGCGAGGAGTACGGCATCGAGGGCACCGGCCCGCGCCGCTGGGTCATCGACCCGATCGACGGCACCAAGAACTACGTCCGCGGCGTCCCCGTCTGGGCCACTCTCATCTCGCTGATGGAGGCGGCGGAGGGCGGCTATCAGCCCGTCGTCGGCGTCGTCTCCGCCCCCGCCCTGGGCCGCCGCTGGTGGGCCGCGAAGGGCCACGGCGCCTTCACCGGGCGCAGCCTGTCCTCCGCCACCCGGCTGCACGTCTCCCGTGTCTCCAAGCTGTCGGACGCCTCGTTCGCGTACTCCTCCCTGTCCGGCTGGGAGGAGCAGGACCGTCTGAACGGCTTCCTGGACCTCACCCGCGAGGTCTGGCGCACGCGCGCGTACGGCGATTTCTGGCCGTACATGATGGTCGCCGAGGGCTCGGTCGACATGTGCGCCGAGCCCGAGCTGTCGCTCTGGGACATGGCCGCGAACGCGATCATCGTGACGGAGGCCGGCGGCACCTTCACGGGCCTCGACGGCCGTCCGGGCCCGCACAGCGGCAACGCGGCCGCGTCGAACGGCCTGCTCCACGACGAGTTGCTCGGCTACCTCAACCAGCGCTACTGAACGCCCCCTTGTTGACCCTCTCTTTGCCTGTCACTCTGAGAATCCCCGGCCTTGTGAACTTGTGAAACGATGAACAAAGTGCAATGACCGAAGCCGGGGCTTCCTCAGGAGGTGGCTCCATCCCATGCTCGTCCGCGACGCCATGAGCACGGTGGTCCTCACCATCGGCCCCACCCACACGCTTCGCCAGGCAGCCGCCCTGATGTCCGCCCGCAGGGTCGGCGCGGCCGTGGTCCTCGACCCCGACGCCGGCGGCATCGGCATCCTCACCGAGCGGGACATCCTCAACTCCGTGGGCCTGGGTCAGGACCCGGACACGGAGCTGTCCCACGCCCACACCACCACCGACGTCGTCTTCGCCGCCCCGGCCTGGACCCTGGAGGAGGCGGCCCGTGCCATGGCGCACGGCGGCTTCCGCCATCTCATCGTTCTCGACCGTGGCGAACCCGCCGGCATCGTCTCGGTCCGCGACATCATCCGCTGCTGGGTGCCGGCCCGGCAGCAGGTACCGGCCTAGAGGCGCGCGAAGCGGGCCGGGCTCCCCGAGGAACCCGGCCCGTCGCCACGGCAAGCGATCCAGTGCTGGCTGGTGTCAGCCGCGCAGGGCCTGGACGGCGGCTTCCAGCCGCTTGCCGAAGTCACCGTCCGCCTGGCGGAAGTTGTTGATCGCCCGCTCGGCGATGTCGTCGCGCGACACCCCGGCGATGCTGCCCGCCAGGTTGTTGATCAGGCGCTCCTTCTCGTCCTCGGACATCAGGCGGTAGAGGTTGCCCGCCTGGACGAAGTCGTTGTCCTCGGCGTGCACCGGCGCCGGGTGGTTGCCCGTGCCGGCCGTGAAGTCCGAGCTGGAGGCCCACAGCGGCCGGTCCGTCTGGAACGGGCCGCCGAAGCTGTTCGGCTCGTAGTTCTTCGCGCCCTT